>CAADGB010000052.1 GCA_900696455.1 uncultured delta proteobacterium
CACGGCGCCGGCCGCGGCTCCCGCGCCCGCGTCGTCCCCGGCGCCCGCCCGCGCCGCCGCCGCGCCGCCGCCGCCCGAGGTCGACGACTACGGCATCGACAAGGCCATCGAGCTGATGCGTACGCTGCCCAGCGAGAACATCGAGCTGGTGGTCCAGGTCGTGAAGTTCTCGCTGGAGTCGGTGGGCATCCACCTGCCCACGATCATCAAGGACGCGATCCGGCGCCAGGACGACCTCCAGGGCCGGGTCGCCTCGCTGCGGGCCGAGATCGCGGATCTCGAGGCCGAGATCAAGCTGCGCCGCGAGGAGATCGCCCGCCACGAGGCCGACCACAAGGAGACCACGATGGTGCGCGAGCGCCTCGAGCTGGCCGAGAAGCTGGGCAAGGGCGGCAAGCCGGGCGGCCGCGACGAGCCCAGGGCCGACAAGGCCGACGCGAAGGCCGACAAGGCGGACGCGAAGGCCGACAAGGCCGAGCCGGCGGCGGGCGCCTCCGGCAGCGGGCTGCCGTCGCTGTCGCCGACCCGCAGCCACCCGGTGACCGGCCAGACCGCGATCATCCCGCCCAAGAAGTGACCGGCCGCGCCCCGACCCCCGCCTCGCTCCGCCCGCCCCGCCGCTCGCGCCGAGATCCTCGATGCTCCGCCACCACATGACCGTCCTCACCGCGGACAACCGCCTCAAGCGGGAGGTCCAGCGGGTCACCGCGTCGACCGCGTCGACCGCCAGCTTCGGCAAGGACCTGGCGGTCTTCGACGGCGAGCGCAAGCCCGACCTCGTCATCATCGACGCTCGCGACAAGCCCCCGGCCGGCCTCCAGGCCCGGCTGCCGGCCGCCATCCCGGTGATCTACATCGTCGGCGACGATCACAAGATCACCGACGACCTGCCGCTGTTCGGCGACGCCCGCGTGGTGAGCGTCATGAGCCACGGCGACCGCTTCGACGCCGACGAGTTCATCGCCAGCGCCACCAAGGCGCTGCGCGGCAACATCTTCGGCCTCAACAAGTACTTCCCGTGGGGCGTCACCAGCTTCTCGATGGTGGTGAAGAGCTACGCCGACAAGAACAAGGCGATCGACGCGCTCCTGCAGTACGCGACCCTGGCCGGCGTCCGCGGCCCGGTACGCGAGCGCATCCAGACCGTCGCCGACGAGCTGATGATGAACGCGCTCTACCACGCCCCGGTCGACGCCAGCGGCAAGGAGCGCTACCGCGACAAGACGCTCAAGGAGCTGGTCCAGCTCCCCGAGGTCGAGCCCATCGAGGTCCAGTACGGCTCGACCGGCCGCTACTTCGGCCTGTCGGTGCGCGACGGCGGCGGCTCGCTGTCGCGCGAGCGCGCCATGCAGTACCTGCTCAAGGCGCGCTCGAGCACGCCGGAGATGGAGCAGAAGGTCGGCGGCGCCGGCCTCGGTCTGGTCAGCGTCCTGCGCTCGGTGTCCAAGCTCGTCATCAACCTCGAGCCCGGCAGCTCGACCGAGGTCGTCGGCCTGTTCGACATCGAGCTGTTCGCCAAGGGCCAGATCGGCGCGCGCTCGCTGCACGTCTTCACCGCGGCCCCGGACGCCGCGGCCGACGAGCCCGAGGCCGGCGACGACGACAACACCCAGGTCACGCAGGCGCCGGCCGACGACGAGGCGCCGGTTCCCGAGCTGCGGTCGCGGCGGGGCATGTGGATCCTGGCCGCGATCCTCCTGTCGGTGGTGGCGGCGCTCGGCACCGCGGTGGCGCTGAAGCGGGGCGGGGGCGACATCACCGGCCCCGACGATCCGCGCTGCAAGGCGTGCGCGGCGACGCCGCGCTGACGCGGGCCGCGCGCGCCGAAAATAGTGACCCCCGGAGCTGTACCCGGCTCCGGGGGTCGGACTGCGCGGAACCCCGCGCAGGTGCCGGGTTCGCGCGCCAACGGCAGGTGCGATCGCTCAGATCTTCGTGCCCACGACTTGCCGTTAGTCAAAGCCGGCACAGTGGAGCCGGCTACCGGATTCGAACCGGCATCTTGGGCCATGCGACCGCGGGAGAGATGGCGCGCTCGGCGGTTTGAGCCTGGGAGATAGCTTCAGCTTGCGTCAACCGTCGCGACCGACCCGCTCGCGCGAGCCTGCGTCTACCGTTTCGCCACGGGGCCGCAAGGCGGTGGTCCCGGGAGGATTCGACCCTCCACGTCGTGACTGGCTGCTCCGGTGAGCTTGAGTCTCAGTCTCAGCTTGTCTCCCATGCGGGAATCGAGTCAGGGGGCGAACAGGTAGTCGAACACCTCCCTCGCGAGCTTCTGCTCCGGCGCCTCGGCGGCGTTGGCCTGCTCGCGCGCGAACTTGACGGCGTTGGACAGCTTCTCGATGCGGCCGAGGAGCTGCTTCTTGCGGGGCGCCGGGATGGCGCCCGAGTACTTCACGGTCGTCCACTGCCCGGCGATCACGTCCTCGGTGATGAGCTGGGTCTGGGCCGGGTGGTGCTCGGTGGCGTCGTAGAGGACGATCGGGCGCTGCACCTTCCGGGTGCGCTGGGTGGCGGTCGGCTCGGTCTTGAACAGCCCGGTGCCGGGGTCGACGCTCCAGTCGCTCCCCGGATCGAGCTCGGCCATCTTGCCGACGAACGTGGCCAGGTCGCCGAGCTGCTTCTCCAGGAACAGGAGGTAGGTCGCGGGCACGCCGGCGAGCAGCGTCCGGCCGTCGATCACGACGTCGGCGCGGGCGCTGCAGTTGGCCCAGTCCTTGGTGGCCGTGATGTCGAACAGCTCGGTCAGCGAGCGGGCGACCCGCTCGAGCACCTCGGTCGCGCTGTGCTGGACCTTCTGGCTCTCGGACGGGTAGGTCTCGCCGTCCTCGTCGCGCGGCTGGTACGACTTGTGGAACCCGTTCATCAGGGCCGGCTTCTGCGTGGCCTGGTGCAGGTCGGTGAACTCGGCGTAGACACGGGTCTTGATGCCCTTCTCGATCGCCAGGATCTGATTCAGCTTCGCCATTGGCTTCCCCCGGCGCGCGGCGGCGACGAACCCCGGCCCGCGCAGCGCGCTCGTGGCGAGAACCGTGCCCGATCCGTCCCCGGCGCGCAACCGCGGGCCGGCGGTAAGCCGGGGACATGTCCGGGGCGCCGCCCGCGTGGTACACGGTGCGGGTGTTCACCGGCCTCGTCGAGGACCTCGGCACCGTCGCCCGCGCCGACCGTCGCAGCGACGCCCTGGTCCTGACCGTCCGCCCCCAGGCCATCGCCCCGGCCGACCTGGCGCTCGGCGAGTCGGTGAGCCACGACGGCGTGTGCCTGACCGTGACCGGGACCGCCGGCGACACCTACGCCGTGCTGGCCGGGGCCGAGACCCTGGCCCGCACCACCCTGGGCCGGGTCCGGGTGGGCACCCGGCTCAACCTCGAGCGCGCCCTGGCCGCCGGCGCCCGCCTCGGCGGCCACCTGGTCGCCGGCCACGTCGACGGCACCGGCGAGCTGGTGGCCCGCCGCGAGCTCGGCGCCAACCTGGTGCTCACCTTCGCCGCCGCGCCGGCGCTCCTGCGCTACGTCGTCGAGACGGGCTCGATCGCGGTCGACGGTGTCAGCCTGACCGTCAACCGCGTCGACGACGCCGGCTTCGACGTCGCGATCATCCCCCACACCGCCCAGCACACGACGCTGGGCGCGCGCCGCCCCGGCGACCCGGTCAACCTCGAGGTCGACGTGATCGGCAAGTACGTCGAGAAGCTCCTGGGCGGCTACCGCCCGCCTGGCTCGTGAACCGGAGGTCGTCCATGCCGCAGCAGCTCGCCACCCCCACCGCCCGCGTCGCCGCCGCCCTCGACGCCATCCGCGCCGGCCGGATGGTCATCATGGTCGACGACGAGGATCGCGAGAACGAGGGCGATCTGGTGTTCGCGGCCGAGAAGGTCACGCCCGAGGCCATCAACTTCATGGCCCGCCACGGCCGCGGCCTCATCTGCCTGGCCATGGACGGCGCCCTCAGCGATCGCCTCGAGCTGCCGATGATGGTCCGCGACAACCGGGCCAGCCTCGGTACCGCGTTCACGGTCTCGATCGAGGCCCGCCACGGGGTGTCGACCGGCATCTCGGCCCGCGATCGGTCGACGACGATCCTGGCCGCGATCGCCGACGGCGCCCGCCCCGACGACCTGGTCTCGCCCGGGCACGTCTTCCCGCTGCGGGCGCGCAAGGGCGGGGTCCTGGTCCGCACCGGCCAGACCGAGGGCTCGGTCGACCTGGCCCGGCTCGCCGGGTGCAAGCCGGCCGGGGTCATCTGCGAGATCATGCGCGACGACGGCGAGATGGCGCGCATGCCGGAGCTGGAGCAGCTCGCCGCGGAGCACGGCCTCGTCATCTGCTCGGTGGCCGACCTCATCGCCTACCGCCTCGAGCGCGAGCAGATCGTGCGCCGCCGCAACGAGGGCGGCCTGCGCCCGGGCTGGCTCGGCCCCGGCGAGCCGTTCCGCGCCTACCTCTACGACACCGAGGTCGAGGACACCGAGTACCTGGCGCTGGTGCGGGGCGAGCCGGCGGCGGCGACCGGCCCGGTGCTGGTGCGGGTGGCGGCCCTCGATCCGGTGGCCGATCCGTTCGCCGTCCGCCCCGACGTCGAGGCGGCGCTGCGCGCCATCGACGACGCCGGCTGCGGCGTCTTCCTCTACGTCCACGCCCGCGGCCGCGCCAGCCTGGCCCGCAGCTTCGACAAGCTGGTGGCGGGCAAGGGCGGGGGCGGGGTGGTCCGCCCCGACCAGTCGAGCGAGGCCCTGCGCGACTTCGGCCTGGGGGCCCAGGTCCTGGCCGACCTCGGCCTGTCCCAGATCCGCCTCATGTCCAACCACGACCGGCGCATCGTCGGCATCGAGGGCTTCGGCATCACCGTGGTCGAGCGGGTGCCGATTCCGCCGCGCGGGCCCGGGCGTCGCGCGCCGGCCGCGGACGTGGGATAAGCTGGTCCACCCCATGCCCACCGTGCTCGAAGGTCAGCTCTCCGCGGCCGGGCTGCGCGTCGCCATCGTCGCCAGCCGCTTCAACGCGCTCGTCGTCGAGCCGCTCATCGCCGGCGCGCTCGACGCCATCACCCGCACCGGCGGCAGCGGCGACGCCGTCACGATCGTCCGCTGCCCGGGCGCCTGGGAGCTGCCGCAGGTGGTGCGCTGGGTGCTGGCGCGGGGCGGCTTCGACGCCGTGATCGCGCTGGGCGCGGTCATCCGCGGCGCCACCCCGCACTTCGACTACGTGGCCGGCGAGGCCGCCAAGGGCGTGGCCGCGGCCGCCGCGGGCAGCGACGTGCCGGTGGTCTTCGGCGTGCTCACCACCGACACCATCGAGCAGGCGCTGGAGCGCGCCGGCTGCAAGGCCGGCAACAAGGGCTTCGACGCGGCGATGGCGGCGATCGAGCTGGCGTCCCTGCGCGGGCGCCTGGCGAGCGGCGCGTGAGCCTGGGCTCCCGGCGCAAGGCCCGCGCCCTCGCCCTCCAGGTGCTGTTCGCCCGCGACGGCGGCGGCGGCGGCGAGGCCGCCAGCGCCGACGAGGCGGTGACCTCCTACGGCGAGCGCTTCGAGCTCGACGTCGATCCCCTGGCCCGCGAGTTCGCCCAGGTGCTGGTGCGGGCGGCGACCGCGGATCCGGCCGCGATCGACCGCGCGATCGGCGCGGCCTCGCGCAACTGGCGCCTCGAGCGCATGGCCCGAGTCGACCGCAACATCCTGCGCCTGGCCGCCGGCGAGCTCCTCCACGTGCCGGAGACCCCGATCCGGGTCGTGATCAACGAGGCGGTGGAGCTGGCCAAGCGCTTCGGCACCGCCGAGTCGGCGGCCTTCGTCAACGGCGTCCTCGACCGGGTGGCGCACGGCCTGGAGCGCCACGACGCGCCGGGCGGCGACGGCGGGGCCGCCGACGGTGGCGAGGTTGGGGAGGGTGGCGCGGGCGCGGCGAGCGGCGACGGTGGCGCGGGCGCGGTGACCGGCGGCGACGGCGACGGCGCGGCGAGCGGCGACGACGGCGCGGGCGACGGCCGGGGCCCGGGGGGATGAAGCTCTCGCTCCTGCCGCTGGATCTGGCCAGGTGGGACGAGGGCCGCCACGACGCCCTGCTCCTGCCCATCTTCTCCGACGAGCGCCCGCTGCGCGGCGCCGCCGGCCTGGCCGACTGGCGGCTGTGCGGCCGCCTCACCCGCCTCCTCAAGCAGGGCCGGCTCCGCGGCGAGCGCGGCGAGACCCTGATGATGCCGCCCGGCCGCCGCCTCGGCTTCACCCGGCTGATGCTGTTCGGGGTCGGCGCCTCGGCCGGCTACGGCGACGCCGAGGTCCGCAAGGACGTGCGCTGGATGCGCGACGTCGCCCTCGCCGCCGGGGTCTCCGACTTCGCGCTCGAGGCGCCGGGCCGCGCCACCGGCCTCATCGGCGCCCGCCGCGCCCTCGAGATCGTCCTCGACGAGACCGACGCCGGCGACGGCGCCGTGCTCCTCATCGACAACCCCTTCGGCCAGAAGGACATGGCCGAGCTCATCCGCCTCCAGGGCCGCCGCGACTGACGGGTCAGTCGACCCAGTCCTCGATGTCCTCGACGTTCACGCAGGCCCCCGCGGCGCGCAACGCTTCCACGTGCTTCTTCGCGTAGGTTGCACCCGCCTCGTAGAAGCTTGCGGGGAACACGCCAAGGTCGACCTGAAGCTGCGGGCCTCGCCCCATCCAGGTACCGCGGCGTAGGACCGGCGCCTCGACGGTGGATGCACCAGCGAGGGCTTTCCAATCGAGCTTGCGGAGCTGGGCCTCGGCCCTCTCGAGCTGCGGCTTGCGGCGAAAGTCGCCGATCACCACACAACGAAACGCGGACGCGCGCAGGTAGTGCTGGCTGCGCCGGAAGCTGTCATCGGTGGCGCTGGTCTCGATCTCGGCGTCATCGTACCTGGGGATGCGCGGCGCCGTGGTCAGTCCGATATCGACCTGCCAGGCGATCGGCCAGGCGTCCTGCCAGTTCGGATCGTCCGGGAATCCGCTGAAGTACTGACTCCGGAAGGGCGTGACGACACAGGTGCGTGCACTCGTCGCGAGATCGAGGTCGTCGAGGAGCTGCTGCGCGAAGGCCACCGTGCCGCTTCCGAGATCGTCGATCTGGTCGCGGGTCACGAACACGCGGAGCGTCGGGTGCTTCGCCTCCAGCAGATGCGGATGGGAAACGGAGAAGGTCGCCATGTCTACTCTCCGGGACCACGGAACTTCATGGTTACGGTCGGCTCGTATCCACCTTCTCCCTTGTCGCCCTCGCCGCTGTTCTTGTCAAACGGCATGACCTCGAGCTTGCTGGTGTCGTTGTAGAAGGCCAGCCGGACATCCTGCGTGGAGCGGCGGCCTGTCGAGTTCCAGTGGGTCGCGACCGGGGTCGTATGGTCGAGGGAAGCCATCGTCTTGCCGGCGTTCTTGTAGTAGCTCCCGTTCCACCAGTACATGTCGTGCTGGGTCGGGTGGCGCAGGCCGCCGTTGGCGCGTGGTTTCGAGAGCATCTCGTCGCGCCATTGATACGTCGACGTCCTCCACTTGCCGTAGAACTTCTTGCGCAGCTTCTTGCCTCGGTACTTGTCCTTGAGGAAGTGCTTGCCTTCGCGCGTGACGACGAACCGAGACGGGTGGGGCTTGGGGTACTTGAGGCCTGCCTTGCGGGTCGTCGCGTTCGGCGTGATGATGAACTGGGTCTCGAGCTCGCCGTCCTCCTCGGCTTCGGCCTTCTTCTCGAGCGTGATCTTGAAGGTGACGCCTCCGAGCTTGATCTTCTTCTGGCCTTCGATTTCCTCGCGCTTCTCGGCCTCGCGGAAGCGGGTGTAGACGTTGGAGTCGTTCTCGCCGAGCCCCGCGGCGACCTTCTGCATCGCCCGGACCGCTTCGTCGATGATCGAACGGTGGAGCTTGGCGTGGCTCTTGTAGGCGTAGGACTTGCCCGCCTTCTTGTAGGGCCGCGTGATCCAGCCCGAGCCCGAGGCGGCGGTGGCCTTGCGTAGCTTCTTGGAGGCGACCGCCTTGACCTTCCAGCCCGAGCCTCGGCTCTTGAGGGAGAGCTTGACGGCGACGCCCTTGGCGCGGGCGATGCGGACGCCGCGGAGCTTGGCCTTGACCGCCGACGACGAGTGCACCTTGCCGTCGAGCGAGCTCATCTTGCTCCAGCCGGTCTGCGCGCCGCGCATCGCGGCCAGGCGCAGGTTGGCGTCGCGCTTCTTGTTGGGCTTCTTCTTCTTGGGCGGCTTCTTCTTGGGTGGCTTCTTCGTGGGTGGCTTCTTCGTGGGCGGCTTCTTGCCCTTGGGCGGCTTCTTGCCCTTGGGCGGCTTCTTCGGCCCCTTCTTCCGCTTGAGCAGGTTCTTGAGCTTCTGGACGATCTTCTTGATGTTCTTCGTGACCCACTCGATCAGGTCGTCGACGTACTTGGCGATCTTGCCGGCCCAGGCGCCGATGCCCTTCTTGAGCTTCTGGAACGCGGCGAGCAGGGGCTTGAGGACCCGGACCGCGGCCTTCAGCGCCTTGGCGAGCTGGGGCAGGTTCTTGGCCAGCTTGAGGGTGAGCTTGGTCAGGGTGACGCCGGTCTTGGCCAGGCCGGCGCCGGCGGTGAAGTAGGCGATCACGACCTCGGCGACGACCATGCCGACGACGAAGCCGACCTTGGTCCCGAGGTCGTAGGCCGCCCCCTTCTTGGTCAGCTCCGCGATCAGGGTGTCGGCGGCGACCTGGCCGGCGTTCTTGGCGGCGGCCTCGAGCCCGGTCTGCATCGAGTTGAGCAGCGCCTCGAGGTCGGCGCGGGTCACGCCCTCCTTGAAGACCGCGTCGAAGAGCGCCCGGCCGTTCAGGATGTCGGCTGGCAGCACCGGCGGTGGGTCGAGCGCGTCGTCGCCGTCCTCGGCGGCGTCGCTGGCGGCCTCCTCGCCCTCGGCTCCCTCGCCCTCCTGGGCCTCGGCCTCGGCCTGCGCCTCGCCCTGGGCCGGATCGCCGGCCTGCTGGTGGTCGAGCGGCTGCGGATCGCCGCCGGCCTGCCGGGGATCGCCGGGCTGCGCGTGGGCGCCGCCCGCGCCGCCGGCCGCCGCGTCCGCGCCCTGGTCCGCCCCGGTCTCCTCGTCGCCGGCGTCGGCCTCGGGGCCGTCGGCCTCGTCGGCCTCGTCGCCCTCGTCGTCCTCCTCGCCGGACAGCTCGGCGTCCTCGTCGCCGCCGCCGGTGGGCTCCGAGTCCTCCTCGGGGGTGTCGTCGGCGTCGTCGTCCTCGCCCAGCTCGACCGGGCCCTCCTCCTCGACGTCGTCCTCGTCCTCCTCTTCCTGGGCGTCCTGGGCGTCCTGGGCGTCCTGGGCGTCCTGGGCG
>CAADGB010000053.1 GCA_900696455.1 uncultured delta proteobacterium
CCGAGCGCGGCGCCGGCGGCGCCGGCGGCCGCCTCGCCGTCGAGCGTGGCGGCTTGCGCCAGCGCCGCGGCGGGCGCGGCGATGGTCGCGGCGCCGAGGTGGAGCCCGAAGGGATCGTCCGCGTCCCCGCCCGCCGTCGCGGCTCCCCCGCCCGCGCCCCCGCCCGCCCCGGTCGCCGGCTCGCCGAGCAGGCCGCCGATGCGGGCCTCGGCCGGGGCGCCGGCTGTCATCCCTGCCGTCAGCGAGCCGCGGCCGGCGGCGCCTCCGGAGCTCGAGCTCGGGGGCGGTTCGCCGTGAGAGGGGGGCTGGAGCCGTTCGCGCATGGACGTTTCCCAGGAGAAGTACGAGCCTGGATGTGAAGATCTACCCTCCGGTCTCCGGACCGCCGGCGGGGGCGACCCTCGACCGTCGGGCGGCACGCTCGCAACCCGCGTGCCGGCGGCATCCGCGAGTCCTCACCGGCGGTTGCGCGCTGCGGCCGCGACCGACCGGGGCAGCGTCACACCCGCGCGGCCCGGCGTCACGTGTCCGCGGGCCTCGCGTCGCGGCCGCGCGCGGCGACGCGGTCAGGCGGCCGGCGTGCATGCCGCCACCATCCGCGCGCGGTCAGGCGGCCGGCGTGCGCGCCGCCACCATCCGCGCGATGTGCTCGTGGATCCGCGGCTCGTCGAGGGGCTCGGCCACGCGCACCGGCGGGATGGCGTGCATGCGCGCCAGCAGCGCCGGGACCTCGGCGCCGGCCAGGGCCTCGCATGCCTCGTACAGGCCGCCCGGCCCCTCCTCGAGCGGGTTGTGCTCGACCAGGATCTGGCGCAGCGTGGCGATCAGCGCGTGGGTCGGCGGCGGCACCAGGATCGACGCGATCGCGGCGTGGTCGGCGTGGAGCTGGCGCGTCACCGGCAGGTGCTCGCCGCCGCGGCGGGCGCGCGCGTCCGCGAACAGCACCTTCTCCTCCATCGCGATGTGGCGGAGGAGCCCGGCGCGGAGCTCGCGGTAGGCCTCGGCGTCGATCCGATCGGGGGCGGCGGTGGCGCGCGTCAGGAGCGCGTCGAGGCGCGCGTGGTCGTCGGCGAGGAACGCGAAGATGGGGCCGGGCACGGCCGCAGGGTACCGCCCCGGCCTGGGCGGCGGGCCGCGACGGGAGCGGCGCCTTGACGCCTTCGGGTCCGCTCCGTAAGCTCGCCGACCGAATCCGGGATCCGTCCGAAGGCACGCTCGACGAGGACGCCGCCGCTACCAGCGCACCTCGACCGCGAACGCGTCGTCGCCGGCGTCCTCGCCGACCGCGTCGCCCGGGGTGCCGCACAGCTCGAGCAGCACCCGCTGCGCCATGAGCTGCAGGAGGCGCCAGGTCGGGTGCGCGAACGCCGGGCTGCCGCGGAAGACCAGGCGCGCCCGCCGCCGCTCGGTCTCGACGGTGACCGCGCCGCGCTCGTGGGTGCGGGCGAAGCTGCGCGGCGCCAGCGCCAGGGCCCGGGCGGCGCCCATCGTCCGCACCAGGGTCCGCTCGACCCGGCCCAGGGCGGCGCGGGTGTCCTCGACCAGGAGCGGATAGAGGGCGCGGGCGTCGCCGGCCAGCGCCTCGTCGACGATGGCCTCGGTCAGCGCGAGCTGGGCGTGGGCCGGCAGCCAGTCGCGCGCGGTCAGGACCGGGGCCAGGTCGGCCAGCGCCGGGGGCAGGCGGCGGCGCACCCGCGTCACCGCGTCGGCGCCGAAGCGCCGCGCCAGGTTGTCGCCCCACGGGCCGACCAGATCGCCGCGGCAGCGCCCGGGCAGGCGGGCGAGGCGGGCCGCCTCCCAGCGCGGCTGCGTCGCCAGGTCGTCGACGGTCAGGGCCCGGCCCACGGCCGGCAGCCTACACGGCCCCGGGCCGGCCGCCGCGCCGGGGCGACATCACGGCGACATCAAGACAGACCTTGTAGCGCGCGGGACAGGACGGGGGCGAGGCCGGCTCGTGTACCGTGCGCGGCGAGTCGGGGCCGAACATCATGCGAGAGGTTGGACCATGACCCAGACACTCCCCTTCTGGCCCCGCCCCGGCGCGATCGATCTCGTCCTGCACGATCGACCGCACGCCCCGGCCGACACCGAGTGGTGGTACGTGAACGCCCACGTCGCCATCACCGGCGGGCGCGAGCTCTCGCTGTTCGCGGCCTTCTTCCGCATCATCGACGCCCGCGACGAGGCCTCGGGCGAGATCACCTACGCCCACTCGATGACGTGGGCGCTGTCCGATCCGGGCAGCCAGCGCTACGTCGGCGAGTCGCGGGTCGACGCCCGCGCTCCCGAGCTCGGCCTCGAGCGCATCCGCAACGGCCGCGGCTCGCGCGACGAGCGCCTCAACCGGGCGATGACCGAGATCCTCGAGCGCGGCCTGGTCCCGACGCCCGATCGCATCTTCGACGCCCCGGTGGTGGTCGCCACCGATCGCCTCGACCTCGACTACGGCGGCGCCACGTTCGTCCGCCAGGCCGACGGCAGCTACCGGCTGCGCCTCGCCGCCCGCGACGGCACCGCCGCCGACCTGACCTTCCACCCCGAGAAGCCGGCGATCCGCCACGGCGACGACGGCGTGGTGCGCGGCGCCGGCGGCGAGCAGATGTTCTACTACTTCGTGCCGCGCTGCCGCGTGGACGGCACGGTGACCCTCGACGGCGAGCCGGCGGCCGTGGCCGCCGGCCAGGGCTGGTACGATCACGAATTCGGCGGCTACGTCCCGCCGCCGGAGGCGCCGGTCGGGGCCGGCGCGGGCGCGACCGCGGCCGCGCCGCTGGGCGAGGGCGCCGGCGTGCGCGACCTGGCGTGGAACTGGGTGGCGGCCCAGCTCGACGACGGCACCGACCTCAGCGCCTACGAGATCATCGACGCCGCCGCGCGCACGACCGTCGGCAAGTGGCTCATCGTGATCGATCCCGACGGCACGCGGCGCGAGGTCACCGACTTCACGTTCGAGCCGGGCGCGACCTGGACCAGCACCCGCACCTTCCACGCGTACCCGGTGCGCTGGCGCCTGCGCGCGCCGGCGGTCGGGCTCGACCTCGCGGTCGACGCGGCCTTCCCCGACCAGGAGCTGATCACGGTCATCTCCAAGCCGGCGTTCTGGGAGGGGCGGTGCCAGGCCGCCGGCACGCTCGAGGGTCGCGCCGTCACCGGCAAGGCGTTCGTCGAGCGCAGCGGCTTCGAGCACATCGACACCCTCGACGAGTTCTTCACCGCCGTCGGCACGCAGGTCCGGCGCTCGGTGCGCGAGGTGCTGCCGCTCGAGCCGGGCTACGAGCGCCTGCGCGACCTCATCGCCAGCGAGGAGCTCGAGCACTACATGGCCGGCGTCGACGGACCGTCGATGGCGGCCGGCCTGATCGCCCCCATCCGCGAGATCGTCGACCGCGGCGGCAAGTCGTGGCGCAGCTACGCGGCCCTGGCCTGCTGCGACGTGGTCGGCGGCGACTCGCGCCGCTTCGTGCAGTGGCTGGCCATGCCCGAGCTGCTGCACGTCGGCTCGCTCATCATCGACGACGTCCAGGACCGCTCGACGGTGCGGCGCGGTGGCCCCACCTGCCACGTCGTCCACGGCGAGCCGGTGGCGATCAACGCCGGGACCGCGGCCTACTTCCTCACCCAGCACCTGATGTTCTGCGACGACATGACGGCCGAGACCAAGCTGCGGCTGTACGACCTGTACTTCGCGGCGATGCGCGCCGGCCACGCCGGCCAGGCCATCGACCTCGGCGGCATGGCGGCGCTGATGCCGGCGGCGGTGGCCAGCGGCGACGGCGCCGCCCTCGAGGCCCGCATCCTGGCCTGCCACCGCCTCAAGACCGCGGCACCCGCCGGCTGCCTGGCGCGCATGGGCGCGGTCGCCGGCGGCGGCAGCGACGAGCAGGTGGCGGCGGTCGGCCACTTCTTCGAGGCGGTCGGCCTCGCCTTCCAGATCATCGACGACGTCCTCAACCTGCGCGGCTTCCAGGGCGACCTCAAGGCCCGCGGCGAGGACATCCGCAACGGCACGGTGACCTTGCCGGTGGCGATGGCGATGAGCCGGCTGCCGCGCGATCGCCGGCAGTGGCTGTGGGACACGCTGCAGGCGAAGCCCGACGACGTCATCACGGTGGCGGCCGCGGTCGAGCTGCTCGAGAGTTGCGGCGCGATCGCCGCCTGCGTCACCCGCGCCCGCGACCTGGTCGAGGACGGCTGGCGGCGGGCCGAGCCGGTGCTCGAGCCGTCGCTGACGCGGCTCATGCTGCGCGCCTTCGGCTGGTACGTCCTCGAGCGCCACTACTAGCGCGAGCGCGCCGTGGACCGCCTGATCCGCTGGCTCGGCGGCCGCCACGCCCCGCTCGTGGTCGCGCTCGTCGGCCTCGCCCTGGCCTCGCCGGCGCTCACCGCCGGCTTCGCCGCCGACGATCACGAGCACCGCGTGGTGTCGCGCGCCGATCCCGGCTTCCCCGGGATGTCGTCGCGCCCGCTCGACCTGTTCCGCTTCGCCGGCGGCGACGCCGACGACGCCCGCGCCCTGCGCGACGCGGGCGTCTACCCGTGGTGGACCGATCTCGACGTCCGGCTGGCGTTCCTGCGCCCGCTGAGCTCGGCCACCCACGCCGTCGACCACCGGCTGTGGCCCGAGGACGCGACCGCGATGCTCGCCCACAACCTGGCGTGGCTGGCGCTGGCGCTGGCCGCCGCGTGGGCCTTCTACCGACGCTTCGCCGCGGCGCGCTGGGTGGCGGTGCTCGCGCTCCTGCTCTACGCCCTCGACGACGCCCGCGGCCCGGTGGTGGGCTGGATCGCCAACCGCAACGCGCTGGTCGCGGTCGCGCTCGCGATCCCGGTGCTCGTGGTCCACGACCGCTGGCGGCGCGAGGGCTGGCGGGCGGGGGCGTGGCTCGGGCCGCTGCTCCTCCTCGTCGCGCTCGGCGCCGGCGAGGCCGCGCTGGCGATCGTCGCCTACCTGGCCGCCCACGCCCTGTGGCTCGATCGCGCCCCGGCGCGGGCGCGCCTGCGCGCGCTGGCGCCGTACGCCGCGGTGGTGGTGGCGTGGCGGGTCGTCTACGGTCTCCTCGGCTACGGCGTGTCGGGCTCGGGCATCTACCTCGATCCCGGCGCCGATCCGGTGGCCTTCGCGGCGGCGGCGGTGACGCGCGTGCCGCTGCTGCTGCTCGGTCAGCTCGGGCTGCCGTGGTCGGATCTGGCCTCGCTCTACCCGCTCCTCGGCGCCGGCGTGCTCCTGACGATGGTGCTGGTCGCGGTCGCGGCGCTGGCCGCGATCGGCCTGGCCTGCGCGCGGCTCCTGCGCGTCGATCCGCTCGCCCGCTTCCACGCCACCGGCATGCTGCTGGCGGCGGTGCCGGTCGCGAGCACGTTCCCGTCCGATCGCCTGCTCGGCTTCGTCGGGCTGGGCGCGATGGGCCTGGTCGCGCAGCTCCTCGCCGCCGCGCTGCGCCAGCGCGAGCTGCTGGGCGAGGGTCGGCCGCGGCGGGCGCTGGCGTGGACCGTGGTCGGCGCGCTGGTCCTCACCCACCTCGTCGTCGCGCCGCCGTTCCTGGCCCTGCGCGCGCGCTCGATGGTGACGATCGGCCGCCTGCTCGACCGCGCCGACGCCGGCATCCCGTCCGACCCCGCGGTGGCCGGGCAGACCGTGATCCTGGCCAGCGCCCCCAACGACGCCTTCGCCGGCTTCCTGCCCCTCATGCGGGCCTCGCGCCGCCAGGTCCGCCCCGCCCACCAGTACTGGCTGGCCACCGCCACCTCGGCCGTCACCCTCGAGCGCCTCGACGACCGCACGCTGCGCGTCCGCCCCGACGGCGGCTTCCTGCGCCACGAGGTCGATCGCATGCTGCGCAGCCCGGCGCGGCCGTTCCGCCGCGGCGAGCGCGTCGAGCTGACCGGGCTCACGATCGAGATCGAGACCCTCACCGCCGACGGCCGCCCCGCCACCGTGCTCGCCCGCTTCGATCGCCCGCTCGAGTCGCCCGCGCTGGTGTGGCGGCGCTGGCACGCCGGCACCTACGTCCCCTACCAGCCGCCGGCCATCGGCGCCCGCGACACGCTGCCGGCGGTCGACCTCCTGCGCATGCTCGACGACTGACGCGGCGGGCGATCAGGGCGCGGTCGGCGGCGCCGCGGGCGGGGCGTCGGCGCCGGGCTCGGCGGGCGCGGCCGGCTCCCACAGCAGCGCCAGCTCGAGCTCGAGGGCGTCGAAGGGCTCGGCGCGGACGCGCTCGTCGTCGCTGGCGAGGCCGGCCAGGAGCCAGCGCTCGCGGAGCAGACTCATGACCTCGAGAGAGCGCTCGAGCGGGTCGACCAGCCAGGCGTGACCCACCCCGTGCCGCGCGTACATCGGGAGCTTGCGGCGGCGGTCGATCTTGCGCGTCGCCGGCGACATGACCTCGCACACCCAGTCGGGCGCGATCGCGAAGTACGGCTCGGCCGGCAACCGCGGCATGCGCGCGCGGCGCCAGCCCGCGACGTCGGGCACGACCACGTCGCCGCCGAGGTGGAGCTCGGGCTCGATCAGGATCAGCCAGCCGCCGGGGCCGCCGCGACCGGCGTGGAACGCGCCATGGAGGAGGCCGCCCAGCGCCGTCGCCGCCAGGGCGTGGCGTGGCGCGGCGCCGGGCGCGGCGACTGCACGAGCTCGCCGTCGAGCACCTCGGCGACCACATGCGCCGGCGCCGCGAGCACGTCGGCGTACGTCGCGGGCTTGCGGCCGGGCGCGGACACCATGGCTGGATTGTAGCGAGGCGGGATCACGCTGACCACGTCGAAGCTCCCTCGGGTCGGCGCCGGCGCGTCAGCGGTCGTTCCAGCTCGGCGGCGCCCGGCCGTCGTCGTCGAACAGGCCGAGCCGGCGCAGGTCCCAGACCTCTGCCAGCGCCAGCGGCAGGGTCGGCTCGGCGGCGACCTCGCTGACCGCGCCGGCCCCGGCGTCGCCGCGGCGGGCCGCCGCCGGCCGGCTGCCGAACGGCGCCCGCCGGCCGAGGTCGTGCGCCGACCACTGCTCGCGGGGCAGCCGGCGCAGGGGGACCCGCGCCAGCGGGGCGGCGGGTCGCGAGCGGCGGTCGTCGTCGCCGCCGGTCACGACACGTCCTCCTCGCCGCGCCCGGCGCCGCCGCGCTCGCCGCCGCTGGCCCGGTCGCGCGCCCGCGCCCGCCGCTGCAGCTCGACCGCCTCCATCGCGCAGCACACGCAGTCGTCGCTGGCGACGGTCTGGCGCTGCTCCTGCCAGTCGCCGAGCACGGCGTGGACCGCCTGGTCGACGAGCGCGGCGGCCAGCGCCGGCGCCGGCACCGCGCCCGGGGTGGCGCCCAGCCCGTCGGCGATGCCGCTCACCGACTCGAGGACCTCGCGCTCGAGCTCGAGCAGGCCGACCACGTCGATGTGTCGGCGCACCAGGTCGGCGATCAGCTCCTCGGCGAGGAGCTGGGCCAGGTTGGGGCCGGCGCTGGGCGCCAGGGCCACCGCGCCGTCACCGCGGCGCCGGCTCATGACGCCGCTCCCGCGCCCGGGCTGACGCCGCCGGCGGTGGCGAGCCGCGCCTGCTTGACCAGGAGCTCGCGGAGCTGCTGGGCCAGCGCCGGGTGCTCGTCGAGGTGGGCCAGGACCTTGTCCTTGCCCTGGCCGAGCCGCGCGCCCTCGTACGAGTACCAGGCGCCGCTCTTCTCGACCAGGCCGAGCTTCTCGGCGGTGTCGACGAGCTCGCCCAGCTTGTTGACGCCGGTGCCGTAGAGGATCTCGAACTCGGCCTCGCGGAACGGCGGCGCCAGCTTGTTCTTGACCACCTTGACCCGGACCTCGCTGCCGATGGACTCCTCGCCGCGCTTGAGCACGCGCTTCTTGCGGATGTCGAGCCGCACCGAGCAGTAGAACTTGAGCGCGTTGCCGCCGGTGGTGGTCTCGGGGTTGCCGTAGACCACGCCGATCTTCTGCCGGAGCTGGTTGATGAAGATGACCGCGGTGCGGGTGCGCGAGATGATGGCGGTGAGCTTGCGCAGGGCCTGGCTCATGAGGCGGGCCTGCAGCCCCATGTGGGCCTCGCCCATGTCGCCCTCGATCTCGGCCCGCGGCGTCAGCGCCGCCACCGAGTCGACGACGATCAGATCGAGCGCGCTGGTGCGCACGAGCTGGTCGACGATCTCGAGCGCCTGCTCGCCGTGGTCGGGCTGCGACACCAGCAGGTCCTCGAGGTGGACCCCCAGCCGCCGCGCGTAGTCGGTGTCGAGCGCGTGCTCGGCGTCGATGAACGCGCACACCCCGCCCGCCTTCTGGGCCTCGGCGATGGCGTGCAGGGTGAGCGTGGTCTTGCCGCTCGACTCCGGCCCGAAGATCTCGATGATGCGGCCGCGCGGCAGGCCGCCGGTGCCCAGCGCGACGTCGAGCGCGATCGAGCCGGTGGGGATGATCTCGACCTCGCGGGTCTCGCTGCCGTCGAGCCGCATCAGCGAGCCCGACCCGAACTGCTTGTGGATGACCTTGATCGCCTCGGCGATCGCCTTCTGCTTCTTCTCCTGCGACATTCGATGCCTCCTCCCCGCCGCCCTCGCACGACCCGTGCCACCGCCAAACCCGCGATCTCCCGTGCCCCGCGTCCGAGATCCGGACGATCCGCGGCCGGAATCCGGCCGCCCGGCCGGGATCCGGCCACCCCCGGCGGCCCTCGGCCTGCCGCTCCGGATCGGCGCGAGGGGCCGCCCGGCCGCGCCCTTCCGGACGCTGGAGCCGCGCGTGTATGCTCCGGAGATCATGCCGCGGAGCTCGCCGGTCTCCCCCCCGCCCGCCGCCCCGCATGCGCTCCCGCGCCGGCGTGGCCCCGGCCCGGCGGCCCCCGCGTCCAGCGTCCTCGCCGCGCTGGCCGCGTGCTTCCCGACGCCGGCGCCGCAGCATGCGGTGTGGGCGCCGGGCGTCCGCGTCGACGTGCCGGTGTCGCCGCTGCCCGCGCTGGCCCATCACGCCGAGGATCCCGACGACGACGAGGCCGCCGGCTTCGGGGTCACGTGGCCCGGCCTGGTCGGCGGACGCATGGGGTACGGGAACCGGCGCGTGCGCGCCGCGGTCGGGGTCTACGTCGGGCTGACGATCTACGGCGACGCCAGCCTCGCCCTCCGGGTCGCGCAGGCCGGCCGGCTCCACCTGGCCCTCGCCGGGGAGGCCGGGGTCGGCGGCGCGGGCGCGTCGTCCGCCGCGGTGACCACGCTCACGAAGATCACCGGCGTCGAGGAGCTCGACGGCGCGTTCACGTGGGCGCGGTTCCGCCCGCTGATCTCGCACGGGCCGCGCTCGCCGGCGGGGCGCGGCAACGTCTTCACGCTCGGCGGCGTGTACGGCACGTTCGCGGGCGTCCGCGAGCAGGGGTTCTCGGTCGGCTACCTGCGCTCCACCTACGAGCGCGGTCGCCGCCACGGCGGCGACCCCTACGAGAGCCCGGAGGAGCGCTGGGGTGGCGGCTTCGACCTCTACGCGCTCTGGCACGGCGACGCGTCGGGCCCGTCGGTGCTGTTGACGATCAACGGGTTCTTCGGCCGGACCGGCGACACCGATCCCTAGCCGCCCTGGGCCGCCCTGGGCCGCCGCGGGCCGCCGCGGGCCGGCGCCGCCCTACGGCTTGCTGGGATCGATCGGCGCGATCATCGGCGGCCCGACATCGACGGTGATCTCGACGCGGCGGGCGTCGATGGGGCGCCGGCGAACCGCCAGCATGGGCCGACCGTCGCGCTGGCCGCACGCGACCGACAGCTCGACGTCCTCGCGCGGCTTCCACGGCGGCTTGCGCACGTGGGGCAGCGCGCCGGCGACCGCCCACGCGATCGACGCGCACGCCGGCGCCTCGAGCTCCTGCGCGACCAGCACCTGGCAGTACCGCGGGTCCTTCCGCTTGCCGGGCTGGCACGTCAGCGTCCGCTTGCCGCCCCGGCGCACGCCGTCGAGCGCCGCCCCGACGTCCGCGGCCGACGGCACCGCGGCCGGGATCGCGCCGAGCGCGCGAGCCGCGAACCCGGCGCGCTCGGCGTACCACGCCAGCCGCGCCTGCTCGGTCGGCGCGCTGGGGGCGAAGGCCGCGGCGTCGCGCAGGAGCGCCATCCGCTCGGCGCCGCCGCCGCTCAGCGACGCGCCCGCGGGGGCGGGCGACGCGGCCAGGGTCCCCAGCCGGCGCGCGTCGACGCGCAGGGGCACCTCCTGGCGATCGCGGAGGATCCACGACCGCACCAGGACGACCTCCAGGGTGTCGGGGCCGGTCGTGCGCACCAGCGCCCACTCGCGGCTGCCGCCGTGGACGAACAGCCATCGCGCGGGCAGGTGGTCGCGCGCCGGGCCGCGGGCGCCGCGATCGGTGGCGAGGCGCAGGAACTGCCACAGCGCGGCGCTGACCAGGGCGTTGCCGTCGGTGGTGCTGACCCGGCCGGTGCACAGCTCGTCCGCGCCGGCGTAGCCGAAGCCCCCGGGGCCGCAGTCGAGCATGGTCCAGCTCACGGCGGCGGCGTCGCTGACGTCGCGGCGGAGGGCGAGCGGGGGGCGTCGCTCGACGATCTCGTGATAGGCCTGCGCCGCGAGCCACGCCTGCTCGTGCTCGCGGCCCCGGGCGAGCTTGGCGGACTGATCGCTGGCGGTGAGCTCGAGCGGCGCCTCCAGCGCGAGCTCGGCGTCACCGCCGAAGGAGCGCTCGAGGCGGAGCGTGTCGTGGCCGCCGGCCGGGCCGGCGCGCTTGACGGCGACGCGTACCCACGCCCGGCTCGCGCAGTCGACCATGACCTCGAAGGGGCGCGCGCCGAGCCCGTTGTCGTCGAACCACAGCCACAGGGACACCGCGTCGTTCAGCGCCGCCGCGGCGCAGATCTGGTGCGGCACGCCGGCCAGGTCGCGCCGGATCCGCCACGTCCACGCGGCGTCGCTGCCGATCGGGACCGCCAGCAGGGGCTGCTTGCGGATGGCCGCGTCCGCCTGATCGATCTTCGCCGGGGAGCCGGCGTCGAAGACGAACTTCTCGTTGAACCTGACCGCGGTCATCCACCGATCCCGCGCCGTGACGTGGGCGGGGCGGGGCTGGGCCGCGGCGGTGACCGCGAGCGCGGCGAGCGTGACGAGCGCGACGAGGCTGGCGACGAGGCTGGCGACGAGGCTGGCGACGACCGGGCTCCGGACGCCGGGGGAAGGACGCATGTCGCCCAGGATATCACCGCGCGGACCCGGCGAGCGACCGCGGTCGCGGCGGCGCTGCTATGCTCGAGGCCGTGGCGCCCGACGCGTTTGACGAGGAGGCCTTCTTCCGGGCGATCGCGGGCGTCCGCTGCCTGCTGATCGGCCGGCAGGCGATGGTGGCCCTGGGGCTCCCCGTCCTCACCGCCGACTACGACCTGTGGCTGCACGTCGACGACATCGAGGCGCTGAACCGGCTGGTGGCGCCGCTCGCGCTGAGGCCCACCCGGCCACCGGAGGAGGCCCGGGCCACCGGCCGCTACGTGCTCGAGAACGGGGAGCACGTCGACGTGCTGATCGCGCGCGCGGTCTCGACGGACGATGGCGCGACGGTGCGCTTCGACGACGTCTGGGAGCGACGGCGCGCGGTCGCGTACGGTCCCGGGCTCGACATCGCGTTGCCGGCGCTGGATGATCTGATCGCGACCAAGCGGTTCGGCGGGCGGCGCAAGGACGTGCTCGACATCGAGCTGCTCGAGGCGCTGCGCGCGAGGGGATCGTGAGGTCGGCGGTCCAGGCGTGGTCCGAGGCCCACCTGCGCGAGCGGCTCCCCGCGGACGAGTTCGCCAGGCTGCTCGCGATCCCGCTCACCGCCGACGAGATCGCCGAGGTGGCCGCCCTGGTCACCTGGTTCGAGCGACGCTACCCGACCGCGCGCGCGCGCTTCGCCTACGTCCGGCGCGCGCTGGCCCGCCGGCGGCGGGGGTGACGCGGGGCGCGGCGGCAGCCGCGGCCGCCGGGCGCGCGGACGCGGGTGGCGTCGGCAGCCGGGCCGGGGGCGGCTAGCGAGCCGCGCGGGCCGACCGGCAACCCGGGCGCCGTGGCCGTGTCCCTGCAGGCATGGGTCGCCGGGTCCCGCTCCTCCTCCTCGGGCTCGTCGCGTGTGGCTCGACGGCCCGGGCCGCCGGCACGGAGCCCCCGACGATCCGCGTGCGCGTCGTCGGCAGCGGCCCGCCGATGGTCCTGGTGCCCGGGCTCGCCTGCTCCGACGCGGTGTGGCGATCGCTCGAGCCTCGGCTCCAGCGCGACCACGAGCTGCACCTGGTGACGCTGCCTGGCTTCGCCGGGCAGCCGCCTGCCGCGGGGCCGGTGATCGCGCGCGCTCGCCGCGAGCTCGCGGCCTACCTCCGCGAGCGCCGGCTGGAGCGGCCGATCCTCGTCGGCCACAGCCTGGGCGCGACGGTCGTGCTCGGCCTCGCCGGCGACGAGCCGAGGCGGACCGGCGCGGTCATCGCGCTCGACGGCGCGCCCTTCGGCGCCGCGCTCGCGGATCCCGAGGCGACCCCCGAGCGCGTGCGGCCGCGAGCCGATGCGCTGCGGGCCCGGGTCGCGGCGATCTCGCCCGACCAGCTCGCCAGCCAGGCGGCGCTGATGTTCCGCCCGATGGTCACCGACCCGCGGGACATGGAGTGGATCCTGCCGATGGTGCTCGCCTCGGACGTGGCGACGGTCGCCGACGCCATGCACGAGCTGATGACGACGGATCTGCGGGGGCACACGCGCAACATCACCAGCCCCGTGCTCCTGCTCGTCGCCGACGAGCACCTCGACGGCCCGGACGACCTCGCCGTCTATCGCGCGCAGCTCCAGGCGCAGGGCCCGGTGCGGGTCGAGGCGATCGAGCGCTCGCGCCACTTCGTGATGCTCGACCAGCCGGCCCTGGTCGAGGCCGCGATCCGTCGGTTCCTCGCCGCCGCTGCGCCGTGAGTGTCGACCTCGAGCGGCTCCACGGCGAGATCAAGCGCCGCACCCGCGCCATCGGCGCCTTCCCCGACCGCGGCCAGGGCCTGGTCGACGGCCTGCATGGCGCGCTCGCGGCGGGATTCGAGGGCGCCGCGGACCTGGGCGGCGGCCTGATCGCACTGGCGCTCGAGCTGGGTGAACTGCTCGTGGACCCGGCGCTGCGCCTCCTCGGCCTCGTCGCGCAGCCGTGGCGGCTGCGCGACGACCCTGTCACCCGTCAGGGCGGTGGCACGTCGCCCGGGTCGAAGCCTGGCCACGCCGGGTCGCAGACGGTCGCGGCCGCCTCGAGCATCCGACGGAGGTCCTCGCGTTCCTCGCGTTCGAGGGCGGCGGCGAGTGGCTGCTGGAAGGCCGGCCACTTGAGCAGGAACGCGGCGTAGATGGCGCGCTCGCGCACGACGGCGTCGGCGCTCGCGATGCCTTCGACCACAAGCCGCGTCGTCGTGTCGTCCGGTGCGGACGCGCCGAGCAGTCCGAGCTTCACCAGCGCGGCACCGTCGGCGTCGGGGCGCGCGGCCTCGTCGCGAAGTTGGTCGACGGTGGCGAGACAGACCGCTGCGCTGATCGCGTCGGCCACCACCGCGCAATCTTCCTTCGACACGAGGCTCAGCTGGACGTAGAGCACCCCGAGATGCCGGTTGTCGATCAGCGCGACCTCGCCGGCGCCTCGACGTTCGTCGACCCACACGAACATGTCCACATCGGGATCCTCGATCGCCGTCGGCACATGCAGGAAGAACACGTCACTCCTGTGGCGGAGCGGGCGCCGAGACGGCGTTTCACGGTACGGGCAAGGTCATCGAACGAATCGCGAGTAGCTGCGCGATCCACGATCAAGGCACGGTGTTCCATCGGCTAGCCTGCCATCGTCCGGAGGGATGCGATCAGTCGCGTCTCCAATCGCCGTGCTGCGCGCCTGACGTCTTCGGCGCGAGGAGTCTCCCCCGCGCGCGGGAAGCTCGCCAGCAGCCAATGCTGAAAAGCACAAGCACTCGCCAGTCGCCGAAGTGCGACACCACCGCGGTCCTGGTACATCTGCGGTGGGCTCCGCAGGATCTCGCGAAGTCGCTGGAAGACGTTGCCCGTCGCTCGTGCCGGGTTTCCCGCGCCGCCTGATCGGCTGCTGCCTCTGCGGGCGTCGTTGCAGGTGCTCGTCCGAAGAAGTCCCGTTCCGCGGCCCGCGACGAGTTCGGCGCGGCCATCGGGGCGAGAGCTCCCCTTGGCGCGGCGGGCCTCGGCGCGGCGGTCGGCGCGGGTCCGGGTGCGGTCGGCGCGGGCGCGGTGGTGGTGTCGCTGGCGAGCTACGGCCCGGTCCAACGACCGTCGCCCCAGGAAGCAAACGGGCTCTCAGGTGTCGACGCCAAGAGCGTCTCGATCTCGTGCGCGGCGGCCTCGAGTTCACCCAGGATCCATGCGATGACGCCCCGGTCGCACATCTCGCGTGGGATCCAGCTCGTCACGCTCAGCGTCCCCTCTTCATCGAGCACGCACTGGCACATCGTCGTGCGATCGTTGAGCGAAAGGTAGCGA
>CAADGB010000054.1 GCA_900696455.1 uncultured delta proteobacterium
CGCAAGCCGGGCGGGGCCGCCGTGGTGCCGCCGGCGCCGCCGCCGGGAGCCGGCGCGGCGCCCGGTCCTGGCTCGCCGCCGGCCGCGGCCGCCGCGCGCTTCGATCTCTCCGCGGTCCAGGGCCTGCTCGCGGTCCAGAACCTCGACGGCTGGCTCCTCGTCGATCACGCCGGCTCCAACCCGGTGGCGCGCAGCCTGGTGGCGGTGAGCGGCCCGGCGTCGCGCCGCTGGTTCTACCTGGTGCCGCGCACCGGCGAGCCCACGATCCTGTGCCACGCCTCCGAGGCCGAGAGCTTCGCGGCGGTCGTCGGCAAGCGCATCACCTACACCGGCTACCGCGATCTCGATCGCCACCTCAAGGCGATGCTCAAGGGCAAGAAGGCGGTGGCCATGGAGTACTCGCCGCGGGGCGCGCTGCCGTCGCTGTCGCGGGTCGACGCCGGGACGATCGAGCTGGTGCGGGCGGCCGGCGCCACCGTGCGCTCGAGCGACGGCCTGGTCCAGTTCGCCAAGGCGACCTGGGGGCCGCAGGGCCGCAAGCTGCACCACGTCGCCGCCCACCACCTGGTCGAGCTGCGCAAGGAGGCCCTGGCGTTCATCGCCCGCCAGCTCGCCGCCGGTGCGCCGGTGACCGAACGCGAGGTGCAGGTCCGGATCGAGAAGGGCATGCTCACCCGCGGCCTCGTCGGCCCGGCGCCGGTGGTCGCCTTCGGCAAGAACAGCGCCGATCCGGACTACACGCCCGCCGCCGGCCGCAGCGCCACCCTCGCCCGCGGCGACGTCGTGCTCCTGTCCCTGGCCGGCACGGTCGAGGACGGCATCTACGCCGCGCACTCGTGGGTCGCCGTCGCCGACGCCGTGGTGTCGCCGACGCTGCAGGTCGCGTTCGAGACCGCGGCGCTGGCCCGCGACGAGGCGCTCGCCCTCATCAGCGACCGGGTCAAGCGCCGGCGCGCGGTCAAGGGCTGGGAGGGCGACAAGGCCGCGCGCGACTTCCTCACCCGCGCCGGCATGATCGACAAGGCGCTGCACCGCACCGGCCACTCGCTCGATCGCGATCTCTTCGGCTCGGGCACCGACCTCGACGATCTCGAGGTCAAGGACCAGCGCAACCTCGTGGTCGGCACCGGCTTCACGGTCGGGCCCGGGCTCTACCACCCGGGCGTGCTCGGCGTGCGGGCCGAGGTCAGCGCCTACCTGGGCAAGGACGGCCTCGAGGTCACGACCCCGGCCCAGGACGAGGTCGAGCTCCTCCTGCCGCGACGGTAGGGCCCGCCGGTCCCGTGCTGTCGCCCGACGCCATCACCGGCTGCATCGTCGCCGGTGGCCGCGCCCGCCGCCTCGGCGGCGCGCTCAAGCCGCTGCTCGTCGTCGCCGGCGAGTCGATCCTCGCCCGCCAGCGCGCGGTGCTGGCGCCGCGGGTCGGCGAGCTGGTGATCGCGGTGGCCGGCCCCGGGCCGCTGGCCGAGCAGGGCGTGCGCGCGGTGTTCGACGCCGTCGCCGACGCCGGCCCCCTGGCCGGGCTCGCCGCCGGGTTCGGCGCCAGCGCGCGGCCGTGGCTCCTGGCGGTGGCCGGCGACATGCCCTACCTGGCGGCCGGCGTGCTCGACGCGCTCCTCGCCGCCGCCGGGCCGGGGGCCGACGCCGCCGACGCCGCCGCCGCCGTCGACGCCGTGGTGCCGCGGGTCGGCGGCTTCCCGGAGCCCCTGTGCGCCCTCTACGGTCGGGGCGCCGCCGAGGTGATCGACCGTCATCTCGCGGCGGGGCGCCGCCGCACCCAGGCCATCCTCGACGAGCTGCGCGTGCGCTGGCTCGAGGAGCCGGCGCTGCGCGCGGTCGATCCGGAGCTCCGCACGTTCACCAACATCAACGCTCCCGGCGACGCGCCCGCGCCGGGGTGACGCCGCGCCGGCGGTGACGCGCGAGGCCCGCGCAGTCGTACCTGCGCTCACACTTCGTACGCGCGGGCGCTGCGCCTGCACCGGCCGCTTGCGTCGCGTGGCCGATCCATTATGTTCGGCAGCCCCACCATGCGCGTCGGTCCCGTCGTCGTCGATCCTCCCGTCCTGCTGGCGCCGATGGCCGCGGTCACGGATCTGCCGTTCCGGACGGTGGCCGAGGAGCACGGGGTCGGGCTCACGATCACCGAGTTCCTGTCGGCGCACGCGCTGTCGGTGGGCGATCCCAGGACCCTGGGCAAGCTCACCGCCAGCCTCGGCGACCGCGCGTTCGGCGTCCAGATCTTCGGCCGCGAGGAGGAGCCGATGGCGCGGGCGGCGCGGATCGCGATCGAGATCGGCGCCTCGCTGGTCGACATCAACATGGGCTGCCCGGCCAAGCGGGTGGTCGCCGGCGAGTGCGGCTCCGCGCTCATGCGCGAGCCGGCGATCGCGCAGCGCCTGGTGGAGGCGGTGGTGGCGGCGGTGCCGGCGCACGTCCCGGTCACGGTCAAGCACCGCGCCGGCTGGGACCAGGCCCACCGCAACGCGCCCGAGTTCGCGTGCGCGCTGGTCGAGGCCGGCGCCCGCATGATCACCGTCCACGGCCGCACCCGCACCCAGGGCTTCTCGGGCCACAGCGATCTCGAGATCATCAAGCTGGTGCGCGAGGCGGTGCCGGCGTCGATCCCGGTGGTGGGCAACGGCGACGTCGTCGACGTCGCCGGCTACGCCCGCATGCGCGCCGAGACCGGCTGCGACGCGGTCATGATCGGGCGCGGCGCCCTCGGCAACCCCTGGCTGTTCGCGCGCTGCGCCGCGGTCGCCGCCGGCCACCCCGATCCCGGGCCGCCGACCCTCGAGGAGCGGCTCGCGGTGTTCCGCCGCCACGTCGCCCTCATCCACCAGCTCAAGACCGGGCCGCGGGTGCTGCACGAGGTGCGCAAGGCCTGTGCGTGGTACGCGCGCGGCCTCTACGGCTGCAACCGCCTCCGCCTCGAGGTGTGGGCGGCGCCCGATCCGGCGGCGGCGGCGACGCTGGCCGAGCGCTACTTCGAGGGCCTCATCGAGCGCCGGACCCGGCTGGGCCTGAGCCCGCAGGCCGATCGCACCGAGATGAACGGCGCCGCCGACGCCGCCAGCGAGGCGGCGTAGCCGACATGTTCCGCCGCTCGGCCGATCCGGCGAACTACCTGGTGGCGGAGAGCGCCGCCATGCGGGCGGTCGTGCTCGCGGTCGAGCGGCACGCCGAGGCCGACGCGCCGGTGCTCATCTGCGGCGAGCACGGCACCGGGCGCGAGCTGGTGGCCCGCGTCCTCCACCTCAAGAGCCCGCGCCGCGGCGGCCGCTTCGTCGCGGTCCGCCCCACCTTCGACGGCCCCGACGTCACCGCGGCCCACGGCGAGGCCGGCGACGAGCGCTGCCGGCGCGCCCTGCGGGCGGCGCAGGGCGGCACGCTCCTGGTCAAGGACGTGTGCGACGTGCCGGCCGCCGGCCAGCGCGCCCTGCGGCGCGCGATCCGGGTGCCCGAGCGCCCGGACCGGGGTGAGCGCGGTGACCGCGGTGAGCGAGGTGAGCGCGGCGAGCGCACCGATCGCTTCGAGCGCCTCGACCGCACCGAGTCGCGCGGCGAGCCCCGGTCCGAGCCTCGCGACGATCGCGAGCGCCGGCCCGACTCGTCGGGCGAGGTCTGGGACGTCCGGGTCGTGGGCTCGGCCGACCTCGATCTCGAGCGCGCGGTCCAGGCCCGGATCCTGTCGCGCGAGCTCTACGAGCAGATGTCGGCGCGCCGCATCGACGTCCCCCCGCTGCGCGAGCGCGGCGGCGACATCCCGACCCTGGTCGAGCGCTGGGTCCGGCACTACGCCGACGAGATCGGGCGCGGCAAGCTCACGATCTCGACCCGGGCCCACGAGCGCCTGGTGAAGTACCCGTGGCCGGGCAACGTCGCCGAGCTCAAGAACATCTCGCGCCGCCTGGTCATCAACGCCGCCGGCAGCCGCGTCGAGGCCGGCGACGTCGATCTCGTCCTGCCGACCGTGGCCGAGCGCGTGCCGCTCGAGGACCTGTCGTTCGAGGAGATGGTCAAGTCCAAGCTCGCCGGCTTCCTGTCGCGCATGGACGGCTACGAGGTCAGCGACCTCTACGAGAAGGTGCTCGAGCGCGTGGAGCGGCCGCTGTTCGATCTGGTCATGGCCAAGACCGGCGGCAACCAGGTCAAGGCCGCGGAGATCCTGGGCCTCAACCGCAACACGCTGCGCAAGAAGCTCGAGAGCCTGGGCGTGGGCAAGGGGCAGCGGGGCGCGCGGGCGAAGAAGGGCCGCTCCGAGCGCGCCCTCGACGACTGAGCTCGCCGGCCGGGCCTACATCCGCCCACCCCGGCTGGGGCCTGGCGCGCGGGTGCCGTGGAACTTCTGCGCCCGCTCGTGCGTTGACCGAGCATGGCCGCCCCCGAGACCCCGCTCGTCCGCTCCACCCAGTCCGTCGCCGCCCCGTGCCGACCGTGCGCCGCCCAGGCCGCCACCATGGGCAAGGTCGCCCTGGTGGCGACCGCGCTCGGCGCCCTGAGCGCCGGCCTCCTGCTCGGACAGGTCAGCCGCGGGAGCCCGCCCCAGGCGGCGCCCGTGCCCGGCGTCGCCTGCGCGCTGCCGCCGGGCGTGGCGCTCGAGCTCCTGGCCCCCGCCGAGCGCGCGCTGGTCGCGCGCCGCGCCCTCCACTGCCAGGATCTGGTCCACGGCCGCATCGCCGTCGACGCCTACCGCGACGCGGTGGCGACGCTCGACGCGCTCAGCGCGCGGGCGCCGGCTCCGCCCGCGCCGGCCACCGTCTGGAGCGCGAGCGTCCGCTCGAGCTCGTCGCAGTACTCGGTCGGCAACTGGTCGGCGGCGCGCGCGCTGGGCGCGCCCGACGTCTTCCCGGGCCACGGTGACCACGTGAACGCGTGGGCGTCGCTGGGCGCCGACGATCGCGTCGAGCACCTCGAGCTCGGGCTGGCCCGCCCGGTCCACGTCTCCGCCGTCGAGATCTTCGAGACCTTCAACCCCGGCGCGGTGAGCGAGATCGAGCTCGTCGCCGCCAGCGGCGCCCGGACCGTCGTCCACCGCGGCCCGGCGGCGCCGGCGGGCGCGGCGGCACGCGTCCACCGCACCGAGGTGGCGTGCACGGCCGAGCCCATCGTCGCCGTGCGGATCACGCTCGACTCCCCGGCGGTGCCGGGGTGGAACGAGATCGACGCGGTCGGCGTCGTGCCCTGCGGCGAGTAGGGGCGGTCCCCGCGCTGCGGGGTCGTCCCTGCGGCGAGCAGGGCGGTCCCGCGCTGCGGGGCCCGCCGCGGGTCCTCGCCCAGGTCCGCGGCCTCTACTTCTTGCTGCCCAGCGCCTGGCGCAGCTCGTCGGCGAACTGGCGTAGCCCGGCGGCCACGGCCTCCACCTGCTCACCGACCACGTCGGCCGCCTTGCCGCTGCCGTCCTTCACGCCGGTCTTGACCTTCTGCTCGAGCTCGAGGATCTGGGGCTCGAGCTTGCCCCACCTGTCCTTGGCCTCCATGCCGGCGAGGTGGAGCTTGAGGCGGACCTCGTCGGCGAGGCGGCGCACGTCGTCCCAGGCGCTCGGGGTCGGATCCGGATTGGTGTCGGTGCTCATGGGCACCATGTAAGTCCCGGGTCGACCGCGGGCAAGGCGCGAGCGTCACTCACCCGGGGCGGGCGCGGGGGCGGCCGCCGCCGGCTCCGGCGCGGGCTCCGGCGGCGCCGCCAGCTCGGCGTTGACCACCGCCCCGATCACGACCGCCAGCGACACCGCGTAGAACCACAGGAGCACGATCATGACGCCGCCGAACGCGCCGTAGAGCGTGCGGTAGGCCGCCCACTCGCTGACGTAGTAGGAGACGCCGACCGAGGCGGCGATGCCGATGACGGTGCCGGCGACGGCGCCCGGGATCACGTGTCGCCACGAGCGTCGCGGCGCGCCCAGGGCGTAGAACACGCTCAGGCTGGAGACGCCGAAGAGGACCAGGACCGGCCAGCGCAGGGTGAACAGCCAGCTCTGCGCGGTCGACCCCAGCGCCGCGGACAGGGCCGGCACCGCCACCACCACGGTCAGGAGCATCACCAGCCCGACGAGGGCGCCGAGCGCGATCACGAGGGTGAGGGCGACGCGGCGCCAGCCCGCCCAGCGCGGCGCCGTGCCGTCGACGTGCTCGATCGCGGTCAGGACGGCGTCGGCGGACGCCCGGCTCGAGTACAGGGCGAGGAGCACGGCGCCGGCGGCGGTCAGGCTCAGCTCGTCCGTCGAGCGGCGCGCCGCGAGCTGGAGCTGACCGACGATCAGGTCGAACACCGCGTCGGGCAGCACGCGGTCGAGGCCGGCGAGGTGCCGCTCGATCTCGGCGGGGTCGGCGTGTAGCGCGTAGATCGAGACCACGGCGGCCAGGGTCGGGATCAGGCCGAGCAGGAGCAACAGCGCCACCCCGGCGGCGATGAACGTCGCGTCCTCGCGGTGGGTGTGGAGCGCGATGCGCACCGGCAGGGTGCGCGCCACGCGCTGGTAGAGCGCCCGCTTCGGCAACGTGGGCAGTATCACCGCTCGCCCGCACCAGCGCGCGGCCGGGAGCCGGGCAGGGGCCTTGACGTCCCGGCCGGGTCGGAGCATGATTTGGACTGGCCGGACAGTCCAAATGCAGACCACCACCTTCAAGTCCGTGAATCTCGACAACAAGTCGGTCCGGCAGATCCTCCGGGCCGCCCAGGACCTGTGGACGCGCGACGGCTACCATGGGGCCTCCCTCAAGGAGATCGCGGCGGCGGCCGGGGTCGCCAAGTCCCTGGTCCACTACCACTTCGAGTCCAAGGAGCACCTCCTGGTCGCCCTGCAGTCGGACTGGTGCCACCGCGTGGCGCGCGCGGTGCGGGCCCGGCTCGCCGCCACCCCGCCGTCGACCGCGGCGGCCGGGGCCGCGCTCGACCAGGTCTTCGAGGCGATGGTGATGACGCGGGCCCAGTTCCCGTTCGCCCTCGAGCTGTGGCGGCAGAGCGTGACCAGCCCGGTGGTGCGCGATCGCCTGCGCGCCTTCGACGGTGAGCTGCGCGGGCTCTACGTCGAGGGCCTGGCCGCGACCCTGGGCCCGCTCGCCGGTCAGCTCGCGGTGCCGCTGCCGCGCGCCGCCGCGCTCATCCAGGCCGTGCTCGACGGCCTCGGCCTGCGCCTGTTCCTCGAGGACGACGTCGCCGCCGTGCGCCGCACGTTCGAGGACGCGCGCGCCGCGCTCCTCGCCGCGCTGCTGCCGCCGCCGCCGCCGCCGCCGTCGCCGCCGCGCCTGCCGTCGTGACGGCGCGCGCGAACCGTCCCCCGCCCCGGAGGTCACCGTGATCGAGAAGCTCGCCACCTGGCAGTCGCGCCACAGCAAGATCCCGTTCGAGATGTTCGATCTCGCGCGCGACGCCGACGAGGCGCGGCGCATGGACAAGCTGCGCCACATCTACCACCGCGGCCAGGACCTGGCCTGGGACGGCCGCGCCGTCCTCGCCGAGCTGATCGCGACCCACGGCGGGATCCGGGTCGCGCCCGAGCACGCCGGCGCGGTCGCCCGCGTCTTCGAGATCATCCTGTGGGGCGAGCTGGCGGCGTGGAAGATCTCCGCCGAGCTCGCCCGCGAGCTGGTGCCGCTCGAGGCGCGGATGGCGGCGACGGCGCAGGCCCACGACGAGGCCCGCCACTTCTACGTCATGTACGACTACCTGCGCGCGCTCGGCTACACCCCGACCCGGATCGATCCGTACTCGCAGCGCGTGCTCGACCTGACCCTGGGCGCGCGCTCGCTGGTCCACAAGCTCCTCGGCATGCAGCTCATGCTCGAGACGATCGCGCTCACGATCTTCGCCGAGGTGCGCGAGAGTCGGGTCGAGCCGGTGCTGTCGGACCTGCTCCGCTACTACGAGAAGGACGAGGCGCGGCACGTCGGGCTCGGCACCCAGTTCCTGCCCACGCTGATGAAGCAGCAGACGCCGCTCGAGGCGGCCGAGACCATGCTGTTCCAGCTCCGCCTGGTGTTCTGGGCCACCGCCTCGCTCAAGGCGATGGAGGCCGATCTCCACACCCTGGGCATCGCCGCGCCGCGCCTGATCGAGCGCGGCAAGCGGATCCAGGGCCGGGCCTACGGCGAGATGTGGCAGCAGCTCGGCGGCGAGCCACCGTCGAGCGAGTGGATCAACCGCTTCCTGTCCGGGGTCGACGCCGCGGTCTTCCCCGGCGTCGGGGTCGCGGTCGATCTGCCCGGCCGGCTGCGCCGCTTCGTCGACGGCGTGCGCGCGCCGCTGCCGACCTGAGCACCTCCCGCAGGCGGGCGGAGGCGGGCCGCTCGGCCCGGCGGGGTGCGCCACGGGTCGGGCGGCGCCGGCGAGGTGTGATCGAGCCGGCATCGCCGGCGCGTACACCCGCGCACATGCGGGAGATGGCCCCAGGCGGCGACGGGTCTGCGATAGAGTGGCGCCCATGGTCGTTCGCCTCTCCCTGCCCCTCGTCCTCGCGCTGGCGGTCGCCGTCGGCTGCGGCCCCTCCACCACCGGCCTCGGCGACGACGTCGCCGACGACGACGGCGGGGGCGGCGACTCCGGCAACGGCGGCGATGGCGGTGGCGAGGACGCGTCGGACGTCGACGCCGACAACACCGACGCCACGACCGCCTACCCCGACGCCATGCCGTTCGACGGCACGCCCACCTGCAACGACTGGCAGTGCGCCAACCCGATCCCCGACGGCTGCATGGTCGGCACCTCGGACATCTGCGGCGACGGCCTCGACAACAACTGCAACGGCGAGGTCGACGAGGGCTGCACCTGCACCGCGGGCGCGGTCCAGCCCTGCTTCCTCGGGCCGCCCGGCCACCGCGGCCAGGGCGCCTGCGTCGACGGCAGCCAGACCTGCATCGAGGCCGGCGAGTTCGACTTCTGGGGGCCGTGCGTCGGCGGCATCCGGCCCCAGCCCGAGACCTGCGACTCGGTCGACAACGACTGCAACGGCTGCGCCGACGACAACCCGGCCTGCTGCGTGGTCGAGCTGGCGTGCCCGACCTCGATGCCCGAGGGCGATCCGTTCCAGCCCTACGTCATCGACGGCACGATGTTCTACTCGGGCGCGGTGCAGTCGTGGTCGTGGACGGTGACCGGCGGCCCGTGCGACCAGCTCCTTGCCCCCAACGTCAGCTTCACGCTGCAGGGGCAGAACACCTCCCAGCTCACGTTCCGGCCCACGCTGTCGGGTGACTACACCATCACGGTCACGATCGTCGCCGCCGACGGCACGGTCTACACCTGCACCTTCATCGTCCACATCCGCGGTCCCGGCCTGCGCATCGAGATGTGCTCCGATCGCACCGGCAACACCGACATCGATCTGCACCTCCACCGCCCCGACTCGACCGCCAACTGGTTCACGACGCCCGACACCTGCTACTACGCCAACTGCAAGGCCGGCGGCGGCTCCGCCAACTGGGGCTACGCCAACACCCCGCTCATCAACTGCTCGGGCGGCCCCGAGGGCGCGCTGTGGACCCTGCTCGGCTACTGCCGCAACCCTCGCCTCGACGTCGACAGCATCTTCGACCTCGGCGTGCCCGAGAACATCAACGTCGACGTGCCGCAGAACGGCAAGACCTACCGGGTGATGGTCAACTACTACAGCGGCACCGGCGTCGCCCGCCCCATGATCAACATCTACTGCGGCGGGCGGCTGCGCGCCACCTACGGGCAGGCGCCCGACCTCGTGGACGGCTTCGACCAGTCGGGCGGCAACTCGTCGGGCGACCTGTGGCGCGTCGCGGACGTCACCACCACCGTGGTCGGCGGCGTCACCACCGACTGCGCGGTCGCGCCGATCCACCCGCCCGGCATGTCGAGCGGCTACTGGGTGGCGACCACGCCCCGCACCTACTGACGGCCGGGGCGCGCGGGCGACGGCGACGGCGTCGACGATGATGAAGGGCACGACGGCGACGACGGGAGCGGGGCCGGCCGGGGGCGAGCCGGCGCCGCCGCTCCGCTTCACCCGCGGGCCGGTGGCGCTGGTGGCCCAGGCCATCGGCGGGCCGCGCCAGGTGGCCGGCAAGCTGCGGCGCCTGGCCGCCACCGCGGCCCTGTACGCGCGGCCGGGCGAGATCCCGGCGCGCCTCGAGCGCCTGCGCGCCCGCGGCTACGTCGAGGCGGCGCCGACCCGGGCCCAGCTCGTCTTCGGCGGCCTCGACATGGTGCGCTGGGTGATCGAGCCGGCGGCGCGCGACTACTACCAGCACAAGGGCATCTCGTTCCGGCTGCACACGCTCCTGCGCGCCCTCGACGATCCGACGTCGGTCATCGATCCCACCGGCTTCCTGTCGGCGCGCGACACGATCATCGGCCACGTCATGCAGGTCGTGCACCTCAACCCGATCTACGACCTCCAGCTCCTGGAGTGCTTCGCCGACGGGCTCGACGAGCTGGAGCGCCAGGTCGAGGACATGATCGCCGGCGTCCACCCGCGCCACCCGACGATCTCGGCGATCGTCGAGGATCGCGACTACCACGCGCGCCTGCTCGACTACGTGCGGCGCTTCAAGGCCGACCGCGGCGCGCCGCCGCCGGTGCGCGCCGAGCAGAGCCTGCGCGCCGATCCGGTCTTCGCCGCCGCCGAGCGCACGTTCGCCACCCTGCCCGGGTTCCTGCGCTACTGCGTGCGCCTGCCGCGCTCGCCGCTGGCCCTCGCCCTCCGCCTGGTGACCGTCACGCGGTTCCCGGTCGCGCTGGCCGAGCCGGCGCCGGCCTGATCCCCGGGCTCGCCGCGCCGGCCCGGGCGCGACGAGCCGGTTTCACCGCGCGGAAACCGGCCGGAAACCTCGGCCGCGCAGACTACCGGCATGCCTCCCTCCGCGCGCGATCCCGAGCTCGGCGGGGATCCGGCCGCGGTGCGGATCCACCACCCCGGCGACGCGCGCGTCGACGGCATCCTCCGCCTCATCGAGATCGCGGGCGAGGCCGCCCCGCTGTCGCCGCGGCTGTCGGCGATGTGCGCCGAGATCGCCGCCATGACCGGCGTCGACGTCGCCAGCGTCTACGTGCGCGAGGGCGAGACCCTGGTCATGCGCGGCAACCACGGCTTCCCGGCGGAGGCCCTCGGCCGGGTCCGGCTGGGCGTGGGCGAGGGGCTGACCGGGCTGTGCGCCGCCTGCCTGCGCCCGGTGTCGGTGGCGGTGGCCGCGGCCGAGGACGGCTTCAAGCTGGTGCCAGGGCTGGGCGAGGAGCGCTTCCCGGCCTACGTCGGGGTGCCGCTCCTGGGCGGCGGGCGCGCCGCCGGCGTGCTGGTGCTGCAGCGGGCGGAGGCCCGCGCCTTCTCGGCCGCCGAGGTCGCGCTGGCCACCGCCCTGGGTGCGCCGGTGACCCTCGCGCTCGAGCGGCGGAGCGCGCGCGACGAGGCGCCGCGGAGCGCGCGCCTCGAGGGCGACGTCGTCGCCTCCGGCGCGGCGGTGGCCCGGGCCGCGCCGCTGCCGACCCTGACCGCGCTCGAGGCCCGTCGCCACGTCGACATCGGGCGCGGGCTGGATCGGCTGCCGGCCGAGGTCGAGCGCGCCCTGCGCCGGGTGCGCAAGGGCGGCGACGCGGCGGCGGCGCGGGCCGTCGCCGCGCTCGAGCCCCTGTGGCTCGACGCCCGGCTGCGCGAGCGGGTGGTGGCCGCCGCGCCGACCGTGAGCGGGCTGTGCGCGGTGGCGCGCGCGTACGCGCGGGCGCCGCTGCGGGTGGCGGCGGCGCTGGGCGGCGACGACGACGCGGCCGCGACCGAGCGCGCCGAGGAGATCGAGGACCTGCTGGCGGTGGCGTGGGCGCTGGCCGCCGACGAGCCGCTGTTCCCGCCCGGCGCGATCTGGGTGAGCGAGCGCGCCGGCGGGCTGGTCGCGCTGCTGGCGGCGGCCCGCGACGCCGGGGCCCTGGTGGTGGCGGGCCACGCCACCGCGGCGGCGGTGGCGATCTGCCGGAGCGAGGGCCGGCCGCTGGTGACCGGCGTGCGCGGCCTGCACGCCTGGGTGCGCCCCGGCGATCGCTGCGCCGTCGACGCCGGCCACGCCGGCGCGCCGGCGACGGTGTGGGTCAACCCGCCGGCCACGGCCATCGAGCGGGCGCGGGCGCGGCGCGCCTGATCGGGCGGGCGGCGGGCCGGGCCGGGCCGGGCGATCGGACGCTGCCGTCCGGAGGGCGGCGCCCGCGTCAGCGCCGGTGGTCGCGCAGCCAGCCGGTCAGCTCGTCGACGAACCCGGCGGACAGGCCGGGGATGTGGCCGCCGTCCTCGATCGTCCACAGGTCGGCGGCGCCGTCGGCGGGGCAGCCGGCGGTCACCGTCACCGTGGTCTCGGCGCCGGGCAGCCCGCTGTCGAGGTCGATGGTCCCCGCCGGCGCCGGCGCGCCGGTGCAGCCGTTGTGGGCGGCGAACGCGGCCACGCTGGCGGCGGCGCTGGGCGTGATCACGCCGGCGAACTCGCCGCCGTCGTAGGGCACGGTGGCGTCGGCCGTGCCGTGGATGTGCAGCACGTGCACCGGGCGGGCGGGCGCGCAGGGCGCGGTCGGCCCCAGCCCGGCGAGGCCGGCGATCGCCGTCACCACGTCGGCGCGATCGCAGGCCATGCGGAAGGCCATGAACGAGCCGTTGGAGTGACCGATGACCGCGACCCGCGCCGGATCGACCGGCCACGCGGCGCGGACGTCGTCGAGCACGCCGCCCAGGTAGCCGACGTCGTCGACCCCGGTCTGGCCGAAATCGCAGCAGGCCGGATCGGCGTTCCAGAACTGGCTGCCGCCGCTGTCGGTGGTGCCGTCGGGCGCCAGCACCAGGACGTCCTCGCGGTCGGCGAGGTCGCCGAGGCGGAGGTAGCCCTGCTGCACGAAGCCGTTGGCGCCGTAGCCGTGGAGGATCATCACCACCGGGTAGCGGCGGCCCTCGTCGAGGTCGGCCGGCACCTGGAGGGTGACCGGGCGGTCGCCGCCGAAGGTGGTGGGGCGCGGCCCCGGCTCGCCGCCGCAGGCGAGGAGCGCGGCGCCGGCCGCGACGGCGGCGCCGGCGCCGCGGAGGACCATGGCGAGGCGGCGGCGCATGGTTCGCCCGGCGCTCACGCCAGCGGCCGCTGCATGGGCCCGGGGACCTCGGCCGTGGCCGGCGGCGCCGGCGGCTCGAGGCTCGCCGGCGGCGGGGCGTCGAGCACGGCGCGGCCGAAGAGGGCGCCCTGCACCGCCGCCGCGGTGGTGTAGACGAGGATCGCCGACCACACGACGCGGCCCAGGTCCCCGCTCGGGCCCTTCTGGAACAGCAACTGGAAGCCCATGATCAGCGCGACGAACCCGATGATGCCGGTGACCATCAGGTTGTAGCCGTTGAACAGGCGCCCGACCGCCGGGGAGACGTCGTTGTTGGTCTTGCCGAGGAACGTCGTCATGAGGCCGAAGACGAGGCCGGCCGGCACGACGAGGCCGAGGGCTGGCCGCCAGATGAGCTCCCGGGCCTCGCTCGGCAGCTTCTTGGCCAGCACCGAGTAGACCAGCATGAACAGGCCGGCCAGCACGAGCTGGTAGCCCTGGATGCGGAAGAAGTGGAGGGCGAACTTGAGGCCGAGCTGGGGGTCGGCGGTGGGCGCGCGGTGATCGCGCCAGCGGGCGACCACGTAGAGCAGGAGCGGGAACATGAGGCCGATGAGGGCCATCATCATCACCATCGGCCCCAGGGCCTGCAGGATGAACATCGGCCCCATCAGGCCGCGGCCACCGAAGTCGTCGTCGTCGTCGAACATGGACGGTCCCCTCCCGCGCCACAGGTGGGCCGACGTGGCGTGACCCCGGCGCGGACCCCATGCTACCACCGCCGCCATGACCGATGCGCCGCCCGCCCCGCCCGCGCCCGACGTGCCGGCGGCGCCCGGGCGCCCGACCGCGCCGCCCGGCCCGGCGCCGGTCGATCCCGGCGTCGAGCTCCTGTCCGACGCGCCGGTGGCGCGGGTCGCCGACGACCTGCTGGGCCGGCTGCCGGTGGCGGTGCGGCTGTGCGAGCTGGCGTGCGCGCTGCCGCTGGCCGCGCCGCGGGTGGTGGGGCTGGTGGGCGGCGCCGGCGCCGGCAAGAGCTCGCTCCTCAACCTCGCGGCGGTGCTCCTGGTGGAGCGCGGCGACGTCGCGATGGTGACCCTCGACGGCGCGGGCCACGCCGGAGCCACGGAGCTGGTCGAGGCCCTGCTGCAGAGCCTGCAGGAGTTCTTCGCCACCCAGAACGTCGTCGACACCACCGACGCGGTCCGCGATCGCCTGGCCCGCTACGGCGGCTTCGTCTCCGGCGTCGCGCGCATCGCCGGGGTCAAGGTCGACCTCGGCGGCGCGCTCGCCCGCTCGGCGGCGCAGGTGCGCGAGGAGATCGCCGAGATGTCGCAGGAGATCGGCAAGCGCATCGTGCTGCTCGTCGATCACGTCGATCGCCTGCACGGCCGCGAGCTGGTCGCGACCCTGGTCGCGCTCCGCCACCTGGCGGCCATCCCCTACGTGACGATGGTCCTCGCCTACGACCGGCGCGCCGCGGCGCTCGCCCCCGACGACGAGGTCGATCCGCGCGCGGTCGAGCGCCTGGTCCAGGTCGAGCTGGCGGTGCCGCCCCCCGATCGCGTGCTCCTGGCTCGCGTCCTCGCCGGCGGCGTGGCGCGCCTGGCGAGCCGGCTCGACCGCGACCTCGACCCGGTCCTGCCCCTGTGCGATCCCGACTGCGACGACGGCGCGCCGCTGCTCGACCTGTGCGAGACCCCGCGCGACGCCAAGCGCGCGATCAACGCCCTGTCGGCGGCCGCGCCGCTGTGGCCGGCCGACGTCGACCTGCGCGGCGCGGCGCTGGAGGTGGCCCTGCGCACGCTGGTGCCCGAGCTCGACAGCCCGCGGCTCGACGCCCTCCACCGCGTCCACGCCACCGCCCGCGCGGTGCTCCTCGCCGAGCTCGACGCCTCGATCGCCGGTCACCGCCTCGCCGGCGCCGCCCGCGCCGCGCTGCGCGCGCTGTGCCCGTGAGCGCGCGATCGGCGCGGCGCGCGCGCGTCCGCACCGCGACCCGCGTCAGAAGATCGCGGTGACGAGTCGCACCAGCAGCCACACCGAGAGCGCGATCGCGCCGAGGCAGGCGAGACCGGCGCCCCCGACCGCCGCCCAGTCGCGCCAGCTCGCCGCGCCGCCGCCGGCGTGGCGAGCCTCGAGCAGCGCCAGGTTCTTCTTGTTGGCGCGGTAGCCGAGGTCGGCGAGGTCGCCGACCAGCGGCACGACGCCCACGGCGACGTCGATGCCGAGGTTGAGCAGCATCCGGGCGATGACGATGGGCGCGACGCCGTGGCGGGCCGCGACCACGACCACGAAGCCGCCGACGATCGCGGTCAGGAGATCGCCCAGCCCGGGCACGAGCAGGCCGACCAGCGGATCGAGGTGGTAGCCGTCGAGGGCCCGCACCAGGGTCCGCGCCGCGGCCAGGTCGGTGGTGTCCCGGGAGCGGGGCGGGGCGGCGGGGGAGGCGGCGGGGGAGGCGGCGCGAGCCATGGGCTCAAGGTGGGCACGATGCCGCGGCGCGCAAGCCGCCGCCACGATCAGGACAGGATGAACGCGAGCAGCTCGGTCGAGGTCGGGGCGTCGATCGTGCCGCGCCCGAGCACCCGCGCCGCGCGCAGGAGCTCGCCGCGCTCGAGCCAGCCGCCGTGCTCGGCGCACGCCATCGCGCACACGCCGAGGCGGCGTACGACGCGCGCCGCGAGCGCCCGCGCGCACACCGGGCACGAGCCGACCAGCGGCGGCAGGGCGGGCACGGCCGGCCGCTCCGCCAGGTCGGCGGCCACGGCGCGCGCCGACGCCGCGTCGAAGACCAGCATCGACAGCTCGTCGGCGGCCAGGAACGCGCCGTGGCAGGCCGGACACTCGTCGAGCTCGATGGCGGCGACGGCGCGCCGGCCGAGCGGGCCGCGACAGCGCGGGCAGTAGCCGGCGGCGGGGCGGAGCGCGCTCGTCGGCGCGGCCACGGGCGCGGGCGGCCGGGTCGCCGGTCGGATCAGGGTGGGCCCGTCGTCGAGCTCCGCGTCGTCGAGGGCGGCCGCGGCCGGGGCGAGGGCGGGCGCGGCCGGCGCGAGGGCGACCGCGTCGGCGGGGGTGCCCTCGGCCCAGTCGAGGCCGGACGGGGGGGCGGTGGCGGGGCGGGGGAGCGGGACCTCGTCGCGAGGCGGGTGGCGGGGCGTGGCGGAGGACATGGGGCCATGGTGTCCGCGTCACGGCCCGGGCCGGGTGGCAGCGAGCGGCAAAGGACGCGGGTCGGCGTCACCCCGGCGGTGTGGCGGCGGCCTCGGCGGCCGCGCTGTCCGCGCGCTGGGCGCGCATGACGGTGTAGGCCGTCATGTTCACGATGTCGTCGACGGTGCTCTCGTTCTGCAGGAGCGAGACCGGCCTCGACACGCCGAGCAGGATGGGGCCGACCGCGGCCGCCCCGCCCAGGCACTCGAGGGTCTGGTAGGCGGCGTTGCCGGCGGCGAGGCTGCCGAAGACCAGGACGTTGGCGTTGCGGGTGAGGGTCGAGAACGGGAAGGTCTCGCGCCGGCGCTCCTCGTCGAGCGCGATCTCGGGCTGCATCTCGCCGTCGATCTCGAGGTCGGGGCGGCGGGTGCGGGCCAGCGCCAGCGCCTCCTGCATGCGCGTGACCTCGGCGTGGCGGACCGAGCCGAAGTTGGAGTACGAGATCATCGCCACCCGCGGGGTGACGCCGAGGCCGGCGACGGCGTCGGCCATCTGCACCGCGATGTCGGCGAGCTGCTCGGCGTCGGGCTCGATGTTGAAGACGGTGTCGCCGAAGAACTTCACCGAGTTCTGCAGCACCATCATGTACATGCCGACGGCGACCTCGACCCCGGGCGCCAGCCCCAGCACCTGCAGGGCGGGCCGCACGCTCTCGGGGTACGTGCGCTTGAAGCCGCCGACCATGCCGTCGACGTCGCCGAGCGCGACCATCATCGTGCCGAAGTAGTCGCTGCCGTGGACCAGGCTGCGCGCCATGGGCAGGGTCATCCCCTTGCGGGCGCGCCGGGAGGCCAGGTGCTGGGCGTAGCGCTCGGCGTCGGCGGCGGCCTCGGTGCTCGTCGGATCGATCACCTCGCACCGCGCCAGGAGATCGAGCGAGGACTCCTGGCACAGGGCCTCGATCTCGGCGCGGCGGCCGAGCAGCACCGGGCGGGCGATGCCCTCGTCGACGATCTGCTGGACCGCGCGCAGGACGCGGGCGTTGCCGGCCTCGGGGAAGACGATCCGGCGCGGATCGCGACGGGCGGTGCGGGCCATGCCGCGCATGATCGAGAAGGCGGCGTTGGAGCCCTTGCGCATGAGGCGGTCGCGGTACTCGGCGGGGTCGAGCGCGAGCCGGGCCACCCCCGAGGCCTGCGCCGCCTCGGCCACCGCCGGCGCCACCCACCACAGGACGCGGGGGTCGAAGGGCTTGGGGATGAGGTACTCGGGGCCGAACCGGAGCGAGCGCCCGCCGTAGGCGGCGACCACGGCCTCGGGCACCGGCTCGTGGGCGAGGGCGGCGAGGGCGCGCGCGGCGGCGACCTTCATCGGCTCGCTGATGCTGCGGGCGCGGACGTCGAGGGCGCCGCGGAAGACGTAGGGGAAGCCGAGGACGTTGTTGACCTGGTTGGGGTAGTCGGAGCGGCCGGTGGCGACCAGGGCGTCGGGGCGGGCCGCCACCGCGTCGGGGTAGGCGATCTCGGGATCGGGGTTGGCGAGGGCGAAGACGATCGGGCGATCGGCCATCGTCGCCAGCATCGCCGGCGTGACCACGCCGGCGACCGACAGGCCCATGAACAGGTCGGCGCCGACCATGGCGTCGGCCAGGGTGCGGCGGCCGTCGTCGGCGCCGGCGAAGCGGCGCTTGTGGCGGTTGAGGTCGGCGCGGCCGGCGTGGATGACGCCCTTGGAGTCGCACAGCACGACCTGCTCGCGGCGGACGCCCAGGGCCACGAAGAAGTCGGCGCAGGCGATGGCGCCGGCGCCGGCGCCCGAGACCACGACCCGCAGCGCGTCCAGCGCCTTGCCGGCGACGGCGGCGGCGTTGAGGAGCGCGGCGCCGGTGATGATCGCGGTGCCGTGCTGGTCGTCGTGGAAGACCGGGATCGAGAGCCGGGCGCGCAGCTTCTCCTCGACCTCGAAGCAGGCGGGGGCGGCGATGTCCTCGAGGTTGATCCCGCCGAAGGTGGGCTCGAGCGCGGCGACGATCTCGACCAGGCGATCGACGTCCTTCTCGGCGACCTCGAGGTCGAAGACGTCGATGTCGGCGAACTTCTTGAACAGGCAGGCCTTGCCCTCCATCACCGGCTTGCCGGCGGCGGCGCCGATGTCGCCCAGGCCGAGCACCGCGGTACCATTGGAGATGACCGCGACCAGGTTGCCGCGCGCCGTGTACGCCCAGCTCGCCTCCGGATCGTCGGCGATGGCCAGGCACGGCTCGGCCACGCCCGGGGTGTACGCCAGCGCGAGGTCGAGCTGGCTGACCAGCGGCTTGGTGGGGACGACCTCGATCTTCCCGTGTCGTCCGCGGCTGTGGTACGCGAGCGCGTCTTCCTTGCGACCCATGGCGCCGAGCCTACGCCGGTTCGGCGTCGCGATCCTGGGGCTGGTGGCGCTGGCGGGCGCGGCCTGCGGCGGCGGGGGCGGTCCCGGCGCGCCGGCCGCGTCACCGGCCGCGCCGGCCGCGCCGGCCGCC
>CAADGB010000055.1 GCA_900696455.1 uncultured delta proteobacterium
CCGATCGGCGGGCGCGCTGCCGGTCCGCTCGCCGGAGCCGCCGGCTTGCTCGCGGCCGCGGGCGGTCGGATCGCCGGCGCCCCGATCGGCGGGCGCACCGCCGCCGCCGGCACCCGCGGCTGCTGCAGCGACAGCGGCGCCGGGCGGGGCGCGGTCGCCGCCGGGCCCGGTGGCGGCGTCAGCTCCTCCGCCGCCACGACCGAGACCTCCGCCCCGAGCTGCGCGAGATCGCCGGCGAACGCGTCGGCGGTCGCGCGATCCACGCCGGTCTTGACGCGGAAGCGGCCGGAGGCGAGCCGGCGCTCGATCTCGGCGGCGGGCAGGCCGTAGTGCGCGGCCATGGCCTGGGCGAGCGCGGCGGCGGCGCCGGGCGCCGTCGAGCGCGGCCGGTCGAGATAGACGTTGTAGAGGCGCGCGCTCGTCGTCATCGCTCGGGCGGCACACCCTCCCCAGGTGCGTCCGCCGGGACCGGAGATCATAGCAGGAAGCCGCATCGCGCACGAGGGCGCGGCGCCGAGCGTCCGGAGTCCGGAGAGATCCCCCGGACCGCGAGAACTTGCCCGGCCGATCCGCGCCCCCTACCGTCGAGTCATGCAGCAACTCGCACCCCGCGCGAAGCTTGCGCTCCGCTCCTCGCACCGCCGGGTCCGCCTCGGCACCAGCCACCGCGAGGTGCCCTCGGCCTGGTCGCCGCGGAGCAAGGACTCCGGACCGGTCGCGGTCGGCAAGCGCCCCAAGCGCTGATCAGGTCGCGGCCAGGAGCTGCTCGAGGAGCTTCGTGGACAGGGCCGGGTTGGCCTTGCCCCCGGTCGCCTTCATGAGCTGACCGACGAAGAAGCCGAGCAAGCTGTCCTTGCCGGCGCGGTACTGCTCGACCTGCCGGGGGTGGGCGGCGAGGAGCTCCTCGCACAGCCCGCGCAGCGTCGCCTCGTCGCTGATCTGCCGCAGGTCGTCGCGATCGACGATGTGCTGCGCGCCCTCGCCGGACGCGCACATCTTCGCGAACACGTCCTTGGCGATCTTGCCGCTGATGACCTCGCCGGCCACCAGCGCGATGAGCTCGGCCAGCGCCGCCGGCGCGACCGGCGCCTTCGCGATGGGCTGGCCGTCGAGCACGCGCAGGAGCTCGGTGAGCATGAAGCTGGCGATGGGCCGGGCCAGGGCGCCATCGCCGGCGGCTCGCACCGCCTCGTCGAGGTAGTCGGCGCGCTCGCGATCGTCGGTGAGCAGCGCGGCGTCGTCGAAGGGCAGGCCGTACTCGCGCATGAAGCGCTCGAGCCGCGGCACCGGCAGCTCGGGCATGGTCGTGATGACCTTGCGCATGGTCGGCCCGTCGACCGCCAGCGGCGGCAGATCGGGGTCGGGGAAGTAGCGGTAGTCCGCGATCTCCTCCTTGGAGCGCATCGGCTGCGACACCCCGGCGTCGGCGTCCCACAGCCGGGTCTCGCGCTCGACCTGGCCGCCGTCCTCGAGGATGCGGACCTGGCGCGCGATCTCGTGCTCGATCGCGCGGTGCACGAAGCGGAACGAGTTGATGTTCTTGAGCTCGGTCCGCACCCCCAGCCGGTCCTCGCCGCGCCGCCGCACGCTGACGTTGGCGTCGCAGCGGAGCTGGCCCTTCTCCATGTCGCCCTCGCCGACGCCGAGCCAGCGCACCAGGCGGTGGAGCGCCCGCATGTACTCGGCGGCCTCCTCGGCGGAGTGGAGGTCGGGCAGGGTCACGACCTCGCACAGCGGCACGCCGGCGCGGTTGAGATCGACCAGCGACGCGGTGCCGTGGTGAAGGTTCTTGCCCGCGTCCTCCTCGAGGTGGATGCGCTGCAGCCGCACCTTCTTGCGGACGCCGCCCAGCCACAGCTCGATCCCGCCCTCCTCGCACAGGGGCTCGTCGTACTGCGAGATCTGATAGCCCTTGGGCAGGTCGGGGTAGAAGTAGTGCTTGCGGGCGAAGCGGCAGCGGGCGCGGATCTTGGCGCCGGTGGCGACGCCCAGGCGCAGCGCCAGCTCGAGGGCGTGGGCGTTGAACGTGGGCAGCGCGCCGGGCAGGCCGAGCACCGTCGGGTCGGTGAGCGAGTTGGGCGGCGCCCCGAAGCTGGTGGCCGACGGCGAGAACGCCTTGCTCTCGCACGCGAGCTGGACGTGGACCTCGAGGCCGATCACCGGCTCCCAGCTCTCGAGCAACGTCGCGAGGTCGCTCACGCGGCCCCCTCGTAGGCCGGCGGCCGGCGGGTGCCGAACGCCCGCTCGAGCTCGGCGCCCGCGCGCACCAGGGTCACCTCGTCGAGCGCCCGCCCCAGGAGCTGGGCGCCGATGGGCAGGCCGCTCGCGGTCGCGCCCACCGGCACGGCGAGGCCGGGGATGCCGGCCAGGTTGCAGGCCAGGGTGAAGACGTCGGCCAGGTACATGTCGAGCGGCGCGGCCTTCTCGCCCCGGGCGAACGCCGCGGTGGGCGTGGTCGGCGTCAGGAGCACGTCGACCTCCTCGAAGGCCTGGTCGAAGTCGCGCTTGATGAGCGCCCGCACCTGCTGCGCCTTGCGGTAGTACGCCTCGTAGTGCCCGGCGCGCAGGGCGTAGGTGCCGATCATGATGCGGCGCTTGACCTCGGGGCCGAAGCCCTCGGCGCGCGTGGTCGCGTACATCTCGGCCAGCTCGCGGCCGCCGCCGCGGTGGCCGAAGCGCACGCCGTCGTAGCGGGCGAGGTTCGACGCCGCCTCGGCCGGCGCCACCACGTAGTACGCGGGCAGGGCGAAGCGGGTGTGGGGCAGGGTCACCTCGCGCAGCTCGGCGCCGGCGGTGACCAGGGCGTCGCCGGCCGCCCGCACCGCCGCCGCCACCTCGGGGTCGAGCGCGCCCTCGAAGTACTCGCGCGGCAGGCCGACCTTGAGCCCGGCGACGCCGGCCGTCAGCGCCGGCCGCAGCGACGGCGCCGGCTGGTCGATCGAGGTCGCGTCGCGCGGGTCGGCGCCGGCGATGACCTCGAGCAGGAGCGCGCAGTCCTCGACGCTGCCGGCCAGCGGCCCGATCTGATCGAGCGAGGACGCGAACGCGATCGCGCCCCACCGCGACACCCGGCCGTAGGTCGGCTTGAGCCCGACCACGCCGCAGAACGCCGCCGGCTGGCGGATCGAGCCGCCGGTGTCGGTGCCGAGGGTGGCGGCGGCGAGGCCGGCCGCCACCGCCGCCGCGCTGCCGCCCGAGCTGCCGCCGGGCACGCGCCCGAGGTCCCACGGGTTCTGGCACGGCCGGTAGCCGGAGCGCTCGTTGGAGCTGCCCATCGCGAACTCGTCGCAGTTGAGCTTGCCGAGGACGATGGCGCCGGCGGCGCGCAGCCGGGCCACCGCGGTCGCGTCGTACGGGGGCACCCAGCCGTCGAGGATCCGCGACGCGGCGGTGGTCACCAGGCCCTCGGTGACGATCACGTCCTTCACCCCCACCGGCACCCCGGCCAGCGGCCCGGGATCCTGGCCGGCGGCGATCATCGCGTCGACGATGAGGGCGCGGTTGCGCGCGCCCTCGTGATCGACGGCGAGGTAGGCGCCGAGCGCGCCGTCGTGGGCGTCGATGCGGGCGAGGAAGGCGTCGGTCAGCTCGACCGCGCTCACCTCCCGGGCGCGCACCCGCCGCGCCAGCTCGGCGGCGCCGGCGTAGGCCAGCTCGGCGCTCACGTCGCCGCCTTGATGATCGCCGGGACCTCGAAGCACCCGTCGCGCGCCGCCGGCGCGTCGGCGAGCGCGACCGCGACCGGCAGCGACGGCTCGACCTGGTCGGCGCGCAGGCGCAGCGCCGTGGGGACGGCGTGGGTCATGGGCTCGACGCCGATGGTGTCGGCCTGGCCCAACACCTCGACGTGCTCGAGGATCACCGCCAGCTCGCCGCGCAGGGCGTCGAGCTCGTCGTCGCGCAGCGCCAGCCGCGCGAGCTGCGCGATCTCGGCGACCTCCTCCCGGGTCAGGACCATGCTGTCGGCTCTCGTCGGTGGCGTCGGTGGCGTCGGTGACGTGAAGGCAAGCCCGCCGCGGACGGCTCAGGCGGCGGGCAGGGGCTGGGGCGTGAGCTCGGCGCGGCCGCCCATGCGCGCCGCCAGCTCGGCGCCGGATCGCAGGTGGTCGTCGGCGATCTTGGCGGCGCGCTCCGGGTCCTTGGCCTGCACGGCCTCGATCAGCGCGCGGTGGTGGGCGCGCACGCCCTCGGGCGTCGCCGTCAGGTTGGAGAGCAGCGGCATGTAGCTGCGCACGCCCTCCCGGACGGTGTTGATGAGCAGACCCATGACCGCGTTGCCGGCGATCTGGGTGAGGGCGACGTAGAACTCGAAGTCGGTCTCGAACACCTCGAGCGGGCTGGTGGCGGCGTCGGCCTTGTCGGCCAGCGCGACCAGGCGCTGGGCGCCCTCGGGCGGGCACCGGAAGGCCGCCAGGCGCGCGATCTCGCGCCCGAAGATCCGGCGCAGCTCGAGCATGTCGCGGATGAGCTCGGGGTGGTTGCGACCGGCCAGCGGCAGCAGGTGCTGCACCAGCTCGATTCCCCCGGTCTCCATGAAGTTGGTGACCCGGGTCCCGTCGCCCTGGCGGATGCGGACCAGGCCGAGGTGCTCCAGCTTCTTCAGCGCCTCCCGCAGGGAGGCCCGGTTGACGCCCAGGCGCTTGGACAGGTCGCGCTCGGGTGGGAGCTTGGAGCCAGGCGGGTACTGGCCGGTCAAGATCAGGGAGCGGAGCTGCTCGACGATCTCCTCGGCCACGCGCTGTTTCTCGACCGGTTTGAGCATCGACACGGGCACAGGTTAGCTCGTCGGACCGTCGGCCGGAAGGGCCGCGACCGGGGTTCCTCGGCTGGTCCGGCCACCGGGCGGTTGTGGTCGGGGAAGGCCGCGTGCTACGGCTTCATCCCATGGCGCTGGCCGATCCTACCCCCGCCGCGATCACGGTCGCCGTGGTCGGCGCGGAGCACGGCGTGTACACCATGTTCGACGTGGTGCGGGTGACCGCGAGCGCCGCCACGCTGCGCGGCCCGCTCCTGCTCGAGGTCGGCGAGCGCCTGACCCTGCGGGTGTCGCGCGGCGAGCGCTGGGTCGACGTCGGCGCCCGGGTCAGCGGCGTGCGCAGGAGCGACGACCACGCCGAGCCCACGACCGACGTCGCCTTCGACGACGGCGCGGCGGCGCGGCTGTCGCCGCTCGTGAGCTGACGACCGCGTCCGCCGGCGGGGCGCGGCTTCGTCAGGGTCGGGTCGCGGCAGGCACGTCCGCCCGTTCGGTGCGCTAGGGCTTGCGCAGGCGGGAGAACAGACCGCCGGTCTCCGAAGGCCGGGCCGGCGCCCGCATGGCCTCGACCGCGCGCAGCTCGGCGCTGGCCTCGACGTGGTCGGGGGCGAGCTTGAGGGCCTGGCGCAGGTGCTCCTCGGCCGGGGCGCGCTCGCCCTGCATGCGCGCGATCCGCCCCAGGTAGAGGTGCGGCAGCGGGCTGCGCGGCTTGCGGTCGATGGCGGCCTGCAGGTGCTGGCGCACGACGGGCAGCGCCTGTGCCTTGTCGGGGGCGGCCACGTACAGCGCCCACCCGAGCAGCGCGTGGTGATCGCCCTCGTCCGGGCGGAGCTCGACGGCGCGCCGGAACTCGCGGACCGCGATGTCGAGCTGCTGGCGGCGCAGCGCCATCTCGCCGAGGCGGAAGCGCTCCTCGGCCTCGAGCGCGTGGAGCGCCGCGGCCTCGGCCTCGGCCTCGCGCGCCTTGACCGCCGCCTCGCCGCCTGCCTGCAAGACCTCGACGTAGCGCGCCCGCTGCGCCGGGTCGGTCAGCACCGCGAACGCCTCGTTCATGCGCGAGAACAGGCGCTGGGCGTCGCGGCGCTCGTCCTCGACCCCGGCGGCCGCCAGGCGATCGGGGTGGAGGTTGCGCGCGAGGGCGAAGTAGCGGGAGCGGATCTCGGCGGCCGACGCGGTGCGCGGGACCCCGAGCAGCGCGAAGTGGTCGGCGCCGGCGTCGAGGATCTGGGCGCGCTCGGCGACCAGCGCCCGGATCTCGTCGGCCCGCGCCCCGGCGCGGCGGGGCGCGCGGGGCGTGGCGCGCGCGGCGGCGGGCGCGGACACCGGGGGCGCCGCGGTCGGCGCCGGCCGCGCGGTGGGGACGCGCGCCTCGCCGACGGTCGCGGTCACCGGCGGCGAGCTCGACGGGGTCGGGGCCGGTCGTGGCGACGGCGACGGCGACGACGACGACGACGACGACGACGACGACGACGACGACGACGACGACGACGACGACGACGACGACGACGACGGCGACGACGACGACGGCGACGGCGACGACGACGACGACGACGACGACGACGGCGACGACAGCGACGACAGCGACGACAGCGACGACACCGCCGGCGCCGCGACCGCCGGCGCCGCGACCGCGACCGCCTCGCTGGCGAGCACGAGGGTCAGCGCGACCGCCAGCGCGACCTGCTCGTCGAGCTCCGCGGGCAGCGCGTCCACCACGAGCGGGGTCTCCGCCATCCAGGCCGCCACCTCCGCCTCGGGGTGGCCGAAGCCGAACCCGGAGAGGTCGGCGCCCTCGCGCAGCCGCACCGCCGCCGCCAGCGTGGCCAGCTCGGCGCGGACGCGGTCGAGGGTCAGGTGGGTGCGGATGCCGGTGTACAGCACCCAGCGGGCGTCGACCGCCGCCACCGTCCCCCACACCGGCACCTCGTCGGTGGCGGTGAAGGTCCCCTCCGCCAGCGACAGCGCGCGGGCGGCGCGGCCGCCGGCCACGCGCCGCGCCAGCCGCTCCTCGAGCTCGGCGGACAGCTTCGCCACCTGGGCCACCGCCGCGATCTCGTCGAGGCCGGGCTCGGCGGCCAGCCGGCGCACGACCTCGCCGGCCTGGGTCGAGCTCACGACGCCGAGCGCGACCGCGACCTTGGCCGCGCTGTCGGCCGGGTGCGGGCTGTGGGCGCCGACCACCGCGCCCTCCGAGAACGCGACGCGGTAGGCGCGGCCTCCGGACGTGATCACGAGCTCGCCGGTGAAGCCACGGGCGGCCAGCGCCGCGAACACCCGCAGCGCCGAGTACTCGGTGAGGGATCCCTTGGAGACGATGGCCACGTTCGGCGACCTGCTACCGACGACGACGACGCTTGCGGTGGGCGTGGAGCCGGCTCCCGACGAAGAGGAGCGCGGCCACCGCCACCACCGCGACCACGACCCCGAGCGCCGCCGCGTTGCCCTCGGCGTAGGACCACCACGTCCCGGCGCTGGCGGTGCTCGGCGTCACCGCTAGAGGATGCGGGGCGCTCCCCACCGAGTCAATGGAGAGGGTCGGTTCCCGGCCTCGCGGCACCGGGGCGGCCGGTGCTAAGCTCCCGGACCGGTGAGCTCGTCCTTTCCCCTCGACGACAAGCGGATCCGTTTCTCGGGCGCGACCAACATCGGCCGCAAGCGCGAGCACAACGAGGACTCGATCGCGCTGCCGACGACGATGCGGCTCGCGATCGTCGCCGACGGCATGGGCGGCCACGCCTCGGGCGACGTCGCCAGCCGGCTCGCCGTCGACACCGTCACCGACTACTTCCAGGCCACCGCCGATCAGCAGACCCTGACCTGGCCGTACAAGGTGGAGTCCGAGGAGCGTGCCGAGATCTACCGGATGCAGCAGGCGGTGATGCTGGCCAACGTCGAGATCTGGGAGCGGACCCAGCGCGAGGGCCAGTCGCGGATGGGCACGACGATCGTCGCCATGTACTTCCTCGACGACAAGGTCATCATCGGCCACGTCGGCGACAGCCGCGGCTACCGCCTGCGCGACGGCGCGCTGGTGCAGCTCACCGAGGATCACTCGCTCATCAACGACTACATCAAGATGAAGCGGATGACCGCCGAGGAGGCGGAGAACTGGCCGCACAAGAACGTCGTGGTGCGGGCGCTGGGCATGAAGGAGTCGGTGGCGGTCGACATCCACACCGAGAAGCCGCAGGTCGGCGACTGTTACCTGCTGTGCTCGGACGGGCTGACCGGCATGGTCACCGACGACCAGATCGCGGTGACGCTGGCCACCGAGCGCGACCTCGATCGCGCCGTCGACACGCTGATCGAGCTGGCCAACGACGCCGGCGGGATCGACAACATCTCGGTGGTCCTGGCCCGGGTGGAGCCGGGATGACACGGACGCGCGCGCGCGCCGCCGCGGTCGGGCTGGTCGCGGTGGCCACCCTCCTCGCCGGCTGCGCGGGCAAGCGCGAGGAGCGCGGCGGCGGCGGCGGCGAGCGCGCCGCGCCCATGCCGCCGGCCGAGCGCAAGCGGGGCGAGGACGCCTGCACGACCTACGTGCGCCAGCTCTGCGCCTGCGCCCGGGTCCGCCCCGACGACGCCGCGCTCGCCGAGCGCTGCCACCTCAAGCAGGCCAAGGTCGAGGCGCTCGACCTCGCGCTTCAGGTCGACGATGATCCGGCGGCGTCCGACGACTCGCGGCTGCGCGCGCAGGTCGAGGCCCGCAAGATCATCGCGAAGTGCTTCGAGGAGACCGCCCAGCTCCCGACGCTGGGCTGCCGGTAGCCGCCGCGAGGGCTCGCAGGGCGACCACGAGTCAGAGGGTGAGATCGGCCCACAGCGGCAGGTGGTCGCTGTGGCGGACGCCGTGCTCGACCTCGTGCGCGACCACGCCGAGGCCGCGGGTGTAGATGGCGTCCAGCCGCATCGACAGCCACTTGTGGGTGGCGCCCGAGCCCACCACCGGCGTGGTGAAGCCGCGCCCCCGCACGTAGCGCTCGAGCCGGTCGTCCTGCACGCCGGCCGGGACCGGCACGACGTGGCCGAGCCATACGAACGGGCTGGTGTTCATGTCGCCGGCGATCACCGCCGGGCCGTCCCAGGCCGCGGCCGCGTCCATGACCGGCGCGAGCTGGCGGATGCGCTGGCCCGGGTTGAGGCGGTTGTCGAGGTGGACCGAGTACAGGCGGACCGGCGTGCCATCGAGGTCGATGGTGGCGGCGAGCGCGACCCGCCGCCCGGCGTTGAAACGGACGTGGAAGAACGGCAGCTCGATGCTCTCGAGGTCGGCCAGCGGCCGGCGGCTGAGGATCGCGACGCCGAGGCTGCCGCCGTCGAGGCCGTGGCCGGGCGCGTAGGCGCAGTGCCAGCCGTGGAGGCGGCCGACCTCGCACGCCACCGAGGCGCGATCGCGCGGCTGCACCACCTCCTGCAGGAACACGACCTCGGCCGCCGCCAGATCCGGATCGGCGGCGAGCGCCGTCTCCAGCTCGCCGGCGCCGATGTGGTGGATGTTGTAGGTCGCGACCCGCAGCGGCCCCGCCGCCCGCGGCGCGGAGGCGCGCGTCGCGGCCATCGCCTCGACGACGACGCTGGTCGGATCGGGGTGCCGGCAGCCGACGGTGAGCCCGATCGCGGCGACGGCCACGACGGCGGCGATGGTGCTGGCCGCGGCGCGCCGCAGCCGGAGCCGGCCGCGCCCCCGGCGCGTGGTCATCCTCGAGGTCATCCCGGGCGCGAGATGCACACCGCGTTCCGGGCGCGCGGCCGGCGCAACCCCGCGATCGCCTTCACCGGCGGCCGCGGGGCTGTCGAACACCCGGGCGCGCCGCGGCCCGCGGTGACAGATCTCGGTCACCGGTCCTGGCGCCGGCGCCGTCGGGATCGCCTCGGCGTCGCCTCGGCCCGGCTCAGCGCACGGTGCCGATCGTGAAGAGCAGATCGAGGTCGACGCCGGTGTACTCGAAGTCGGTGTCGTCGGGATCGCCGGGGTCGTCGTCGTCGAAGTGGAAGGCCATCGGCACCGCGAAGTGGGCGCCGACGTACAGGTTGCCGCCGATCGGGAACATCAAGCCGGCGCCGACCTCGGCCGCCAGCCCGACGTCGGTCTCGCTGGTCTCGAAGTTGATGCCGAGGATCGACCCCGACGCGCTGACGTGGACGAGGTCCGCGCCGATGCCCGCGCGCAGGAACAGGGCGCCCTTGCCCGCCGGGATGCGGTGGCGGACGCCGACCAGGCCGCGGTAGCGCTGGATGCCGATGTCGATCGTGGCCGAGTCGAGCTCGGGGTTGACCGGCGTGAAGTCGAGCGACAGCTCGAGGCCGGGCCAGCCGGCCCCCCCCGGCGCCTGCCCGCTGCCGAAACGGACGCCGAGCTTGAGGCTCTCGTCGACGGTGTCCGCGTAGTCCTCCTCGGCCACCGGCACGGCCAGGCCGAGCACCGCCTCCATGAAGCTGCCGCGGAGCAGGTCGGGCTCGGCCGCCGCCGGCCCGGCGGTCACGGCCGCCAGCGCCAGCGAGGCCGCGCCGCCCAGGGTGAGCACGTTCGAGGTGCGCGTCATGCGCGCGAACGTACCACCGGCCCGGCCGCTGACCCCGGCTCACGACGCGGTCGGGGTCACTCGGGCGTCACCGCCGTCACACCGGCGGCGGTGACGATCGCGTCGCGCACCTCGCCCGCCACGCGCCCGCCCGGCCACACCACCGCGCGCTCGATCACCGCGCCCGGCGCCACCGCCGCGCCGCGCCCGATCACCGCGTACGGCCCCACGGTCGCGCCGGCGCCCACGGTCGCGCCCGGGCCGATGCGCACCGGCGCGCGCACGGTCGCGGTGGCGGCGACGTCCGCGGTCGGGTCGACGCCGCGCAGCTCGCCCGGCGGCGCGGTCAGGTCCGCGCCGTCGAGCAGGGCCCAGTTGCTCGCCAGGTAGCGCGCGGGCGTCGAGTGCTCGGCGAAGTAGCCGGCGCGGTGCTCGAAGGCCGCCACCACCTCGCCGCCGCGCAGCCACGGCAGGTAGCCCTGCCGGATCATGCAGGCCTCGCCGTCGGGCAGGCGGGCGACCACGCTCGGCCGCGTGACGTGGACACCGCAGAACATGTGCTGGCCGCGGCCGAGGACGTCGTGGACGCGCAGCGCGCCGGCGCCGCCGTCGGCGTCGGGCCGGGCGTCGACCGCGCCCCAGGCCTCGGCGTCGGGCACCCGTCGCACCACCATCGTCCCCAGCGCGCCCGGACGCGCGGCGTGGGCGGCGAGCAGCGCGCCCAGATCGACGTCGAAGATGAGCTTGCCGTTCATCGACACGAACGGCGCGTCGGCGCCGTCGGGATCGAGCAGCGGCAGCGCGTGCTTGAGGCCGCCGCCGGTGCCGAGCAGGACCTCCTCGTGGGTGTAGCGGATGCGGGCGCCGAGCGCGCGGCCGTCGCCGAGGTCCTGCTCGATGACGTCGCCGCGGTGGTGGAGGTTGATGACGAGGTCGCGGATGCCGTGGGCGACCAGGTGGGCCACGCCGTAGCGGAGGATGGGCACGTCGCACACCGGCAGCATCGGCTTGGGCCGCTCGTCCGACAGGGCGCCCAGCCGCGTGCCGTGCCCCGCACACAGGATCATCGCGCGCGTCACGCCGCCACGATGCCACGAACCCGCCGCCGGCGCGACGCCAGCGCCCGCGGCCGCGGCCTCACATCGCCGGCGGGATCGTCGAGCGCTTGAAGGGGCTGTCCTTGGTCATGACCGCGAACGTGCGCTCGCCGACCACGCCGACCGCGCGCTGGTAGAACTCGCGCGGGCCGATCCAGGCGATCTCCGCCGTCGGGTGCGCCGCCGCGATGTCGACCAGGCACGCCACCAGCAGCGCCTCGCCCAGGCCCTGGCCGCGGTGCTCGGGCCAGGTCCCCGCCGGCCCGAACCAGCCCAGCCCCCGGTTGTTGCCGTCGTGGGCGGCGAACGCGGCCAGCCGGCCGTCGCGGCTGGCGACGTGGACGCCGGGCGGGTCGCTGGCCAGCGCCCGCTCGACCTCGAACGGCCACGCCCCGCCGAAGCCGATCGAGATCGCCGCCGACAGCGCCTCGGCCTCGTCGCGGCGCGCCCGTCGCACCTCGTAGCCGCGCTCGGCGGCGCGCGCCACCAGCTCCACCGCCCGGGCCACCGTGACCCGCGGGTTGGTGCGGACGTCGACCAGGAGGTTGGTGTGCTCGTCGCGCCGGATGTAGCCACGCCGGCCCAGCCACGCGATCGCGTCGACGTTGGCCACGTCGACGCCCGGCGCCAGGTAGTTGCCGGGCTCGTCGAGCATCCGCGCCCGCCGCGCCGCGCCCTTCCACACCTCGGCCTCGCACGCGCCGAGGAGCTGGCTCCCCACGCCCTCGCCGCGCGCCGCCGGGTGCACCGCCACCAGCCGGACGCGATCGCCGCACGTCGCCGCCACGCCGATCAGGATCCCGCCCTTGCGCGCCGCGAAGGCCACTGGCGCGCCACGCGGGCTGACCCCGAACAGCTTCTCCTCGGCGACCTGGGCGGCGCGGTCGTGGGCGCAGCTCGCCCGCAGCAGGTCGCGGGCCGCCGGCAGGTCGCCGGGGTCCAGCGCGGCCAGCGTCGCCACCATGTCGACAAGCTACCACCCGCGGCCGCGGCCCTGGCAGCGATTCTCTGGGGTGCCCGGACCGGCGCCCCGACCACCCGCGCAACGGCCGGCCAAGTCCGCGCGTCGCCACGACCCCGCGCGCGCCGACCGCGCGCCGGCGCCGCCACCAGCCCTGGCCCGGCGCGTGCTAGCGTCCGCGTCATGCGTCTGGCAGTCATCGGCACCGGGTACGTCGGCCTCGTCGCCGGCGCCGGCTTCTCGGACTTCGGCAACGACGTCGTGTGCGTCGACCTCGACGCCGCGCGCGTCGAGCGCATGCGGCGCGGCGAGATCCCCATCTTCGAGCCCCGCCTCGAGGAGCTGGTCAAGCGCAACCTCGCCGCCGGCCGGTTGTCGTTCACGACCCGGACCGCCGAGGCCGTGCCCGGCGCCGACGTCGTCATCCTCGCCGTCGGCACGCCCCAGGGCGAGCACGACGGGGCCGCCGACATGCGCTACATCGACGAGGCCGCGCGCGAGGTCGGGCGCGCCCTCGACGGCTTCGCCGTGATCGTCACCAAGAGCACGGTCCCGGTCGGCACCGCCGATCGCATCCGCGCCCTCGTCGCCGCCGAGACCACCCACCCCTTCGCGGTGGCGTCCAACCCCGAGTTCCTCAAGGAGGGCGACGCGGTCAACGACTTCATGAAGCCGGACCGCGTGATCCTCGGCGTCGACGACGAGCGCGCCGCCCGGGTGCTGCGCAACCTGTACACGCCGTTCGTGCGCATCAACGACCGCATCATGGTGATGGACATCCGCTCGGCGGAGCTCACCAAGTACGCCGCCAACTCGATGCTGGCGGTGCGCATCTCGTTCATGAACGAGCTGGCGCTCCTGGCCGAGCGGGTCGGCGCCGACATCGAGAAGGTGCGCAAGGGCATCGGCAGCGACCCCCGCATCGGCCCCAAGTTCCTCTTCCCCGGCCCCGGCTTCGGCGGCTCGTGCTTTCCCAAGGACATCCGGGCCCTGGCCCACACCGCGCGCCAGCACGGCGCCACCGTCGAGGTGGTCGAGGCCGCCGAGCGCGCCAACAACCGGCAGAAGCGGGTGCTGGCCGAGCGCATCAAGGCCCGCTTCGGCGGCGCGCTCGCCGGCAAGCGGATCGCGGTGTGGGGCCTGGCCTTCAAGCCCGAGACCGACGACATCCGCGAGGCCCCGGCCCTGACGCTGATCGCCGAGCTGATCGAGGCCGGCGCGACCGTGGTCGGCTACGACCCGGCGGCGATGGAGCCGGTCCGCGCCCTCGGCCTCGCCCTCGAGCTGGCCCCGGACATGTACGCCGCCGCCGAGGGCGCCCACGCCCTGGCCCTGGTCACCGAGTGGAAGCAGTTCCGCGGCGCCGACCTCCGCCGCCTGCGCGCCGCCATGGCCGAGCCCAACCTGTTCGACGGCCGCAACATCTGGGACCCCGAGCAGGTGCGCGAGCACGGCTTCCACTACACCGCCATCGGCCGCGGGACCCTGCCGCGCTAGCCCCGCGCCCGGCGCCCGGCGCCCGGCGCTTGCCAGAAGATTCCGCACCGCGGAGGTCGGACCGGGTGTAGAACCGGGCCCAAGGACCAGCTCACGCCCGAGGGCCGGGTCCTGCTGCTCGGCACCCACCTCGGCCTGTTCATCGTCCACGTCGGCCTCTACGTCTGGGCGCGGGTGGCGCCGCTGGCGGCCGCGGTGGTCTCGCTCGTCCTCTTCCTCACCCTCCACCTCGCCAACGCCGTGCTCGAGCCGTCCTCGATCTACAAGGGCATGATCGTCAAGGTCCTGTTCATCGTCGTCCTGGTCAAGGCGATCCAGGCCGGCTACGAGATCCACCGCCTGCGCAACGAGCGGTCATGAGCGGCGCGGCGCCCGGCGAGGTGTGCGGGGTGTGCGCGGCGGCGCTGCGCACCGGCGCCCGCTTCTGCGGCCGCTGCGGCGCCGAGCAGGGCCTGATGGTGCCGCGGGAGCTGGGCGTGGGCGAGGCCCGCGAGCCCGCCCCCCGCGATCGCCGCCCGCTGCGCGCGCGGGGCCTGGTGGTCGCGATCGTCGGCTACTTCGCGCTCTTCCTCCCCAGCCTGGTGCTGATGGCGCGCGCCGAGCTGCCGGGCGCCGACGAGGTGCTCGCGATCGAGCTCCTGGGCGGCATGGTCGGCCTCATCGGCCTGGTCGCGATCGGCCAGCTCTCGACGCTGGTGCCCCGCAGCCCGGGGGCGACCGCCGCCGGGCTCGCGGTCGTGGCCACCGGCCTGGTCTACGGCGGCGTCGTGCTGATCAGCCAGGCCGTGCCCTGGCTCTTCGTCGAGACCCGCGGCCTGCTCGACGTCGCCGGGATGTCGACGTGGCTGGTGCTGGTCCACGTCGCCCTGGTGCCGGCGGTGACCGAGGAGCTCCTGTTCCGCGGCGCGATCCAGGGCGGCCTCGGCGACCTCATGCGCGATCGCACGGCGATCATCACCTCGGCGCTCCTGTTCGCGATCGCCCACGTCTCGATCGTCGCCCTGCCCCACCTGTTCGCGCTCGGCCTGGTGCTGGGCTGGGTCCGGGTGCGCTCGGGCAGCGTGTGGCCCGGCGTCGTGCTCCACGCCGGCTACAACGCCACCATCGTGCTCACCGGCCTGTAGCCGGCACGTCGTCGCCGGCGGCGGGCGCCACCGCCGGCGAGCGCAGGAGCAGCAGGTACTCGACGTTGCCGGCGGGGCCGGTGATGGGCGACTCGACGACCTCGCCGACGCCGAAGCCGTGGTCGGCGGCCCAGGCCGCGACCTTGTCGATCGCGCCCCGTCGCGCGTCCGGATCTCGGACAACCCCGCCCTTGCCGACCTGCTCGCGGCCGACCTCGAACTGCGGCTTGACCAGGGCGAGGATCGGCTTGCCGGCCGGCGGCCGCAGGAGCGCGGCCACCCGCGGCAGGACCAGCGTGAGCGAGATGAACGAGACGTCGATGACCGCGAGGTCGGCGGGCTCGGGCACCAGCGCCAGGTCCATGGCCCGCACGTTCTGGCGCTCGAGCACCACCACCCGCGGGTCCTGGCGCAGCGACCACGCGAGCTGGCCGTAGCCGACGTCGATGGCGTAGACCCGGGCGGCGCCGCGGCGCAGGAGCACGTCGGTGAAGCCGCCGGTCGAGGCGCCGACGTCGAGCGCGACCTGGCCGGCCGGATCGACGGCGAAGGCGTCGAGGCCCTTGACCAGCTTGAGCGCGCCCCGCGACACGTAGGGGTGATCGCCCTCGCGCAGCGCGACCACGGCGCCGGCGGCGACCGCGGCCCCGGCCTTGGTCGCGACCTCGCCGTCGACCGTGACCTTGCCGGCGAGGATCAAGCTCTGGGCGCGGGCGCGGGTCGGCGCCAGGCCGCGATCGACCACGACCTTGTCGAGACGCTCGCGCGCGGCCACCCCGGCTCCTCCGCTCCCCGGCGCCTAGCCGGCGGTGCGCTCGCCGCGCAGCAGGTGCTCGAGGGTCTCGCGCTCGCGGATGACCGTCCACCGCTCGCCGGCGACCAGGACCTCGGCGGCGCGCGGCCGGGTGTTGTAGTTCGACGACATCGTGAAGCCGTAGGCGCCGGCGGCGCCGATCGCCAGCAGCTCGCCGCGGGCCAGCGGCGGTAGCGCGCGGTCGCGGGCCAGGAAGTCGCCGGTCTCGCAGATCGGGCCGACCACGTCGGTCGTGCGCGGCGCCGCCGAGGTCGCGCGCACCGGCCGCATCGGGTGGTGGCTGCCGTAGAACGACGGCCGCATCAGGTCGTTCATGGCGGCGTCGACGATCGTGAAGTGCTTGACCTCGTTGTCCTTGTTGTAGAGGACGCGGGTGAGCAGCACGCCGGCCGGGCCGACGATCGAGCGCCCGGGCTCGACCAGCAGCCGGATGGGATGATCGCCGAGCGCGGCCAGCGCCTGCTTGACCGCGGCCCCGTACTCGCCGTGGCTGGGCGGCGGCGGGTCGCCGTCCTTGCCGTAGTCGATGCCGAGGCCGCCGCCGATGTCGAGATCGGAGAGGACGATGCCCTCGCCGGCCAGGGTCAGGATCAGCTCGCACAGCCGGGCGATCGCGTCGGAGAACGGCGAGGTCTTGGTGAGCTGGCTGCCGATGTGGCAGTCGATGCCGCGGACCTCGAGGCCGGGCAGGTCGGCGGCGCGCCGGAAGGCGTCGCGGGCGGCGGCGGCGGCGATGCCGAACTTGTTCTGGGTGAGGCCGGTCGAGATGTAGGGGTGGGTCTGGGCGTCGACGTCGGGGTTGACCCGCAGCGCGACCCGGGCCCGGACGCCGGCGGCGCGCGCCACCTGGTCGAGGACCTCGATCTCCTCGGTCGACTCGACGTTGAAGGCGCCGATGCCGGCCGCGAGCGCGTCGCGCATCTCGGCCTCGGTCTTGCCGACGCCCGAGAACACGACCTTGGCCGGATCGCCGCCGGCCGCGATCCAGCGGTGGAGCTCGCCGCCCGAGACGATGTCGGCGCCGGCGCCGAGCCGGGCCAGGACGTCGAGGATGCCGAGCGACGAGTTGGCCTTGACGCTGTAGCAGATGAGGTGGTCGATCCCGGCCAGCGCCGCGTCGTAGGCGCGGTACGCGGCCTCGATCGCGCCGCGGCTGTAGACGTAGGTCGGGGTGCCGACGGCCTCGGCCAGGGACACCAGCGACACGCCCTCGCAGTGGAGGGTGTCGCCCTGGTACGCGAACGCGGGGAAGGCAGCGGACGTCATCGGTCGGAGGCTCCGTCGGGGGTGGCGAGGGCGGGTGAGGGGGCGGGCGCCGCGGGCGCGGCGAGCCCGAGCTCGGCGGACAGGCGCGCCAGCTCGGCCACCACCCGCGGCCGGGCCGGCGCGCCCGGCAGGTCGCGGCGGTCGACCGCCGTCGCCGGATCGAGCCAGCCGTGGACGTCGGCGTCGAAGCGCGGATCGGCGGCCCGCAGCTCGTCGAGCGAGAGCGCGGCCAGCTCGACACCGCGCTCGATCGCGATCCGCACCAGGTGGCCGGCGGTGTCGTGGGCGTCGCGGAAGGCCACGCCCTTGCTCACCAGGTAGTCGGCGAGCTCGGTCGCCACCAGGTGGCCCTCGCCGACGGCGCGCGCCAGGCGGGCGGTGTCGAGGGTGAGATCGGCGACCATGCCGGCCATGACCTCGACGCTGGCGGTCGCGGTCTCGACCGCGTCGTAGAGCGGCTCCTGGGTCTCCTGCAGGTCCTTGTTGTAGGCCAGCGGCAGCCCCTTCACGACCGTCACCAGCGTCACCCACGCGCCGACCACGCGCCCGGTCTTGCCGCGCACCAGCTCGGCGAGGTCGGGGTTCTTCTTCTGCGGCATGAGCGAGCTGCCCGAGCACCAGCGATCGGACAGCCGGGCGAAGCCGGCCTCCTGCGAGCACCACAGCACCAGCTCCTCGGCCAGGCGCGACAGGTGGACCTGACACAGCGCGCACGCCGCCACCAGCTCGATCGCGAAGTCGCGATCGCCGACGGCGTCGAGGCTGTTGCGGCTGACCGCGGCGAAGCCGAGCTCGGCGGCGACGCCCTCGCGGGCGAGCGGGAAGGTGGTGCCGGCCAGCGCCCCCGAGCCCAGCGGCGAGACGTCGGCGCGGGCCAGGGCGTCGCGCACCCGGCCCTGATCGCGCTCGAACATCTCCTGGTAGGCGAGGAAGTGGTGGGCGGCGCGCACCGGCTGCGCCCGCTGCAGGTGGGTGTAGCCGGGCATCAGGGTGTCGACGTGGGCGGCGGCCTTGTGGACCAGCGCGGCCCGCAGCTCGCCCAGGCGCGCGACCAGCGCCTCGCCGGCGGCGCGCGCCCACAGCCGCAGGTCGGTGGCGACCTGATCGTTGCGGCTGCGCCCGGTGTGCAGGCGGCGCCCGGCGTCGCCGATGCGCTCGATGAGCCGGGCCTCGACGTTCATGTGCACGTCCTCGAGCGCCGGATCCCACGCCAGCTCGCCGGCGGCGAGGGCGTCGCGGACCTCGCCCAGGCCGCGGTCGATCGCGGCGGCGTCGTCGGCCGACAGGAGGCCCTGGCGGGCCAGGCCGCGGGCGTGGGCGCGCGAGCCGGCGACGTCGGCGTCGAGCAGGCGGCGATCGAAGTCGACCGAGGCGTTCATGCGCTGGGCCAGGGCGTCGAGCCCACCCTCGAAGCGTCGGCCGCGGGCGCCCTTGGTTCCGCTCATGGCCGGGCAGTATACCCACAGCCATGACGCTGCCCGGCGGTGACCGGGCGTCACCGCGGCGGCGGCGCGGGCGCGGGCGCCGCCGTCGCCGGCACGAGCTGGCGGAGGTGCCAGGCCTGGAGCTCGAGCTGATCGCGCGCCGCGCGCTGACGCTGGCTGAGACGCCAGGCCAGCGCGCCGCACATCACGATCACGCCGACGACGTAGGCGGCGATCGCCAGCTCGCCGGCCGGGCGCGAGGTGACCAGCACCGGCGGCACGATCACGACCTCCTGGCCGCGCAGCCAGTAGGTGGGCGCGATGACGCCGACCAGCTCGAGCAGCCACGGGACCAGCACGCTGCCGACGTAGAGGACGAGGACCAGCCCGATGCGGCGCAGGCTGGGGTGGGCGCCGGCCAGGGCCGCGCCCAGCACCGCGAGGCCGGTGGCGAGGACGAACGGGTTGAAGAAGCGGCCCAAGAGCGCCACCAGGAGCGCGTAGGCGCCGATCGACAGCCACAGGAAGCGCGCGGGGCGAGGGCTCCGCACCGTCGCCACCAGCGAGCCGAGGTGGACGACGCCCACCACGAAGGTGGCGCCGAGGGTGGCCGCGTCCTTGACGCCGATGAGGAAGAAGAGCGGGAACGCGGCGAGGAACGCGGCGACGGCGATCGCGCCGGCCCGGGCGTGATCGCGGGCGGCGGCGACGTCGAGCGCGGCCAGGCGCTCGCCGACCTCGCGCGGCACCGCGCGCGGCGGCGTCAGCAGGAGCTGGGAGACCAGCCCGGCCGCCTCCTCCGAGTCGGGAGCCAGCGCCAGCGCGCGGCCGGCGGCGCGCATCGCCGCCCGGCGGTCGACGTCGTCGTCGCCGCGGGCCAGCGCGGCGCGGGCGTCGGCGAGGTGGCCGGCGGCGAGGCGGCGCCGGAGCGCCAGGTCGCGGTCGCCGTCGAGGTAGCGCTGCACCGCGTCGCCGAGGGCGCGCGCCGACAGGTAGCGAGCCGCGGGATCGGCGGCGGTGGCGCGGGCGCAGATCTCGTCGAGCTCCGGCGACACGTCGCGGCCGGGCGCGCGCGCCGACGGCCGGTGCTCGCCCTCGGCCAGGGTCGACGCGATCGCCGCCTGCGGGGCGCGCGGGTGGAGCGGCTCGCCGGCGAGGAGCTCGAACAGCACGCAGCCCAGCGCGTAGATGTCGGCCGCCGGTCCCAGCTCGGGCTCGCCGCGGAGCTGCTCGGGCGCCATGTACCCGGGCGTGCCCAGGATCGCGCCCGGGCCGGTGGCGCCGTCGTCGATCGTGACCGCGTCGGCCCGCGCCGCGCGATCGTCGTCGACGGTCACGCCGCCGGCGCCGGGCGCGCTCTCGCCCAGGATGCGGGCCACCCCCCAGTCGAGGACGTAGACCTCGCCGAAGTCGCCGAGCGCGATGTTGGTGGGCTTGAGATCGCGGTGGACGACGCCGCGGGTGTGGGCGAGCTCGATGGCGAGGCAGACCTCGACGAACGCGCGCAGCAGGCGCGGCCGGGTCCACGTCACCGCCGGCCCCAGCGACCCGGCGGCGCTCGCCGGCGCGCCCGCCCCCGCCACCAGCAGATCGTGGAGCGTGGTGCCCGCGAGCTGCTTCATGGCGAAGAACGGGCGCCCGCCCTCGTCGAGGGCGAGGTCGTGGATGGGCACGATCGCGGGGTGCTGGAGGCGGCCCTGGATCCGGGCCTCGCGCACGAAGCGGGCGACCGCCTCCACCGACGGCGTCGCGCTGCGCAGGCGCTTGATCGCGACGTCGCGGCCGAGGTGGGTATCGCGCGCCACCAGGATCTCGCCCATGCCGCCCTGGCCGAGCGGTCCGCCCACCTGGTAGCGGCTCGACCGCGGCAGCTCGGGGGCCGGTGCCCGCGACGCCGCGGTGGCCTCGTCGTGGGTCGGCGACAGCTCGGTCGGCGCGCGCGGGTCGGTCGGATCCATGGTCACGATGGTAGCCGCCGCGGCCCACCGATCGTGGCCGGCGCTGGCCGCCCCGCGGCCGCGCGGACGATCGAGCCCGAACGCCGCCGGTCGCGGCCCGCCGCCGTGGTGCCCCCGGGAGGCGCGCTGTATAACCGGCGCGCGCCGGGGCTCGCCTCTGGCCGCGTCCGACCGCATCCGGCGACCTTCCCGGGAGGAACCATGAGCGAGAGAGTGACGTTCACGTCGAAGAACGGCGACACCGTCGGGGGCGCGCTGGCGCTGCCCGCCGGCGCGGCCCCGGCGCCGGCGGTGGTGGTGGTCCAGGAGTGGTGGGGCCTCAACGCCCAGATCGAGGCCACGGTCGATCGCCTCGCCGCCGAGGGCTTCGTCGCCCTGGCTCCCGCCCTCTACCGCGGCGCCGTCGCCCGCGACGCCACCGAGGCCAACCAGATGATGACCGCCCTCGACGGCCAGCGCGCGATGGCCGACCTCGAGGGCGCGGTCGCGCACCTGCGCGCGCACCCGCGCGGCAACGGCAAGGTCGCGATCACCGGCTTCTGCATGGGCGGCGCCTACACCTTCGCCGCCGCCTGCTTCGTGCGCGGCCTGGCCTGCGCGGTGCCGTTCTACGGCGTCCCGCCCCGCCCCGACTGGAGCCAGGTCGACACGCCGATCCAGGCCCACTTCGCCAGCCGCGACGGCTGGGCCAAGCCCGAGACCGCGCGCGAGATCCAGCGCACCCTCGAGGGCCGCGGCCAGACGATGGAGCTCCACGTCTACGACGCCGAGCACGCCTTCATGAACGAGCGCCGGCCCGAGGTCCACGCGCCCGAGGCCGCGGCCCTGGCCTGGAGCCGCGCCGTCGCCTTCCTGCGCCAGCACACGGCGTGATCCGGGCGCCTGGCCGGTGACCGCCTGGTGAGCCGCCCGTGAGCGCCCGCCCCGACGACCTCGACGACGACGCCGCCGTCGACGACGACGACCTGCCAGGCGCGCGCTTCGAGCGCCGCAAGCGCCGCGTCGGCCTGTGGGCCGGCCCGGCGATCGCGGTCGGGGTCTACCTGCTCACCCGCGACGGCCCGGCCCCGACCCTGGCCGCGCTCATGACCCTGGCGGTGGCGTGGTGGATGACCGAGGCGCTGCCGGCGGCGGCGGTGGCGCTGGTGGTCGCCGCGCTCACCGTGGTCACCGGCGTCGCCGAGCCGCGCCAGGCCTTCGGCGCGTTCGGCTCGCCGCTCCTGTTCATGTTCGTCGGCGCGTTCTTCATCGCCGAGGCGATGAAGGTGCACGGCCTCGGCCAGCGGGTCGCCGCCGCCACCGCGATGCTGGCCCGCGGCCCGACCTCGCTCATGATGGCGCTGTCGGCGACGGCGTTCGTGCTGTCGATGATGACCTCGAACTCGGCGTCGACGGCGATCGTCCTGCCCATCGCCCTGGCCGCGTCCGAGGGCATGGGCCGCCGCTACCAGGCGGCGCTGGTGCTGGCGATCGCCTGGGGCGCGTCGATGGGCGGGCTGGCGACGCCGGTGGGGACGCCGCCCAACCTGATCGGCATCGCCGAGCTGCGCAAGCGCGACGTCGACCTCGGCTTCGGCACGTGGATGGCGGTCGGGCTGCCGCTGGGCCTGGCCATGCTCGCCACGATGTGGGCGGTGCTGCTGGCGCTGTTCGGGCTGCGCGGCGCGCGCGCCCCGCAGATGCCCGGGCGCGACGACCTGCCGGTGGCCCGGGCGCGCCGGCCGTGGTCGCGCGGCGAGCGGGCGACGCTGGCGGCGCTGGGCGTGGCGGTCATCGGCTGGATCGCGCCCAGCGCGCTGGCGGTGGTGGCGCCGGGCGGCGCGGCGGCGACCTGGGCGCGCGCCCACCTGTCCGAGGAGACCGTCGCCGTCCTCGCCGGCTGCCTGCTGTTCGTGCTGCCGGGAGGGCCGCCGGCGCAGCCGCGGCCGGCGCTGACCTGGACCGAGGCGACCCGCATCGACTGGGGCGTCATCCTGCTGTTCGGCGGCGGCATGCTGCTGGGCGACCTCGCCCGCTCGACCGGCCTCACCCACGCCTGGGGCCAGGAGCTGGTCGAGCTCACCGGCGCCCACTCGATGTGGGCCGTGGTCGCACTGTGCACCGGCGTCTCCATCCTGCTGTCGGAGGCGACCAGCAACACCGCGACCGCGACCCTCATGGTGCCGCTGGCGGCGAGCCTGGCCACCGCCGCCGGCGACTCGCCGGTGCCGGCGGTGCTGGGCGCGACCATCGGCGCGTCGTGCGGCTTCATGATGCCGATCTCGACGGCGCCCAACGCCATGGCCTACGGCTCGGGCAAGGTGACGATGGGCCAGATGATGCGCGCCGGCGTGGTCTTCGACCTGATCGGCTTCGCCGTCGTCGTGGGGGGCCTGTGGGTGCTGTGCCCCCTCCTCGGCCTCACCTGAAGGTCATCCGGCTCACGGACGCGCAGGATTGGGATCCGGGCCGAGGATCGGATACGATCGGCGTCCGTGTCCGGGGAGACCGAACAGCGCACCAAGGTGCTGCGGGTCGCCACGCGCTGCACCTCGCTCGATCAGTTCGTCGAGGCGTTCGCGCGCTACTGCGAGCGCCGCACGCTGTTCATCGCCAGCCTGACGACGCGCTCGCCGGGGAGCCAGAGCCCGTTCGTGATCCTCCTCGCCGACACCACCCAGGCGATGCGCGGCACGTGCGAGGTGGTGGAGGCGTGGGCGACGCCGTCGGGCCCGTTCCGGCGCCCGGGCGTGCGCATCAAGTTCCTCCAGCTCGACGCGGCGAGCGAGGCCGTGCTCGAGCGCCTGCACCGCTTCGCGCCGCCGAAGCCGCCGGTGCCGAAGCCGCCGGTGCTGCCGCCGTTGCCCCCGCTGCGCACCAGCGTCGGTCGTCCGCCCGGGCCGGCCTTGCCGCCGCTGCCCGCGCCCGCGCGACCGGCGGCGAAGCCGGCCGCGCCCGGCACGCCGTCGCCGTCGCCGGC
>CAADGB010000056.1 GCA_900696455.1 uncultured delta proteobacterium
GCCGGCGGTGGTGGCGCGGGCGGCGGTCGCCGCGGCCGTGGCGGCGGTGCTCGCGGTCGGCGTCGGCGGGGGGGCGGCGTGCAAGGGCCGGCGCGATGACGGCGCGGCGCCGGCCGGCGGAGCGGGAGCGGGATCGGGGGCGGCGTCGGGATCGGGATCGGGGGCGGCGTCGGGATCGGGATCGGGGGCGGCGTCGGGATCGGGGACGGCGTCGGGATCGGAGACGGCGTCGGGAGCGGCATCGGGATCGGCGGCGTCGGGCGCGGCGGCCGCGGCGCTGCCGTCGCGGACGGTGGTCGACGTCGGGCTGGCGCCGGCGCTGCGGGCCGGGCCGGTGCGCTCGGCGGACGGCGCGCGGGTGACGTGGTGCACCCGTGGCGACGACGGCGTGGCGGAGTGGGTGGCGACGACCTGCCACGTGGTGGCCGTGGGCCGGCCGCCGGTCGCGATCCCGGTCATGACCGTCGCCGACGCCCTCGCGATCGACGAGGCCGCGGACCCCGCGGCCCACGCCGACGCCGGCGAGCCGGCGGCGAGCGCGCGCGCGCGGGTGGCGGCGGCGCTGGCGCGGGTGCGCGAGCAGACCGGCGAGGCGGTGGCGATGCCGGCGGCGGTGCGCTGCGGCTTCGTGGACGGCGTCTTCGCCGCGCGCGACGGCCGGCCGGCGACCCCGACCGGTCCCGACGACGACGTGGCCTGCGTGGTCGGTGGGGTCGCCGCTCACGTCGGCGCCGACGGCAAGCTGGTGCTCACGGCCGCCGATCGGATCCTCCACGCCGAGACCTTCAAGCCGCGGGCCCGGGGCGCCGGCGCTGGCGGCGAGGCCTGCGTCCTCGAGGCCAGCCACGTCGAGCTCGCGGTCGACCCCGCGAGCAAGCTGGTGGCGGCCGCGATCTGGCTGTCGAACCCGGGCGACGCCTGCGCCGTCGTCACCGAGTTCGAGGTCCGCGCCCTGCGCCTGCCCTGACGCGGGTCGCGCGGGTCGCGCCCCTCCGCTCCGAGCGGCGCCCGGCCTAGAACTGGGAGCGGCGGAACACGACCGCCGACAGCCACGCCATGACGGCGACCAGCGCGTAGCTGATGGCCATGATCACCCAGAACTGACGGGGCAGGATGCCGAAGTACATGGGCAGCATCGGCACGATCGTCAGGTTCTGGCCGACGTAGAGGACGAGGATGACGGCGACCAGGATCGTGCGCGAGATGACGCCGAAGAACGTGCCGACCGCTGCCGACAGCGACACCACCGCGGTGAGCGAGGCCAGACCCTTGAGCGCGTCGTAGGCGATGGTGGCAGTGAAGGGGTCGCCGCGCGCGACGTCGACGGCGATGCCGAGCGCGATCGCGACCACGCAGGCGACGACCACGCACGCGGCGACGGCGAGGAACTTGGCCCAGATGATGGCCTCGCGGCGGATGGGCCGGATGACGTAGAGCTCGTAGACCTTGCGCGTGCGCTCGCTGACGATGTCGACGGCGACCATCAGCGCCGCCACCGTGCCGGCCAGGCTCGACAAGAGGAACGTCATGAAGGCGTTGGCCGACATCTTGTGGTCGCCGCCCATCCCGGCCGCGACCTCGGCGCTGGAGGTGAAGAGCAGGTAGCCGAGGATGGCCAGGAGCGGCAGCACCACCCACAGCACGATCATCACCCGGGAGCGGGCGAAGCCGACCAGCTCGTCGCGCAGCAGGCGGAGGGTGGGGCTAGTTGCCATCGGGACCTCCGGCCGGCGCGGCCGGCGCCGGCACGGTCAGCCCGGCGGCGCGATCGCTCTCGAGGATGTAGCGCGCGAACAGGTCGTCGAGCGCGGGCTCGGCGACGCCGACCTTGCGCACCCGGCCGCCGCCGGCCAGGGTGCGCTCGACGAGGGCGTGGACGACGGCGTCGGGGTCGGCGTCGGTGGCGAGGGTGAGCCGCCAGGCGTCGGGTCGCTCGGCCACCGCGCGGCCACCGGCGCCGATCACCGCCGGATCGGCGAGGAAGCCGAGATCGGCGGGGGCCACCGAGAACGCGAGCTCGAGCTCCGGCGGCAGCCCGAAGGCGCGGGTCAGGTCGCGGATCGAGCCGGTGGTCGCGACCTTGCCGCGGTTGAGGATGCCGACCCGATCGGCGACGTCCTCGATGTCGGACAGGATGTGCGAGGAGAACAGGACCGTGGTGCCGGCGGCGCGCCGCTCGCGGAGGACCTCCTGGAGGAGGCGGCGGCTGGGCGGGTCGAGGCCCTCGAGCGGCTCGTCGAGGACCAGGAGCTTCGGCTCGTGGAGCAGGGCCTGGATGAGGCCGAGCTTCTGGGTCATGCCGCCCGACAGCTCCTTGACCTTCTTGCCGCGGGCGGCGAGCAGGTCGAAGCGCTCGAGCAGGGCGGGGATGCGGCGGGCGCGGACGTCGGCGGGGACGCCGCTGAGGTCGGCCAGGGTGTCGAGCGCCGACTCGACCGTGCGCCAGCTCTGGAAGCCGCAGGCCTGAGGCATGAAGCCGATGAGGGCGTGGGCGCGGTCGCGACCGGTCTTGACGTCGACGCCGCCGATGCGGACCACGCCGTCGTAGGTGGTGATGAGGCCGGCCAGGATCTTGAGGGTCGTGGTCTTGCCGGCGCCGTTGGGGCCGATGTAGCCGAAGACCTCGCCGGGCGCGATCTCGAACGAGACGTCCGACAGGACGGCCTGGCCGTAGTAGGCCTTGGACACGCCTGCGAGCTGGAGCAGCGGCTCGACCACGAGGCCGGCAGCATATCCGCCCGGGCCGCGTTGTCGAGGGCCGGGGCGCCCGTCCCGAGCGGGAGGATCGAGCATACGCCCGCGGCGGCGCGCGGGGAACGCCAAAACGGCGCCGGCGCCGATCACCTGCGACCGGCGGTCGCGGCGATTGCCAAGCGCGACCCGGCTCGGTAGAACGGCCGCGCCATGCCCAACCAGACCAAGTTCGTGTTCGTCACCGGCGGGGTGGTGTCGTCGCTGGGCAAGGGCCTCCTGGCCGCGTCGATCGGCGCGCTCATGGAGAACCGCGGCCTCCGGGTCGCGAACATGAAGCTCGACCCGTACATCAACGTCGACCCCGGGACGATGAACCCGGTGCAGCACGGCGAGGTCTTCGTCACCGACGACGGCGCCGAGACCGATCTCGACCTCGGGCATTACGAGCGCTTCGTCTCGACCAAGATGTCGAAGCTCAACAACATCACGACCGGCCAGGTCTACTCGACGGTGATCGGCAAGGAGCGGCGCGGCGAGTACCTGGGCTCGACGGTCCAGGTCATCCCCCACATCACCGACGAGATCAAGCAGCGCATCCTGCGCTGCGCCGAGGGCCTCGACCTGCTGATCGTCGAGGTCGGCGGCACGGTCGGCGACATCGAGTCGCTGCCGTTCCTCGAGGCCGTGCGCCAGCTCCGGGTCGAGCTCGGCGCCCAGAACTCGGTCTCGGTCCACCTCACGCTGGTGCCGTACATCGCCGCCGCCGGCGAGCTCAAGACCAAGCCGACCCAGCACTCGGTGCAGAAGCTGCGCGAGATCGGCATCCAGGCCGACATCCTGGTCTGCCGCACCGAGCGCAAGCTCGAGGCCGACCTGATCAAGAAGACGGCGATGTTCTGCAACGTCGCCCAGGACGCGGTCTTCCAGTCGATCGACGTCGACACCGTCTACCGCCTGCCGCTGCTCCTCGAGAGCCAGGGCCTCGACACCCGGCTGTCCAAGATGCTCAACATCTGGTCGCGGGCGGCGTCGCTCGAGGGCTGGCAGCAGATCGCCGACAAGATCACCCAGCCCCGGCGCAAGGTCACGGTCGGGTTCGTCGGCAAGTACGTGCAGCTCGTCGAGAGCTACAAGAGCCTCAACGAGGCCCTGCTCCACGGCGGCGTCGCCAACGACACCCGGGTCGTGATCCGCCACATCGACAGCGAGGTCATCGAGCAGCAGGACGCCGCCGCGCTCCTGGCCGACGTCGACGGCGTGCTGGTGGCGCCGGGCTTCGGCGCCCGCGGCACCGAGGGCAAGATCGCCGCGGTCCGCTTCGCGCGCGAGCGGAAGCTGCCGTTCTTCGGCATCTGCTTCGGTCTGCAGATGGCGGTGGTCGAGTTCGCGCGCCACGTCTGCAACCTCGAGCGGGCCAACTCGAGCGAGATCGATCCCCAGACTCCGCACCCGGTCGTCGACCTCATGCCCGACCAGCGCGGCGTCACCGACAAGGGCGCGACCATGCGCCTGGGCGCCTACCCGTGCACCCTCAAGCCCGGGACCCGGGCGGCGGAGGCCTACGGCCAGCTCGAGATCTCGGAGCGTCACCGCCACCGCTGGGAGGTCAACAACGCCTACCGCGAGCAGCTCGAGCGCGCCGGCATGGTGCTGTCGGGGCTGTCGCCCGACGGCCGCCTGGTCGAGATGATCGAGCTGCCCTGGCACCCGTACTTCGTGGCCTGCCAGTTCCACCCCGAGTTCAAGTCGCGGCCGGCCGCGCCCCACCCGCTGTTCGCGCGCTTCGTGCGGGCGATGCTCGACGGCCAGGACCGGCAGCCCGCGCCCCGGGCCTGACGCAGGCGTGGCCGGCGTCGAGCCCGACGGCGGCGGTCAGGGAGCTCACGGCGCGCGGCGGAGGCCGAGGCGGAGCAGGCGCGAGGCCCACGGGGCCGCGGCGAGCGCGGTGACCGTGGCGGCGGCGGCGGCGCCGAGGAGGAGCTGGGGCGCGACGCGGACGACCGCCGGGGCGTCGACCGCGACGTAGGCCCCGGTCGCGGCGGGCCAGGCGAACGGGGCGTGGGCCCAGAGCACGGCCGCGAGCGCGCCACCCCCGACCAGCGCGATGGCGGCGGCGACGGCGCGGCCGGCGAGCAGGAGCGCGGCGACCAGCGCCCCGCCGGCCAGCCCGGCGGCCAGCCAGCCGGGCACCGGCTGCGCGGCCGTGACCAGCGCGTAGCGGACGTAGTAGAGCATGGCGAGGGTCAGCGCGACCCCGTGGACCAGGAACGCCAGGCGTCGGCGGTCGGCGGTCGCCAGCTCGCGCCAGAAGTTGGGGAGGAGCGCGCCGCGGGCGGGGGCGTCGTCGAAGCTCGCGACCAGGGCCCGGCCGCCGAGCACCAGGATGGCGGTCAGGAAGTAGGCCACCGAGAGCAGCTCGCGCGGCGCCCAGCCCGCGCGCCAGGCGTAGCTGACGTGGAGGCCGGCCGCCGCGACCGCCACCGCGGTGGCGATGACCCGGGCGGCGAAGAAGCGGGTGGCGAAGGCGACCGCGATCCCGGCGAACGCGAGCAGGTTGCCGAGGTCGGAGGCGCCGTGCCGGTGCCACGAGGTCGCCGCTGTCGCGGCGGCGACGCCGATGATGAGCAGCTCGCGCGGGGTGCGGTGGACGCGCGCGACGGGGCGGTCGAGGTGGCGAAGGACGCTCATCGTGCTGAAAACGCACGAGCGGCGCGGACGATTCTCCCCGCCGCCGGTTGACCTCGGCCTCGGCGATCGGATCGAGGCGGCCGGCAAAGCAAAGTCCAGGCCACTCGCGGTCGCTCCCCCTTTACAAGCCGGGGTGGGCACGTTATCGTCCCTGATACACGAGACGTGCCAACCTGGCGTCCCGAGGTCGATATGGCCCAACTGCACGAACATCAAGGGGTTTCCTGATGGGCATGGAGATGCGCCAGGAGCTGCGGCTGTCGCAGCAGCTCGTGATGACCCCCCAGCTCCAGCAGGCGATCAAGCTGCTGCAGCTCTCCCGCATGGAGCTCGCGGACATGGTCCACGAGGAGATGCTGGAGAACCCGATCCTCGAGGATGACTTCGAGACCTCGGCCGAGCGCACCAAGGAGCGCGAGCTCCTGGGCAGCGACGCCGAGGCGGCGCTCCAGGCCGAGCGCGCGGGGAACACCGAGACCCCGCTCGACCAGCCCCAGATCGAGAACGCCAACCAGGGCGAGGTCAAGGCCGACCAGTCGGCGGTGGGCGAGATCGACTGGGAGAACTACCTGGACAACTACACGATGGGCCCGCCGATGCCGGCCTATCGCGGCGACAGCGACGAGATGCCGTCGCTGGAGGCCACCCTCAGCCGGCCGCCCTCGCTGCACGACCACCTGGCGTGGCAGCTCAAGCTCTGCTCCCTGACCGACCGCGAGAAGGAGATCGGGCTCATCATCATCGGCAACATCGACGCCGACGGCTACTTCAAGGAGCCGACGATCGCCGAGCTCGCCGGCGACGAGGGGGTGAGCGAGGAGCTGGTCGAGAAGGTGCTGGAGAAGATCCAGACCTTCGATCCGATCGGGGTCGGCGCCCGCAGCCTGGCCGAGTGCATGCTCATCCAGTGCGTCCACGCCGGCCAGGACGACGACCTGTGCATCAAGATGATCCGGTCGCACCTCGGCAACCTCGAGAAGCGCAACTACCCGGCGATCGCCCGCGACCTCAAGCAGCCCCTCGACGAGATCTACGAGGCCGCCAAGGTCATCATGGACTTCGATCCGCGGCCGGGGCGGCAGTACGCCTCCGACGACGCCCACTACATCACCCCGGACGTCTACATCCACAAGGTCGGCGACAAGTACTTCGTCGTGCCCAACGACGACGGGCTGCCCAAGCTCAAGCTGTCGAACTTCTACCGCGCCGCCATGGCCAGCGGCACCGCGTCCAAGGACTACGTCCAGGACAAGCTGCGCTCGGCGCAGTGGCTCATCCGCTCGATCCAGCAGCGGCAGCGAACGATCATCAAGGTCACCGAGTCGATCCTGAAGTTCCAGCGCGAGTTCTTCGACAAGGGCATCCACTGCCTCAAGCCGCTGATCCTCCGCGACATCGCCGAGGACATCGGCATGCACGAGTCGACCGTGTCGCGGGTGACCACCAACAAGTACGTCCACACGCCGCAGGGCATCTACGAGCTCAAGTTCTTCTTCAACTCCGGCATCTCGCGCACCAACGGCGAGGACCTGGCGTCGCAGGCGGTCAAGTCCAAGATCAAGGAGCTGGTCGACAGCGAGGACGTCAAGCGTCCCCACTCCGACCAGAAGATCGTCGAGCTGCTCAAGAAGGGCGGCATCGACATCGCCCGCCGCACCGTCGCCAAGTACCGCGAGCAGATGGGCATCCTGTCGTCGAGCAAGCGCAAGCAGGTCTTCTGACCCGCCCGCCGCGGCCGCGCGCCGCCGCGGCTGCTCCGACATCCGCCCGTTCATGACCGCCGCCGCCGCGCGTGGCCGCGCCCCGCCGCCGCGCGTGGCCGCGCCCCGCCGCCGCGCGTGGCGGCGCCGAGCCCGACTCCGGACCCGAGCCCGACTCCGGACCCCGAGCCCGACTCCGAACCCGAGCCCGACTCCGAACCCGAGCCCGACTCCGGACCCGAGCCCGACTCCGGACCCGAGCCCGACTCCGAACCCGAGCCCGACTCCGAACCCGCCGCCTGGCCGCGCGATGCCGCCCGGGTGCGCGCGGATCGTAGACCCTTCCCGCGCCGGGATCGAGCGTCTCGTGCGGGGGTCGCCGGCCGCGACGCGAACGGTCGCCGGGCGGTCACCGACGCGCCATCGTGGGCGCCGCGGCGGGGGCGCGGCGGTAGACTCGAGGAGAACAGGGCCGGCGATCTGCTGGCCCGCGACCATGGAGGCTTCATGCAATTCTCGGTGACGTTCCGGCATATGGAACCCACGGACGCGCTCAAGTCGTACGCCAAGGAGCGCATGGATCGAGTGCGCAAGTACCTGCCGGATCCCATCGCCTGTCACGTCGTCTTCAGCACCGAACGCCACAACCATCGCGTCGACGTCAACTTCCAGCTCCACAACGGGCTCAGCGTCGCCGGCCACGAGACGACCGAGAACATGTACTCGTCGATCGATCTCGTGATCGCCAAGATCGAGCGGCAGGTCCGCAAGTACAAGGGCAAGCTCGACGGCAAGCGGCAGCGCCCGCACCACGTCCAGCCGATGCCGTGGTCGCACTCGATCGTCGAGGAGGCCTTCCACGGCCTGGCGCCCGAGCCGCAGCCGGCCGACGGGGCGCCGTTCAAGGTCATCCGCACCGAGAAGTTCCACGCCAACCCGCTGTCGGTCGAGGACGCCATCGCCCAGCTCAACCTCGCCCACGAGGACTTCCTCGTCTTTCGCTCCGTCGAGTCCCATGGCGCGGTCGCGGTGATCTACCGCCGGGGCGACGGCAGCTTCGGGTTGATCGAGACCGACGCGCACGGCGCGCAGGGCGGGGCCGTCCCCTCCGCGTGACGGGCGCGGGCGGCGCGCCGGCCGTCACGCTCGCCACGTCGGCGTCCTCGCGGCTGCACCGTGACCTCGCCGCGACGTGGACCCTCGCCGCGACGCCGCGTCCGGGCCTCGCGGGCTTGAAGCGGCTTCGCCCGTGGGCGCCCGCCGCGGCCGCTGCCGCCGCCGCCGCCGCCGCCGCCGCCGGTCGCTGCCC
>CAADGB010000057.1 GCA_900696455.1 uncultured delta proteobacterium
CGGCGTGCAGCCCCATGTCGGCGCTCGCGAAGCCCTCGGCGGCGACCGCGAGCAGCCGCGCCCGCTCGTCACCGTCGCCGCGCGCGCCGGCCAGGCCCGCGCGCACCAGCATCGCGTACGAGCGGGCGAGCCGCGCCGGCTCGTCCTCGAGCTGCGCCGCCAGCCGGGCGGCGAGCCGGGCGGCGGGCGCGGCGTCGACTCCCGCGACGGCGGCGGCGACCGCGGCCCGGGCCCGGGCCTGGGTGAGCAGCACGCGGACGAACTCGACGCGCAGCAGGTGCGACGCGCGCAGCGCCGGCCACCCGGCCTCGACCCGCCGCCACGCCGCCGCCGCGTCGCCGACGTACAGATCGGTCTGGGTCATCGCCCACAGGTCGAAGGCGTGGGGGATCCGGTAGCCGCCGCGGGCCCAGCGCGCCAGCCACGCCGCCGAGTCGCGGCGCGCGCGCTCGGGGTCGTCGGCCGCCAGCGCGACGAGGTGGGTGTGGCCGCCGAGGAGCTGGCTGGGCGCCAGCTCGTCGCCGCGGCTGCGGGCGTCGGCGATGAGCTGCTCGAGCAGCGCGTCGAGGCCGCGCAGCTCGCCGAGCTGGACGCGGGCGCGGAAGCCGAAGTTCTGGACCGTGCCGATCTCCCAGCTCGCGCCGACGCAGGTGGCGCGCAGCTCGTGCTCGGCCTGATCGCAGCGGTCGCGGGCCTCGCGCCAGCGCCCGAGCACGAACGCGGCGATGCCGGCGGTGGCCACGGTCCACGCCCGGCCGTAGGCGTCGTCGTGGCGGGCCGCCAGCTCGCGGGCCTGGGTGAGCAGGCGCTCGACGCGCTCGGTGGCCGGGGCGCCGTCGAGGGCGGCGAACGCGGCCTCGCCGGCCAGGGCCCGGGCCAGGCGCCGGGGCTCGCCGGTGTCGAGCGCGAGCAGCAGGTGGCGGGCCTGGAAGTCGGCGCCGCGCAGCGGATCGACCAGCGCCATGCCGATCGACACCGTCCAGCACGCGTCGAGGCGGCGGCGCACCTCGACCGGGACGTCGCGCTCGTCGCGGGTGGCGTGGGCGTAGCCGCGCAGCCGGATGCGCAGGCGCCGCCACAGGAGCGACGCCACCGCCGTGGTCTGCGAGCGCGGGTAGCCGAGGCCGAGCAGCGGCAGGACGCGGCGGATGATCTCGAGGCCCTCCTCGATGTGGCCGCTGCGCAGCATCTGGTCGGCGGCCTGCAGCTCGAGGGCGGTGCCGGCGTCGACGCCGGCGAGCTGGGCCGCCGCCAGGTAGGCGCCGGCGGCCTCGGCGGCGCGGCCGGCGCCGACCAGGGCCTGGGCCAGGAGCACGTAGAGGTGGGGATCGTCCTCGCCGCCGCCGTGCTGCAGCACCTGGAGGTAGAGGCGAGCGGCGCGCTCGAAGGCCAGCTCCTGCATCGCGCGATCGGCGGTGACCCGGGCGTGGATGGCGGCACGGCCGGGCTCGCCGGCGCCGGCCCAGTGCACCGCCAGCGCCTCGGAGTCGGCGTCGGGCTCGGCGGCGAGCGCCAGGGCCAGCCGCAGGTGGAGGGCCGCCTGCTGGTCGCCGTCGAGGCCGCCGAGCACGGCGGCGGCGATGCGATCGTGGGCGACCTCGGCCGGGTCGCCGCGGCGCGTGCCGCTCGAGCGCACCAGCCGGGCCTGGCGCAGCCCGTCGAGCGCGCGCAGGTAGGCCGGCAGCTCGACCTCGGCGGCGCGGGCCACCACCTCGTGCGGCAGCGGCGCGCCGGCGGCGGCGAGCAGCGCCATCACCCGGCGGGCCTCCCCCGGCGCGCGGGCGATGCGCGCGCGCACCGCCTCGTCGAGCCGCTCGCCGCGCGGGGCGTCGGGCTCGCTGGCGCGGCGGACCAGCTCGTCGAGGAACAGGGGGTGACCGCCGGCCTCGGCGGCCAGCGCCGCGGCGTCGACGCGCTCGAGGCCGACGGCCTGGATCATCAGCTCGGCCAGGGTGCGGGCCGAGGTCTCGGTGAGCGGACCGACGCGGACGTGGCGCGCGGCGCGCAGGGCGCCGTGGTCGCAGCTCGGGGTGCGGCCGGTGGTCAGCACCAGCAGGCCGGCGTCGACCGGGCCGTGGGTCAGCTCGCGCAGCACCGCCAGGCCGTCGGCGTCGGCCCACTGCAGATCGTCGATCGCGATCACGACCCGCGCGCGCCGCGCCAGGCGGGCGAGCAGCTCGCGCACCGCGGCCAGCAGCCGGCGCCGGCGCTCCGACGGGTCGGGGCCGTCGCGGGCCGGGGTGGCGGCGGCCAGGGCCTCGACCCGGGCCAGCACCGGGAACACCTGCACCAGCACGTCGGCGTACGGCGGGACCACCTCCTCGACCTCGGCTCGGGGCCGGCGCGCCAGGTGGCGGCTGAGGGCGTCGACGACGCCGTCGACCGCCTTGTAGCGCACCGCCTCGCGCTCGTAGCAGCGGCCGTGCAGCGCGATCACGTCGTCGCGCTCGCGCTCGAGCCGGTCGAGGAAGGCGCGGACCAGCGCGCCCTTGCCCACGCCCGCCTCGCCGTGCACCAGCACCGACACCACCCGGCCGGCGGCGTCGGCGAAGGCCTGATCGAGCGCGGCCAGCTCGAGCTCGCGGCCGACGAACAGGGCGCCGTGGGGCGGCAGCGTGCCGTGGGCGAGGGCGACGTCGCCGCGCAGGCGCTGCATGACCTGGTCGGCGCGCGGCCGGCGGTCGGGATCGCGGCGCAGGAGGTCGGCGCACAGCGCGTCGAGATCGGGCGGCACCGCGGCCAGGGCCGACGGCGGCGGCGCCTCGGCCTCGAGCTTGCGCATCAGGATCTCGATCGTCGTGCCCTCGAAGGGCAGGCGGCCGGTGAGGGCCTCGAAGGCGAGGCAGCCGACCGCGTACCAGTCGGCGGCGGGGCCCACCGGCTGCGACGCCGCCTGCTCCGGCGCCATGTAGGCGGCGGTGCCGACGATGGCGGGCGCCGACGGGTGCGGCGCGCGGCTCTCGGTGACCAGGCCGAAGTCCACCAGCACCACGCGGCCGTCGTGGGTGACCAGCACGTTCGACGGCTTGATGTCGCGGTGGATCTTGCCGGCGTCGTGGAGCGTGCCCAGCCCGGCGGCGAGCTGGCGCAGCACCTCGCGCAGGCGCTCGCGGTCGCCGCCGATCCAGGTCAGGACGTCGACGCCGTCGACGAGCTCCATCGTGTAGAACCAGGCGTCGTCGTCCTCGACCAGCTCGCCCAGGGTCACCAGGTTGCGGTGGTGGAGATCCTGGAGGACGCGGAACTCCTGCTTGAAGCGGAGCAGGGCGTCGCCGCCGAGGTGGCGCAGCGACTTGACCGCCACCACCTCGTCGCGCTCGACGTCGCGGGCGGCGTGGACCACGCCCATGCCGCCCTCGCCGAGCAGGCGCAGCACCTCGAACCGCCCGCTGGCGAGGGACCGCCCCATGGTCGCGCCCGATCGTACCAGAGCGGGCGCGACGGCGACCCCGGATCGTCCAAAGCGCCGGGCGCCCGGCGCCGACCCGCGCGTCAGCGCCGGCGCTTGCGGCCGCGCAGCGCCTTGAGGCCGCCCGACTCGAGCCGCTTGCGCAGCTCGCGCTCCATCTCGCGGGCGAACAGGACCTTGACCGCCTCGGTGCCGAGCGGGCGCAGGGTGGCGAACGTGGCCTCGGGCTCGTCGATGGCCACCTCGCCGCGCTCGATCCCGCGCATGAACAGCTCGACCAGATCCTTGACCGCGCGCCCCAGGTGCTTGCGCAGCACCTCGCCGGCGGCGGTCGCCGTCGCCAGGTCGATGCCGGCGGCGGCCAGCCGCGTCGTGATCGCGAGCAGGGCCGGGCTCGGCACCAGGTAGACCGCGCCCTGGCGCTCGACCAGGCCGGCGCGCACCAGGTCGGCGACCAGCCCCGGGCGCTTGCTGCCGGCCAGGGCGTGGAGCCCGGCCTCGTCGACGGTGCGGGCGCTGTCGTCGGCCCACGGCGCGCCGACCTCGCGCTCGAGGCCGAGCCACTCGGCGAGATCGAGCTCGCCGCGGTCGATGCCGCCGACCAGATCGCGGATCGCGTCGATGCGCAGGCCGCGATCCTGGAGCTGGGCGATGAGGCGCAGCCGCTCGACGTGGGCGTCGCCGTAGTGGGCGACCCGGCCGCGGATCTCGGGCCGCATGAGCGCGCCGCGGGCCTGGTAGAAGCGGATCGTCCGCGTCGGCACGCCGGTGTGGGCGGCGAGCTCGTCGATGGTCATCGTGCGGGCCGCCGGCGGCGGCTCGGGCGGGGCGGTCGCCGGCATGCCTGGCGGCAATAACAGCACGTTCAGGCCGCCTCTCGCAGCACCGCGCGCGGCCCATCGGCGCGGGCCAGGCGGCGGATGTGGCGGAAGGCCTTGGCGAGCTGCCGGCCCCAGGTGTCGGTCTTGTAGGCGAAGCCGTGGCGCTGGGCGATCGCCTTGACCTCGGGCGCGATCTGGCGCAAGCGCGGCGGCGGCAGGGTGGGGAACAGGTGGTGCTCGATCTGGCGGTCGAGGCCGCCGCACAGGATCGACACCGGCAGCGGGACCTCGAAGTCGTTCGTCGCCTCGAGCTGCATCGCGTACCACTCGCCGCGGCTCCGGGCCTTGGTGTCCTCGGGCCAGCTCGCGACGTCGCCGCCGACGTGGCCGCAGTAGATCGTGGCGGCCGAGTAGAGGTCGCGGCCGAGCTCGGCGAGCGCGTTGCCGAGGAGCACCTTCCACCACAGCGGCCCGGCCAGCGCCGGGTAGAGGCCGTAGTTCTTGGCGTAGTAGGGGACGAACTTGCGCAGCGCCCGGCGCCACGCCAGGCGGCGGCTGGCCAGGGAGCGGTCGGGCAGGACGTCGAGCTTGCGGCCGAGGCCGTTGTCGGCGAACAGGTCGGCGAGGCCGGTGAAGTGCAGGTTCATGCCGAAGCCGAAGGTCGGCACCACCACCAGCAGCCACCACGCCTGGTGGCGGTGGGCCGGCGTGTGCGGGGTGTGCTCGGTGAGGCGGACCGGCCCGAAGTGGATGTCGGGGTCCTTGCCGGCGATGTTGGTGTTGCCGTGGTGCTTGTGGTTGTGGCCGCTGCGCCACGACTCCTCGTCGATGGGCACGTCCCAGGCGAAGCCGTCGGCCGCCCAGCGCTCGCCGCCGGGCAGGTGATCGTAGGCGCCGTGGAGCGCGGTGTGGCCGATCTCGGTGGCCTCGAGCTGCTTGTGCAGCCACAGCGCGGCGACGCCGGCGGTGAAGGTGACCGGATCGAGGCTGACGTGGATCAGGACCCGGCCGACGCCCTCGGCCGCGGTCGACACCCGCTGCACCCGCCGGACGTGGGCGACGTCGTCGTCGCCGAGCTCGGCCTGGATCCGGGCCTTGAGGGCGTCGAGGTCGTGGGCGAGGCGGCGGTGGCGCTCGGCGAGGGAGAGGGGCGCCGGCTGGGCCGGGGCCGGGGCAGGGGCCGGGGCGGGCGACGCCGCCGGGGCAGGGGCCGGGGCGGGCGACGCCGCCGCGGGGCTTGCAGTGGTCATCGGGGCGACCTCCTGGGCGCCTTGCGGCACCCGTTGATGGGTCATTGATAACTGTGACACTTACTGGTGTCAAGGTGAAATCGCCGGGCTCGCGGCGGGGAGCGGCGATCCGGCCCTGCTAGCCTCGATCGCGGGCTCCATGCGCTTGCGGCGCAAGATCACGGTCGCGTTCTTCCTGGTCAGCTCGCTGGTCAGCCTGCTCCTCGCCCTGTTCCTGTACCGCTTCGTCGAGCGCCAGCTCGGCGACGACCTGCGCGCCCGCCTCCGCAACATCGCCCACGTCGGCGCCGCCAGCATCGCCCTCGACGCCTACCGTCGCCTGACCGCCCAGGCCGGCGGCGACCTCGAGCCGGCGGCGGTGACCGCGGTCGAGGCCTCGGCCGACTACCGCCGCATCTCCGATCAGCTCAACGCCATCCGCGCCGCCGAGCCGCGCCTGCTCCGCTTCGCCTACCTGCTCGCGCCCGGCGACGAGCCGCTGCGCCCGCGCTTCGTGGTCGACGCCGACGTCCTGGCCGGCGCCGGCGGCGACGAGCCGCTCTCCCACTTCGCCCAGCCCTACGACGTCAGCGCGCTGCCCCACCTGGCCCGCGCCCTGCGCGAGTGCGCGCCGGTCCTCGAGCGCGACTTCGTGTGGGACGCCGAGTACCAGGTCCACTCGGTGTCGGCCTACTACCCGCTGGGCCGCGGCGACGACGGCCGCTGCCTCGGCGTCCTCGGCGTCGACATCACCGACACCGACATGCGGGCCGCGCTCGACGCCGCCGGTGGCCTCGCCATCCGGGTGTCGCTGGCGGTGATCGCGCTGGCGCTGGTGGTGTCGATCGCGATGGGCACGCTGCTCACCCGTTCGATCGTCGCCCTGTCGCAGACCGTCGAGCGCTTCGCCCACAAGGACTTCCGGGCCCGCACCGACGTCGCCAGCAAGGACGAGATCGGGCAGCTCGGCCACAGCTTCAACGTCATGGCCGAGACGATCCAGGCCCACAGCGAGAACCTCGAGCACCTGGTGGCCGAGCGCACCAGCGAGCTCGAGGCCGAGAAGCAGACCTCGGAGCGGCTCCTGCTCAACGTCCTGCCCTCGCCCATCGCCGACCGCCTCAAGCAGGGCGAGGGCGTGATCGTCGATCGCTTCGACCACGTCACCGTCCTGTTCGCCGACATCGTCGGCTTCACCGCGCTGTCGTCGCGGACCTCGCCCGAGCAACTGGTGTCGATGCTCAACGACCTGTTCAGCGCCTTCGATCGCCTGGCCGAGGAGCACGGCCTGGAGAAGATCAAGACCATCGGCGACGCCTACATGGTGGTGGCCGGCATCCCCGAGCCGCGGGCCGATCACGCCCTGGCCATGGCGCAGATGGCGCGCGACATGCTGGCGGCGATCGAGGACTACGGGCGCCGCACCGGCGGCGACCTGACGATCCGCGTCGGGCTGCACTCGGGCTCGGTGGTGGCCGGCGTGATCGGCACCAAGAAGTTCATCTACGACCTGTGGGGCGACACCGTGAACACCGCCAGCCGCATGGAGTCGAGCGGCATGCCCGGGCGCATCCAGGTGTCGGCCGCGACCCACGCGCTCCTGGTCGAGCGCTACCTGTTCGAGCCGCCGCGCCAGCTCGAGATCAAGGGCAAGGGCGAGATGGCGACGTACCTGTTGAGCGGACCGCGGCCGGCCGCGGGTACAGTGGGCGGGTGACGGCGTACCTGGTCCACCACTTCCTGGCGGCGAGCGCGGCGCGCGCGCCCGGGCGCGAGGCCCTGGTCACCCACGACCCGGGGGCGGCGCGCCTCGACTACGGCGCGGTGGCGGCGGCGGCGGCGGCGGTGACCGCCCAGCTCGGCGCGCTCGGCGTCGGGCGCGGCGACCGGGTCGCGCTCCTCGCCCACAACGGCGTCGAGTGGGTCGCGGCCTGGTTCGGCGCGCTGGCCGCCGGCGCCATCGCGGTGCCGCTCAACACCGCCGCCGATCCGCACAGCCTGATCCACTACGTCGGCGACGCCGGCGCCCGGGTGCTGGTCGTCGGGCCGCGCCTCGAGCGGGTGGTGGCCCAGGCCGGCGACGGGCTGGGGCCGCTCACGATCGCGTGCGCGCCGGCCGCCGTCGCCAACCTGGCGCGGGCGCTGCCGCGCGCCACCGTGGTCGCCCTCGCCGCCGCCGACCCCGAGGGCCGCGCCGCGCCGTCGGCGGGCGCGGCCGCGCCGCCCACGCTCATCGACCTCGATCCCGCCGCCATCATCTACACCTCGGGCTCGACCGGGCGGCCGCGCGGCGCCGTCCTCACCCACCGCAACCTGGTCAGCAACGTCTCGGCCATCGTCGACTACCTCGCGCTGGGCGCCGACGATCGCGTGCTCGCGCTCCTGCCGTTCTACTACGTCTACGGCCTGTCGCTCTTGCACATGACCTTCGCCGCCGGCGGCGCGGTCGTGGTCGAGAACCGCTTCCAGTACCCCAACGTGGCCCTCGACACCCTCGAGCGCGAGCGCTGCACCGGCGTCGCCGGGGTGCCGTCGACCTTCGCCATCCTGATGAACCGCTCGACCTTCGGCGAGCGCCTCGCCGGCGGCGGCCTGGCCGCGCTGGCCTGGCTGACCCAGGCCGGCGGCGGCATGAGCCCGGCGCTCACCCGCCAGGTCATGGCCGCGATCGGGGGCCGCCGCCTCTACGTCATGTACGGCGCCACCGAGGCCTCGGCCCGCCTCGCCTACCTGCCGCCGGCCGAGCTGCCCGAGGCCGTGGGCTCGATCGGGCGCGCCATCCCCAACCTCGAGCTCACCGTCCGCGATCCGGACGGAACGCCGTGCGCGATCGACGAGGTCGGCGAGCTCTACGCCCGCGGCTCCAGCATCATGGCCGGCTACTGGAACGATCCCGAGGAGACCGCCCGCGTCCTCGGTCCCCACGGCTACCGCACCGGCGACCTCGCCCGCCGCGACGCCGCCGGCCGGCTGTGGGTCGTGGGCCGCACCCGCGACATGCTCAAGGTCGGCGGCCACCGGGTGGCGGCGCGCGAGATCGAGGACGCCATCCTCGAGCACCCCGGCGTGCACGAGTGCGCCGTGATCGGGATCGCCGACGAGCTCCTGGGCGATCGCCTGCGCGCCTACGTCGTGGCCCGCGAGCCGGCGGCCGGCGGCGCCACGCTGTCCGACGGCAACGAGCTCGGGCGCTTCCTCAAGGAGCGGCTGCCCGCCTACAAGATCCCGGGTGAGCTGGTGCTGCGCGCCGACCTGCCCAAGAACGAGAGCGGCAAGATCATGAAGGAGGCCCTGCGCGCCGAGGCGGCGGCCGAGGCCACGACCGCGACGGTCCCTGGCCCGCGCCCGTGAGCGCCGCCACGCCGCCGCGGCGCGCGCGCGGCCGGCGTGCTAGCGTCCCGCCCGTGTTGCGCTCGGATGTTCGTGCGGTCGCGGCGTTGTGCGCCGCGGCCGGGACCGTGGTCGCGGGCGGGCGCGCGGCGCGAGCCGACGGCTACAGCCTGCACGTGCTGGGCGCCGCCCAGGTGGCGTGGACCGACAACCTGTTCTCGGTGCCCGAGGACCAGGCCGGCGTCGATCTGCCGCCGCGCGAGGGCGACGTCTACTACCAGCTCCGGCCGGGGGCGATGGCGACCTACGAGACGCCGCGCAGCATGCACGTCGCGTCGTACGAGCTCGAGGCCAACCTCTACACGATCCACGACGAGGCCTGGTCGCTGCAGCACCGCCTCGGCTGGCAGGGCTTCTTCCTGGTGTCGCCGCGCGCCGAGCTCGGCGGCTCGCTCCAGCTCTCGAGCGGGCAGCTCACGACGCTGTCGACCCAGGGCACCGCCGCCGACGGCAGCGTGATCGGCCTGCCGTCGGGCGAGAGCCGCTTCCTGTCGCTCGACGCCGGCCAGAACCTGGCGTTCACGGCGAGCCGCGAGCTGCGCCTGACCCAGGGCGCGCGGGCGCGCAGCTTCTCCACCACCGACGCCTTCGCCGCCGAGTCGCTCGGGGTCGAGGTCGGCGTCAGCGGCGGCGCCGACCGGAGCTGGCGCCACTCGGCGGTGGGGCTCCAGGTCGCCGGCGCGTTCGTCACCCTCGAGCGCCGGCGCGAGATGGTCGCGCCCGAGACCACCGATCAGGTCAACGCCAGCGCCATCCTGTCGTGGCGCCGCGACTTCGGGCCGCGCTGGACCTCGATGATCGACGGCGGCATGACCGCGATCGTGCCCCTCGACGAGGGCGACCAGCTCGTCCTCCACCCCACGGTCGGCGGCCAGGTCGGCTACTTCCCGGAGTGGGGCAACGGCGGCCTCGCCGTCCGCCGCGCGGTGGCCCCCAACCTCTACCTGGCGCGCAACACGATCACCGACTCGGTCGTGGTCAACGCCTGGCTGCCGCTGCCGTGGCTGACCGACGATCCGCTCCTGCCCCGGCTCAGCGTCCAGGGCACGGTCGGCGCCCAGCGCACCCGCCTCATCGACACCAGCACCGGCGAGACCGAGAGCGGCTTCGATGTCCTGACCGGCGACGTCGCGATCATGTACGCGCCGCGCCACGCGCTGTCGCTGGCGGTGCGCTACCAGCACCTGCGCCAGCTCAGCGCCGAGGACGCCGCCGTGGACGTGCTCAGCTACGTCCGCAACACCGTCATGATCACCGCCACCGGCCGCTTCCCCGAGCGCATGGCCGCCCAGATCCCGCTGCGGGCGTCCCTGCGGGTCGACCGCGGCGACACCACGCCGGTGGGCGAGGAGGTCGTGGCTCCGGACGGCGGCGCGGGCGGCGGCGGCGGCGGGCGCTGAGCGCGCTCGGTCGGACGGTGTCGACGGCGCGGACGGCGCGGACGGCGCGGGCGCCCGACCGGCCGCTCACCCGCGCGGCTTCGGCTCGCCGACCTCGTCGGCGGGGCGCAGCACGTTGAGCGGGATCACCAGGTAGCGGTGGCCGTTGCCGTGGGGCGCCGGCAGCCGGCCGGCGTCGACGTTGACCTGGACGCTGGGGAAGAGCAGGCGAGGCGCGGCCAGGGTGGCGTCGCGGGCCCGGCGCATCGCCACGAAGTCGGCGCGCGCGGTGGTCGCCGAGAGCTGCGGGTTGGCCGCGCGCGACGCGCCGATCGTGGTCTGCCACCGCAGCTCGCGGCCGCCCGGCTGGTAGTCGTGGCCGACGAAGACCCGGGTCTCGGGCGGCAGCGCGTACAGCCGCTGCACCGAGTCGTAGAGCGCCTCGGCGCTGCCGCGCGGGAAGTCGCAGCGGCCGGTGCCGTAGTCCTCGGTGAACAGGGCGTCGCCGGTGAAGATCGCGTCGCCGAGCTTGTAGGTGACGCAGGCCGGGGTGTGGCCCGGGGTGTCGAGGACCTCGATGGTCAGGGTGCCGGCGGTCACGCGCTCGCCGTCGGCGAGCAGGCGGTCGAACTGGCTGCCGTCGGTGGCGAACGACGCCGGCAGGTCGAAGATGGCCTTGAAGGTCTCCTGGACCTCGCGGATGCGCGCGCCGATGGCGACGCGGGCGTCGTGGCGGCGGCGCAGGAGCTGGGACGCCGACAGGTGATCGGCGTGGGCGTGGGTCTCGAGCACGTAGTGGACGCGCAGGCCGTGGGCCCGGACCAGGTCGGTCACCCGGTCGGCAGACTCCGTCGCGGTCGTGCCGCTGGCCGGGTCGAAGTCGAGCACGGGATCGATGACGACCGCGTCCTTGCTCGCCGGATCCCAGACCACGTAGGTCAGGGTGAAGGTGCTCGGATCGTAGAGCGGCTCGACACGGAAGCTGGGGGACGCGGGCATCGGATGACCTCCGCTCCCAGGCAATTCAAGCGACGTGCCACGTCGCGAGCCGCGCCGCCGGCGTCCGGACGCGGTCGGGCCCCGCGCCGTGAAACCACCCGCAACAGCGCCGGCGCTCCGGCGCGTTTCACCGCCGCGCGGGTGCAGGCGTCAGAGGGCGGCGAGGTAGGCGGCCAGGGCGGCGGCGGTGACCGGCGCGCAGGCGGACACCGGCGCGGGGCCGCTCCCGGTGGCGGCGGTCCCGGCGGCGGCGCCGGGCGGCGGCGCGCGGCTCGCGGCCTCGCAGATCGCCGCGAGCTGGGTGACGCCGTCGTTCCAGTGGAGCTGGTAGGTGCGGCGGGTCTCGCCGTCGTGGTGGCGGGTGGCGTCCACCGCGATCACCGCGTCACCGCCGATCGTCGGCGCGGTCAGCGCCAGCTCGTCGCCGGCGTCGGCGGCGGGCGCCCACAGCGCGGCGAGCTCGGGCTGGCGCGCCTGCCACGCCGCGAGGTCGATCGGCGTGCAGGCCAGGCAGGCGCTGGCGGTCACGGTGACGCGGGTTCCGTCGGCGGCGGTCACCACCGCCGCCAGCTCTGCGACGCCACGCCGCACCACCGTCACCTCGTGGTCGGCGATCGCGACCGCGGCCAGGGCCTCGACGCGCGCGGCGTCGAGCGGCCGCGGCGGTCGGGCCGGCGCCGCGCCGTCGACGGGGACACGGGCCGCGGGCTCGGGCCGGGTGGTCGGGCCGGGGTCGCGCGTGCGGCCCGAGCAGGCGAGCGACCCGCCGCCGACCGCGGCGACGCAGAGCGAGAGCACGAGCGAGCGGCGCACGAGGTCCCTTCACTGTAACCGCCGCCCGGGCGCTCTGGTAAGGTCCCGCCGCCATGACCAGACCCATCCGCAAGGTTGCCGTCCTCGGCTCCGGTGTCATGGGTGGCGGCATCGCCGCTCACCTCGCCAACGCCGGCGTGCCGGTGTTGCTCCTCGACATCGTGCCGCCCAAGCTCTCCGACGCCGACCGCGCGGAGCGGTCCAAGCGCGACGCCATCGCCGCCGGCGCGCTCGACAAGCTCAAGAAGGCGCGCCCGGCCGCGTTCTCGCACGTGCGCAACGCCCAGCTCGTCACCGTCGGCAACTTCGACGACGATCTGGCCAAGGTCGCCGACTGCGACCTCATCGTCGAGGCCATCATCGAGCGCCTCGACATCAAGCGCGGCCTGTTCGCCAAGCTCGACGCGCTGCTGTCCGGCGACACGATCATCGCCTCGAACACCTCGGGGCTGCGCATCGCCGACATGCTGGTCGACCGCAGCGAGCGCTTCCGCCAGCACTTCGTGGTCACCCACTTCTTCAACCCGCCGCGCTACATGAAGCTGCTCGAGCTGGTGGCCGGCCCCGACACCTCGCCCGCGGTCAAGGCCCGCGTCGAGGCCTGGGGCAAGGACCAGATGGGCAAGGGCATCGTCTGGGCCAAGGACACGCCCAACTTCGTCGCCAACCGCATCGGCACCCACTCGATGATGGCGGCGATCCACCTCATGCTCGAGAAGGGCCTGGCCCCCGAGGACCTCGACGCCATCACCGGCGAGCCCATGGGCCACCCCAAGAGCGCCAGCTTCCGCACCGGCGACCTGGTCGGCCTCGACACCCTCGTCCACGTCGTCGACAACTGCTACCAGAGCCTGCCCGCCGACGAGGATCGCGACGTCTTCACGGTCCCGCCCTACATCCGGGCCATGGTCGAGCGGGGCCAGCTCGGCAACAAGACCAAGGGCGGCTTCTACAAGAAGGCGGGCAAGGACATCCTCACCCTCGACCCGGGGACCGGCGAGTACCGGGCCAAGGGCGGCGACGAGGCGATCAAGAAGGCGTGCAAGGGCCTGGGCAAGATCGAGGACGTGCGCGAGCGGGTGAAGAAGCTGGTCGCGACCCCGGGCGTGGTCGGCGAGTTCGCGTGGCAGGCGCTGTCGAAGGGCCTGGCCTACGCCGCTCGCCGCATCGGCGAGATCACCGACGATCCCAAGGCCATCGATGACGGCATGAAGTGGGGCTACAACTGGGAGCTCGGCCCGTTCGAGACCTGGGACGCGCTCGGCTTCGCCGACACGGTCGCGCGCATGAAGGCCGACGGCCTCGCGCTGCCGGCGTGGGTCGACCAGATGGTCGCGGCCGGCGCCCGCGGCTTCTACGACGGCGACCGGGTGTGGTCGCCGACCGCCGGCGAGTACGTGCGCCGCGCCGCCGACCCGCGCGAGGTCACCCTCGACGTCCTGCGCAAGGGCGGCGCGCCGGTGCTCAAGAACAACGGCGCCGAGGCCTGGGACCTGGGCGACGGCGTGCTCGGCCTGACCTTCAAGACCAAGGCCAACAGCATCGACGCCGACGTCATCAAGATGATCCACGACGCCGTCGACAAGGCCGAGGCCGAGTTCCGCGGCCTGCTCATCTACAACACCGGCGAGTTCTTCTGCGTCGGCGCCAACCTGTTCGCGGTGGTGATGGCGGCCCAGCAGAAGCAGTGGGACGGCCTGCGCGAGATGATCCGCGGCTACCAGTACGCGACCCAGCGCACCAAGTACGCGACGGTGCCGGTGGTGGCCGCGCCCTACAACATGACCCTGGGCGGCGGCCTCGAGCTGTGCTTCGGCGCCGACGCGGTGCAGGCCGCGCTCGAGACCTACGCCGGCCTGGTCGAGGTCGGCGTCGGCCTGATCCCGGGCGGCGCCGGCACCCTCAACATGCTGTGGCGGGCGCTCGAGGGCGTGCCCGAGGGCGTCGAGGTCGACACCTACGCCTTCGTCACCCAGGTCTTCAAGAACATCGCGCTGGCCAAGGTCGCGACCTCGGCCGACGAGGCCAAGGCGTTCGGCTACTTCCGGACCACCGACGGCGTGTCGTTCGACCGCGCTCGCCAGCTCCACGAGGCCAAGCAGCGCGTGATCGGCCTGGCCGCCGCCGGCTACCACCCGCCGGTGCCGCGGGCCTACAAGCTGCCCGGCGACAGCGGCGTCGCGACCCTGCAGATGATGGTCAACACCCTGGTCGCCGGCGGCTACGCCAGCGAGCACGACGCCAAGATCGCGATGAAGCTGGCCACCGTGCTGTGCGGCGGCGCGAACGGCGCGGTCGCGCCGGTGACCGAGGACCGCATCCTCGAGCTCGAGCGCGAGGCCTTCCTGTCCCTGTGCGGCGAGCCCAAGAGCCAGGAGCGCATGCAGTACATGCTCATGAACAACAAGCCGCTGCGGAACTGAGCGGACGAGCCCCACCGAAGGCGACAAGGAGATCCAGATGAACGAGATCGTCATCGCAGAAGCCGTCCGCTCCGCCGTGGGCCGCGGTCACAAGGGCACGCTCGCGACCAAGCGCCCCGACGAGCTGGCCGTCGACGTCGTGCGCGGGCTGATGGCCCGCGTGCCCCAGGCCCGCGGCCACGTCGACGACGTGGTCCTGGGCTGCGCCATCCCCGAGGGCGAGCAGGGCCTCAACGTCGCGCGCCTCATCGCGCTGTCGGCCGACCTCGGCATCGAGGTCCCGGCCCAGACCCTCAACCGGTTCTGCTCGAGCGGGCTGCAGGCCATCGCCACCGCCGCCGGCTCGATCGCGATCGGCTCGTGCGACGCGGTCATCGCCGGCGGCGTCGAGTCGATGTCGTACGTGCCGATGACCGGCTTCCCCCTCTCGGCGTCGCCCGACCTGATGGCGTCGATGCCCTCGGCCAACACGCCCATGGGCATCACCGCCGAGAACGTGGCCAAGAAGTTCGGCATCACCCGGCAGCAGCAGGACGAGCTGGCCTGGAAGAGCCAGCAGAAGGCCAAGGCCGCGCTGGAGCGGGGCGTGTTCAAGGACGAGATCGTGCCGGTGCGCGCGATCTCGTACGACGCCGACGGCAACCGGGTCTACCGCGACTTCGTCGTCGACGAGCTGCCGCGGCCCGAGACCACGCTCGAGGGCCTGGGCAAGCTGCCCCCGGCGTTCGCCCAGGGCGGCAGCGTCACCGCCGGCAACTCGTCGCCGATCTCCGACGGCGCGGCGGCGGCGCTGGTGCTGAGCAAGGCCAAGGCCGAGGCCCTGGGGATCAAGCCCCTGGGCTGGTTCCGCAGCTTCGTCACCGTCGGCGTCGACCCGGCGATCATGGGCATCGGGCCCCTGCCGGCGGTGCAGAAGCTCCTGGCCAAGAACGGGCTGACGGTCGCCGACATCGACCTGTTCGAGATGAACGAGGCCTTCGCCTGCCAGGCGTTCTACTGCCAGCGCGAGCTCGGCATCCCCGACGAGAAGCTCAACGTCAACGGCGGCGCGATCGCGCTCGGCCACCCGCTGGGCTGCACCGGCGCCAAGCTGACCGCGACCGCGCTCTACGAGCTGCGCCGCCGCGGCGGCCGCTACGCGATCGTGACGATGTGCATCGGCGGCGGCCAGGGCGCGGCCGGCCTGTTCGAGCGGGCGTAGGGCGCGGCCGTTCGCGCGCGCCGGGGCGCGGGCCGCCGGCGCGCGGTCGGTGGTAGGCTGGGGTGTGATCGCGGACGAGGTCGATCGGAGCCTGATCCGGGAGATGTTGCGGCTGACGCCGGATCAGCGGCTCGAGCAGAACGACCGGATGCTGCGGATGATCGAGGAGCTGCGCGTTGGCCTCCGAGCTCAAGAGCCTGCTGTCGGCGCTGGTCGACGCTGACGTCGAGCTGGTGGTGGTCGGCGGGCTGGCCGCGGTCGCCCAGGGCGCGCCGGTCACGACGTTCGACGTCGACATCGTCCACCACCGCACGCCCGAGAACGTGGCCCGCCTGGTGAGGGCGCTGACGGCGCTCGACGCTCGCTACCGCGGTCACACGGCGGTGCTGCGCCCAACCGCGGAGATCCTGAGCGGCCCCGGGCACTCGCTCCTGATGACAGCGCTCGGCCCGCTCGACGTCCTGGGCGCGATCGAGGGCGGGCTCGGCTACCCGGCGTTGCTGCCAGACACGGTCGTCGCGCGCATCGGCGGCGCCGAGGTCCGCCTGCTGGGGCTGGCGAAGCTGGTCGAGCTCAAGCGCGCCTCGTCGCGGCCGAAGGACCAGCAGATGCTCCCCGTGCTCGAGGCCACCCTGCGCGAGCGCGACGGCTGAGGATCCCGCTATGCTTGGGGGCATGCGAGCGATCCGACCGGGGGCCACCGGTGGCCCCGACGTCCTGACGGTGGCGGAGGTGGAGGAGCCGGCGGTGGGCAAGGGGCAGGTGCGGGTGAAGGTGGCCTTCGCCGGGGTCAACTTCATCGACGTGTACTTCCGCCGGGGCGAGTACCCGATGCCGGTGCCGCTCCTGCTCGGGCGCGAGGGCGCCGGCACCGTCGAGGAGGTGGGCGAGGGCGCGGCGTGGCAGGTCGGCGACCGGGTCGCGTGGTGCGACGTGGTCGGCTCGTACGCCGAGCGCGTGGTCGCGCCGGCCGACAAGCTGGTGGCGGTCCCCGACGGGCTCAAGCTCGACCGGGCGGCGGCGGTGATGCTGCAGGGCCTGACCGCGCACTACCTGGCGCGCTCGACCTTCCCGCTGCGCGCCGGCCACCGCTGCCTGGTCCACGCCGCCGCCGGCGGGGTCGGGCTGCTCCTGTGCCAGCTCGCGCGCGCCGCCGGCGCCGAGGTCGTGGGCACGGTGTCGTCGGACGAGAAGGCGGCGCTGGCGCTGGCCGCCGGCTGCGGCCACGCCGTGCGCTACGATCAGGTCGACTTCGCTCAGGTCGTGCGCGAGACCGGCGGCGTCGACGTGGTCTACGACTCGGTGGGCCAGGACACCTTCGAGCGCGGCCTCGACTGCCTGCGCCCGCGCGGCATGATGGTGCTGTTCGGGCAGTCGAGCGGCGCGGTGCCACCGGTCGACCTGCAGGTGCTCAACCGCAAGGGCTCGCTGTTCGTGACCCGCCCCAACCTCGCCCACCACGTCGCCACCCGCCAGGAGCTGGTGGCGCGCGCCGGCGACGTGCTGGGCGCGGTCGCCCGTGGCGAGCTCGGCGTTCGCATCGATCGCGTCCTGCCCCTGGCCGAGGCCGCCGCCGCCCACCGCCTGCTCGAGGGCCGGGCCACCAGCGGCAAGCTCCTGCTGGCGCCGTGACGGCGCCGCCACGGCGGCGCTAGTAGCGCTCGCAGATGAAGGCGCGGGCCGCCGAGCACTCGACGTCGTTCCACAGGCTGTTCGTGCGCAGCTCGCCGCAGTCCTCGTTGTCGCTGTTGTTGGGCTCACCCGAGTCCCAGTTCTCGTACAGCCCGCCGATGGGGACGCCGCCCGAGCCGCCCTGCCAGAACTGGGCGCCGTCGTCCCAGCGCCAGGCGCCCTCGACGGCGGCGTCCGACGCGCCCAGCCAGACGTTGACGTTGCCGATGGCCGAGGTCGTGGTCGAGCGCAGGTAGGTGTTCTCGGCCTGGTCGTCGACCCGGGCCAGGCGGAACAGCTCGGTGGTGCAGCGGCCGCGCGCGGTGGCCTGGTTGGCGGCGATGGCGCAGAACAGGTAGCGGCGGCCGTCGTCGGGGCGGACCCGGACCACGCAGCCCGACGAGCAGACCTCGGTGGTGGCCGGGGTGCAGTCGTTGTCGAGGCCGTCGCAGACCTCGATGGCCCCGGGGTGGACCAGCGGCTGGGTGTCGTCGCAGTCGTCGCCGAGGGCGACGTGATCCGCCGGCGCGTCGCAGCCTTCGATCCGGCTCGCCGGGTCGCCGTGGCCGTCGCTGTCGCGGTCGGCGAACCACGCCGGCGGATCGAGGACGTTGTCGGTGGTGCCGTCGCAGTCGTTGTCGAGGCCGTCGCAGGTGACCTCGATCTCCTCCGCCCACGGCTGGCCGGTGCACGGGCTGGCGTCGACCGCCGCGTCCTCGGCGCCGGCGTCGTCGGCCGGCGCCGGGTCGGCCTTGGCGCAGGCCGCGATCGCGACCAGCACGAGGATCGCCGGGGGCCGCACCCGCCGACGGTACCACGCGCGTCGGCGGCCGGACGCGGACCATGGAGCGCCGGCGGGGTGTCGGCGGTCGCCAGGTGGGACCCGGGCTCACTCCGCCAGCTTGCGCAGCGCGACGTGCTCGGGCATGGCCAGGAAGCTGGCGCGGGCCGCGGGATCGGACAGGCCGGCGGCGGCGGCCTCGACGCGCGCCCAGCCGGCGCGGGCGACGCGGGTGGCGTCGGCGGTGTCGCCGCGGGCGAACAGGACGCGGGCCAGCACCATGCGCACGTAGCCGTCGCCCTCGTCGATCGCGCCCAGCTCGTCGAGCAGGCGCTCGCAGGCGCGGGCGGCGGTGGTGGCGAGCTCGAGGCGCTCGAGGGCGAGCTCGCTCTCGGCCCGCACCGCCAGGGCGTAGCACTGGGTGGGCGGGATGCCGGCCAGGAGGTCGACGGCGCGGGTGGCCTCGACCCGGGCCTCGTGGGCGCGGCCGAGCAGGATGAGCGCGCGCGCCTGGTAGATCGCCGACGCGCCGGCCACGCGCAGCGAGCCCTGGCTGCGCGCCATCTTCTCGGCGGCGCGGGCGAGGGCCAGCGCGTCCTCGCCGCGGCCGCGGTAGAGCACGGCCAGGGCCAGGTTCTGGGTGGCCATGGTCTGGGCCCGCACCGCGCCGATGGCCTCGGCCAGGGCCTGGGCGCGGGCCAGGGTGGGCTCGGCCTCCTCGGCGCGGCCGACCATGATCTCGAGGAAGCCGATGTTGCACAGGCCGGCGACCAGATCGCGCTGGGCGCCGACCTGCTCCATGCAGGTCGCGCTCTCGATCATCAGCGCCAGGGCCGCGACGCTGTCGCCGCGCACCACCGCCTCGATGCCGCGGGCGCGGGCGCGCCAGCCGGCGGCCAGCGGATCGCGCGCGCAGACGTCGGCCAGCTCCTCGAGCCGCGCCATCAGGCGCCCGCCCTGCTCGCCGTGGCCGGCCAGCAGGAGCTCGGAGGCGACGAGGGCGAACGACACCACGCGATCGGCGCGGGCCTCGCCGGCGCGCACCCGCAGCATGTCGCGGGCCAGGCCGACCAGCAGGTGGTGGTTGCCCTGGCGGCCGGCGGCGACCGCGAGCTCGGCGGCGGCGCGCAGCCACGTCGTCGAGCCCTCGCGCGCGACCTCCATGGCCTCGAGGGCGCAGCGCTCGGTGGCCTCGGTCTCGCCCAGCCAGTCGTGGGCCTCGGCGGCGAGCAAGAGGAGCTGCGCGCGCTCGGCGTCGGCGGCGCCGCACTCGATGCCGCGGGCGGCGCGGTCGATCACGGCGTGGGGGTCGCCGGCCTCCAGCGCCTGATCGGCGGCGTAGCGGTACCAGACCGCGGCCTTCTCCAGCTCGCCGCCGCGCTCGAGGTGCTGGGCGACGGTGAAGGCGTCGCGATCGCGCCGCGACTCCAGCCACAGGCCGGTGGTGCGGTGGGCGAGCCGGCGGTCGGCGTCGAGCAGCGTGCCGTAGGCGGCCTCGCGGTAGAGCTCGTGGCGGAACGACCACTCGCGCTCCTCGCCGGGCTCGCGGGTCAGGAGCTCGCGGCCCACCAGATCCTCGAGGAGCTGCTCGACCTCGCGCTCGGGCAGCTCGCGGCCGAGCAGCGCCATCAGCGGTCGCAGCGCGAAGCGCGCGCCCAGCACCGAGGCGCCGCGCAGCACCTGGCGGGCCGGCGCCGGCAGGGCCTCGAGCCGGACCTGGACCATCGCCACCACGCTCTCGGGCAGGCGCTCGACCTGGCCGGCGGCGGCGGCGCGCACCAGCTCCTCGAGGTAGAAGGCGTTGCCGGCGGCGCGCTCGACGATCTGGGCGACCAGCGGCTCGGGGGTGGCCCGGCCCAGCACGTCCTGCACCAGCCGGGTCGCCGCCTTGCGCGACAGCGGGCCGAGCCGGACCTGGGTGGCGTCGCGCTGCGCCCACAGCCGCGGGAACAGGCCCTCGGCCTCGGGCCGGGCGAAGGCGATCACCGCCAGCGCTTGATCGGCCATCACCCGCAGCGCCTCGTCGATGAGCTCGATCGACGGCTGGTCGCCCCAGTGCAGGTCGTCGAGGATCCAGGCCAGCGGCCGGCGGGCGGCGTCGGCCTGGGCGAAGTCGAGGAACGCGCGCCGCACCTGGTCGCTCATCAGCCGGGGCTGGCGACGGGCGGCGGCGAGCTGGGGGTTGGGCGCCGACGGCACGTGGGAGCCGACCAGCTCCGACAGGAACGCGGTCACCCGCTCGCGATCGTCGAGCTCGAGCTCGTCGACCGCGGCGGCCACGCAGCCGGCGGCGATCGCGCGATCCTCGTCGGTCAGGAGCTGCTCGGCGGCGCCGATGCGGCGGCGCAGGGCCGAGCCCAGCAGCGAGAACGGCGAGCCGGCGCGGATGGGGTCGCCGCGGCCGATCCAGATCCGCGGCTGCTCGGTCAGGCCCTCGAGGCGCTCGATCAGCTCGTGGCGCAGGCGCGACTTGCCGATGCCGGCGTCGCCGGTGACCACCACCGCTCGCGCCGCCGGCTCGTCGGCGGCGTCGGTGCAGGCCTGGAGCAGCATCGTCAGCTCGCGCTCGCGCCCGACCGTGGGCGTGCGCCGGCCGAGGATGACGCGGACGCCGTCGTCGGCGCGCTCGCCGACCAGCGACGGCAGCGGCACGCCGTCGACCGCGAAGCGCGGGCCGAGGAGGGCGGCGGTGACCTCGTCGATCGCGACCGGGCGCAGCGGCTCGGTGCCCGAGACCGCGCGCCGGAGCAGGGTGGCGGCGCGGTCGATGGCGTCGCCGACCGGCACCGTGCCGACGGTGCCGCGGCCCGAGGCCAGGGCCAGGGCGCCGTCGCACACCCGGCGGGCGTCGAGCGCGCAGCGGGCGGCGCGGGCGACCAGGTCGGTCGCCGACGGCGAGCCGGCGAAGGTGATGATGGCACCGCCGCGGGCCAGGGCCTCGAACGCGCCGCCGTAGCGCTCGGCGCAGGCCGCGAGCTCGACGTAGACCGGGGCCTCGGGCTCGGTGTCCTCGCGGGCGCCGCTGGTCAGCTCGTCGTCGTCGGCCGCCGAGCCGACCATGACGATCGCCACCCGGCGGTGCTCGCTCGAGGTCGCCAGCGACGCGCCGACCGCGGTGATGCCGGTGGAGTCGGCGACCTCGGGCCGATCGATGCGCCGCAGCTCGTCGGCCACCGCCGCCGCGCTCGCCGGCCGCAGCTCGGGCACCTTCTCGAGCAGGCGCCGCACCAGCGCCACCAGCGCCGGCGGCGCGTCGGGCCGCACCGTCGCCAGCGGCGGCGCCTCCTCGAGCAAGATCTTGCCCCAGGTCGCCATCTCGTCGGCGGCCGAGAACGGCGGCCGCCCCGACAGGCTGGTGAACAGCACGCAGCCCAGGCTCCACAGGTCGCAGCGCCAGTCGACGGCGCGCGCCGCCCGCACCTGCTCGGGCGCCATGTAGCGCGGGGTGCCGACCTTGTCGCCGGTGCGGGTGGTGTCGCTGATCATCGTGCGCAGGCGGGCGACGCCGAAGTCGAGCAGCTTGGCCTGGCGGACGTCGCCGTCGACGAGGAAGACGTTGGCCGGCTTGAGGTCGCGGTGGATGACGCCGGCCTTGTGGGCGGCGGACAGCGCCTCGGCGATGCGGATGCCGAGGTCGCGGCCCTCGGCGATCGACAGCCGGCCGCGGCGCAGCCGCACCGACAGCGGCTCGCCGTCGAGCCACTCCATGGCCAGCCACGGCTCGTTGGCGGCGCTGACGCCGTGGGCGACGTAGCGGACGATCGAGGGGTGGGTGAGCTCGGCCAGGGCCAGGGCCTCGCGGCGGAAGCGCTCGGCCCAGCGCTCGTTGGCGCGGGCCAGGAGCTTGACCGCCACCGGCTCGCCGGTGAGGCGATCGCGGGCCAGGTAGACCGAGCCCATCCCGCCGGACTCGGCGAGACGCTCGATCTCGAAGCGGTCCGCGATGACCTGCGCCACCGCGCGATTGTGCCAGCAATCGACGCGACCCGGGCCGCCGGGCGCCGGTGCCGGCCCGCGCGCGATGGGCTAGAACACCGGACCGTGCAGCTCCTGTTCTGCGGCTCGGGCTGGCCCGAGGTCCCGGCGCTCCTGGCCCGCCGCCTCGGGCCCGACCACCACCTGCGCACCTGGGACCGGCGGCGGCCGCTGGTCGACGAGCTGGCGGCCGCGCCCGTCGACGTGCTGCTGCCGTCCAACGCCCCGGTCGACGCCGCGGTCCTCGCCGCCGCCGCCGCGGGCGGCCTCCGCCTGGTCCAGCAGCCGGCGGCCGGGACCGACGGCATCGACCTCGCGGCCGCCCGCGCCCACGGCGTGCCGGTGTGCAACGCCCCCGGCGCCAACCAGGTGGCGGTGGCCGAGGCCGCCCTCCTGCTGCTGCTCCTGTGCGCGCGCCGCTGGCCCGAGGCCCGGGCCGCGTTCGCCGCCGGCGTGATCGGCTCGCCGCCTGGCACCGAGCTCGCCGGCGCGACCCTCCTGGTGGTCGGGCCCGGCCGGACCGGCGGCGCCCTCGTCGAGCGCGCCCGCGCCCTGGGCATGGTCGTGCGCACCGCCGGCTCGCGCACGACGCGGGCCGAGCTCCTGGCCGAGCTGGCGCGGGCCGACGCGGTCTGCCTGTCGTGCCCGCTCTCGCCGGCGACCCGCGGCCTCCTCGACGCCCGTGCCCTGGCGACCCTGCCGGCTCACGCCCTGGTCGTGAACGTCGCGCGCGGGGCGGTGATCGACCGCGACGCCCTGGTCGCCGCCCTCGACCGCGGGCACCTGGGCGGGGTCGGCCTCGACGTGTTCTGGGAGGAGCCCTGGGATCCGGCCGACCCCCTGTTCGCCCACCCCCGCGTGGTCACGTTGCCCCACGTCGCCGGTTCGACCACGCAGGCCTTCGACCGCATCGCCGACATCGTCGTCGACAACGTCGGCCGCCTGCAACGTGGGGAGGCCCTGCGGCATCGGATCGCGTGATCGCCGCACCGGCGAATTGCAGGAAACTCCTCGATATGCGAAGTCATGGGGCCATGAGCTGGTTCGTCAGCTACGTGCGCTCGTCGGTGGGTGCCAAGCAGGTCATGGCGCTGACCGGCCTCGGGCTGCTCCTGTTCGCCATCGTCCACATGGTCGGGCACCTGGGCATGTTCGGCGGCCGCGACGCCTACAACAGCTACGCCCACTTCCTGCAGTCGCTGGGCGCGCTCAAGTGGGCCGCGCGCGGCGGGCTGCTCGCCATCCTGGTGCTGCACGTGGTCACGGCCATCGGCCTGGCCCGCGCCAACGCCGCCGCCCGGCCGCACAAGTACGCCGTGTTCAAGACCCGCGCCACCAGCGTCTTCGCCCGCTCGATGACGCTGACCGGCCTGGTCGTGCTCGCGTTCATCATCTACCACCTGGCCCACTTCACCCTGGGCTGGGTCCAGCCCGACTACTTCCACCAGCTCGACGGCGAGGGCCGCTACGACGCGTACTCGATGTTCGTGATGGGCTTCCGCAACGTGCCCATCCTCATCTCGTACCTGGTCGCGGTCACGCTGCTGTCGTTCCACCTCGCCCACGGCGCGTCGAGCTGGCTGCAGTCGCTCGGCCTGCGTCACCCCAAGTACGAGGGCGTCACCGACAAGCTGGGGCCGACGCTCGGCTTCGTGCTCGCCGTCGGCTACGCCGCGCCGCCGCCGGCGGTGGTCGCCCGCATCATCGAGCTCTGACCATGAACCTCGACGCACGCATCCCATCGGGCCCGATCGCCGAGAAGTGGAGCCGGGCTCGCTTCGAGCTCAAGCTCGTCAACCCGGCCAACAAGCGCAAGTACAAGGTCATCGTCGTCGGCAGCGGCCTGGCCGGGGGCGCCGCCGCCGCCACCCTGGCCGAGCTCGGCTACGACGTCGCCTGCTTCTGCGTCCAGGACTCGCCGCGCCGCGCCCACTCGATCGCCGCCCAGGGCGGCATCAACGCCGCCAAGAACTACCAGAACGACGGCGACAGCGTGCACCGGCTGTTCTACGACACGGTCAAGGGCGGCGACTTCCGCGCCCGCGAGGCCAACGTCCACCGCCTGGCCGAGGTCTCGGTCGACATCATCGACCAGTGCGTGGCCCAGGGCGTGCCGTTCGCCCGCGAGTACGGCGGCACCCTGGCCAACCGCAGCTTCGGCGGCGCCCAGGTCTCGCGCACGTTCTACGCCCGCGGCCAGACCGGCCAGCAGCTCCTGATCGGCGTCTACCAGGCGCTGTCGCGGCAGATCGCGACCGGCAAGGTCACGATGTTCCCGCGCACCGAGATGCTCGACCTGGTCACCGTCGACGGCCGCGCGGTCGGGATCGTCGTCCGCGACCTGGTCACCGGCAAGATCTCGTCGCACGCCGGCCACGCCGTCGTGCTGGCCACCGGCGGCTACGGCAACGTCTTCAACCTGTCGACCAACGCGGTCGGCTCGAACGTCACCGCCACCTACCGCGCCTACAAGCGGGGCGCCGCCTTCGCCAACCCCTGCTACACGCAGATCCACCCCACCTGCATCCCGGTCTCGGGCGACTACCAGTCCAAGCTCACGCTGATGAGCGAGTCGCTGCGCAACGACGGCCGGGTCTGGGTGCCGAAGAAGCGGGAGGACGTCGAGCGCGCGACCCGCGATCCGGGCTCGATCGCCGAGGACGATCGCGACTACTACCTCGAGCGCAAGTACCCGTCGTTCGGCAACCTCAGCCCGCGCGACATCGCCAGCCGCGCGGCCAAGGAGGCGTGCGACGACGGCCGCGGCGTGGGCCCGGGCGGCCGCGGCGTCTTCCTCGACTTCCGCGACGCCATCAAGCGCATGGGCGCCGGCGTCATCGCCGAGAAGTACGGCAACCTGTTCGAGATGTACGAGCGCATCACCGGCGAGGACCCGTACAAGGTCCCGATGCGCATCTACCCCGCCGTCCACTACGCGATGGGCGGGCTGTGGGTCGACTACCACCTGCAGTCGACGATCCCGGGCCTGTTCGTGCTCGGCGAGGCCAACTTCTCCGACCACGGCGCCAACCGCCTCGGCGCCTCGGCGCTGATGCAGGGCCTGGCCGACGGCTACTTCATCATCTCGTACACCCTGGGCCACTACCTGGCCGGCATCGGTCCCGCGGCGCGGGTGGCCGACGACCACGCCGCCTTCCGCGCGGTCGAGGGCGAGGTCAAGGCGCGCGTCGACCGCCTGATGACGGTCGGCGCCAAGGGCAAGCGCACGGTCGAGTCCTTCCACAAGGAGCTCGGCCACATCATGTGGGAGTACTGCGGCATGGCTCGCGACCGCGCCGGCCTGGAGAAGGCGCTCGGCCTCATCCCCGAGCTGCGCGCGCAGTTCTGGGCCGACGCCCGCATCCTGGGCGAGCGCGAGACCTTCAACCAGTCGCTGGAGCGGGCCGGCCGCGTCGCCGACTTCCTCGAGTTCGGCGAGCTCCTGTGCCGCGACGCGCTCGAGCGCGAGGAGAGCTGCGGCGGCCACTTCCGCACCGAGTACCAGGCCGACGGCGAGGCCCAGCGCGACGACGAGCGGTTCTGCCACGTCGCCGCCTGGGAGTACCAGGGCGAGGGCCAGGCGCCGGTGCGCCACGTCGAGCCGCTGACCTTCGAGAACGTGAAGCTCGCGACCCGGAGCTACAAGTAGATGAGCGACCGCACCCTCGATCTCACCCTCCACATCTGGCGCCAGGCCAAGCCCGATCGGCCGGGCGAGCGCGAGACCTCGGGCGAGCTGAAGCCCTACAAGGTCAAGGGCGTGAGCGAGCACGCCTCGTTTCTCGAGATGCTCGACATCCTCAACCAGCAGCTCCAGGAGCGGGACGAGGAGCCGGTGGCGTTCGACTCCGACTGCCGCGAGGGTATCTGCGGCACCTGCTCGCTGGTGATCAACGGCCGGCCCCACGGGCCCAACGCCGGGACCACGACCTGCCAGCTCCACATGCGGTACTTCAAGGCCGGCGACGAGATCTGGATCGAGCCGTGGCGTGCGGGCGCCTTCCCGGTGGTGCGCGACCTGTGCGTCGACCGCACGGCGTTCGACAAGATCATCGCCGCCGGCGGCTTCGTCACCGCCAACGTCGGCTCGGCGCCGGACGGCAACGCGGTGCCGGTGCCGAAGGTCGACGCGGATCGGGCGATGGACGCGGCGGCGTGCATCGGGTGTGGGGCGTGCGTCGCGGCCTGTCCGAACTCGAGCGCGATGCTGTTCGTGGCCGCGAAGCTGGGCCACCTGCACAGCCTGCCGCAGGGGCAGCCGGAGCGGGCGCGGCGGACCCGGGCGATGGTCGAGGCGATGGACGCGGCCGGCTTCGGCAACTGCAGCAACCACTACGAGTGCGAGGCGGCCTGCCCCAAGGGGATCAGCCGCGACTACATCGCGATGATGAACCGCGACTACGCGAAGGCCATGATCGCCGCCCGCGACGAGAAGAAGTCGTCGGGCGGCGGCGCCGGCTGAGCGGCGACCGCGGCGGAGCCGCCGCGGCGGGCGGCGGGCGTCGGGCGGCGGGCGGGCGGCGCGGGCGGGTGCGAGGGCGCGAGCGGGCGCGAGGGCGCGAGGGCGCGAGGGCGCGAGGGCGCGAGGGCGCGGGTGGTCAGCGCGCCGGGGCGCGGGGATCTGGTGATACTCCCGGGGCGTGGGTGCCCCGGCGTGGCCGGCGCGTGGGGCCTGCCCGCAGCGACGGCCCAGGCCGTCTCGCGCTCGGGTCCTCGCTGTGCCGGACACGCGGCGGTGAGGTGCAGCGGAGGGCGCGGATCGATCCACCCGGGCTGCCCTCGTGCGGAGCTGCGGTACGAGCGCGAGCCCGCCCGGGCCGTCTCGCGGGCGGCCGGCCCCACCGCGCCTTCCTGCGCGCACCACCGTTCCGCGGAGCTCGATCACGCCGCGCGAACCCGAGCCCGAACCCGAGCTCGGATCCGAACCCGAGCCCGGATCCGAACCCGACCGCGGTCGGAAGTGGCGGGGGGACGAACGGCGGGCGTATCTCTCCGGTCGGCCTGAGCGCTTCACCGACCGCGGTCGGAGAGTGCGGGAAACGAGCGGCGAGCTGCATCTCTCCGGTCGGCCTGAGCCGCCCGAGCGCCAGCGAGGGCGTGTCGAAGGCCGACAAGCCGCGGCCGTCGCGCGAGTGATGTCGGGCGCTGCCGGCGCCGTTCGCTAGGAGCGCTTCACCGACCGCGGTCGGAGAGTGCGGGAAACGAACGGCGAGCTGCATCTATCCGGTCGGCCTGAGCCGCCCGAGCGTCAGCGAGGGCGTGTCGAAGGCCGACAAGCCGCGGCCGTCGCGCGAGTGATGTCGGGCGCTTGTCGGCGCCGTTCGTCAGGAGCGCTTCACCGACCGCGGTCGGAGAGTGCGGGAAACGAGCGGCGAGCTGCATCTCTCCGGTCGGCCTGAGCCGCCCGAGC
>CAADGB010000058.1 GCA_900696455.1 uncultured delta proteobacterium
TAGGTGTCGCCGGCGACCGACGACGACAGCGGGGCCTCGTCGCGGCCGAGCTGCTCGATCTGGCGCACGACCCGGCCGCGGAGGTCGAAGACGCTGGTGACGCCGCGGACCTGGCCGGGCTGGGTGCCCGGGACGAACGGCGTGGCCGACCACGGGAACGGCTCGGCGACGAAGGCGACCCGACCGTGCGGGTCGTAGTCGACGAGGCCGCTCACGACGGTCTGGCCGCCGTAGTCGCCGCCGAGCGCGCTCTGCGTGAAGCGGGGGCGGAGCAGGGCGTCGAACACCGTCGTCGCGCGCTGGCGCGGCGCGGTGTCCTCGGTGCCGGGCGGCGTGGTCTCGGGGAACGACTCGGCGGTGACCGAGCGACCGTCGGGGGCGTAGCTCACGCGGCGCAGCGTGGTCTCGGTGCCGTCGCGGCCGATGGCGCGCTCGCGGACGACGCGGCCGTGGCCGTCGAGATCCTGGAGCGTGGTGACGCCCTGCTCGTCGCGCATCGAGACGCCCAGCGACGGCCAGGTCGACTCGAAGTAGGCGCGATCGAGCGTCGTCGCCAGATCGGTCGCACGGTCCTGCGAGGCCGTCACGGTCGCGCCGAACGCGTCGCGGAAGATGCGCGTGGTCACGGTCGTGGCCGTGCCGAGGCCGCGGGGGCGCTCGACGCGGTCGACCATCCCCAGCGCGTCGTAGGTGAGGCGCTCCTGCTCGTGGGTCGCGACGTAGGTCGTGCCCTCGTAGCGATCGACGAGGCGGCCGGTGAGCCGGCCACGTCCGACCTCGCCGGCGGGCAGCCCGTCGTACCGGAGGTGGGTCGCGGCGATCCTCCGCGGCTGGCCCTCGGGGGCGTCGATCCCGCAGTCGGTCAGCTCGATCGACGCGGGGACGGTCGGGAACGGGCCGCCGCCCGCGGGCTCCGCGTAGGCGATGTTCGTGCAGACGTCGTCGCCGGGGCGTCGCACGTCGCCCTCGTTCCTCAGCTCGACCGGCCGACCGTAGGCGTCGACCTGGACGACCCCGGTGCGGGCCAGCGTGTTGGTCAGCGCCGGCGGCGCCGCCAGGCCCTCCCAGGCCTCGGTCGACGCGGCGTAGACCACGCCCGCGGACCCGCAGCGACCGTAGCCGAAGGGCTGGCCGGTCGCCGGGTCGAGATCGCTGCACTCCAGCGCCGCGGCCGGGTCGACCACGGACGGCGCGACCACGAGCCGCGAGCCGTACGCGGTGCGGACCTCGCCGAACTCGCCGGTGCATGGCACGTCGAGGAACGACTGGGTGTTGAAGGTGCCCTCGTGGAAGCCCTGGCAGATCGGGCGGTGGGCCTGGACGTGGAACGGGTACGGCGAGCCGGCGACCGCGGGCGGCGCGTTCTCGGAGACCGCCGCGACGCCCTGCACCCAGCCGTCCTTGTACGAGGTGCCGGCGAGCACCACGTGCCGCCGGTATCCGGGGAAGACCCAGCGGCCGGCCAGCGGATCGTACTCGAGCTCGGCGACCCCGTAGGCGAAGTAGGTCGGCTCCATCGCCGGCGCCGAGGCGTCCAGCGTGCTCGTCTGGCTCCGGGTGAGGACGATCTCGGGGAACGGGACGGCGTGCTTGGTCTGGAAGAGTTGCTTGGCGTTGCCGTAGGTGAGGTGCACGACCCCGCCGTGGCCGTTCTCGATGCGGGTCAGCCGGCCCACCGCGTGCAGGTTCTCGCCCTCGCTGGGCAGCAGGCGCGACATCTGCAGCTCGCCTCCGTACGCGCGCACGAGCTCCGGCTTGCCGTCGCCGTCGAGGTCCATGAGGCCGGCGATGGTCCGGTCGTCGCCATCGCAGGAGCCGGTGGACTTCGAGATCTCGAAGGAGCCACCGGGTACCTCCTCGATCGCTGCCCAGTCGGCGAGCCTCAGGCCGTTGTTGAACCGGACCGTCGCGCGGTGCGGGCGGGTCGCGTCGATGAGGTCGGCCAGGCCGTCGCCGTTCAGGTCGATGAGCGCTCGGGTCTGGCGGGATACGAACGGGGCTGGATGGTCAGAGCCGCCCGTCGGGCAGCGGAGGTGACGGTCGGTCTCGAACTCCGCGGTGTCGTGCCGGTCGAATGGGACGGCGCGCAGCGTCCCGGTCGCGAAGCGGTCGTCGATGCCGGCCGCTTGCCAGGAGGCGCTCAGCGTCTCGAAGTCCTCGCCGTCCCACACGAGCCCGCCATCGACGCCGGTGGTCCACACCCCGGTCGCGGTGCCGAGCGGTTGCGGCACGCTCGCGAACGGCGAACCGGGTGCGCCCGTGTACGGCCCGGCGCGGCTCGCGAAGTAGAGCGCCGCTCCCGGAACCGCCTCCCCGGCGCACTCGCTGTCGCGCGTGAGCCACTCGCGGTGGACCATCGTGCAACCGTGCTCGGGCGCCTCGGGATCGAACGTGCCATTGAAGCAGTACACGGACGTGTCGTTGATCGCGGCCAGGTTCCCCTCGTGGTGATTCGTCTCGCAGTAGCGGGCCGGCCGATCGTTGGCCACGATGTCGGGAAACCCATCTCCGTTGACATCGGCGATCTGCCACTCGGTGACCGAGTCGGTCCCGCGGGTCTCGGTGGAGTTCCCGAACGAGCACGGGTTGCCGTTCGCGTCGCAGGTCGCGGGGCAGTCCGGTAGGCTGCAGTCGTCCGGGTCGCAGTCGCTCTGCGTGCATGTCCTCGTCTCGAGGCGTGGCCAGGAGCGCGTGCGCTGGGTAGGCAGCCGATCGGACCAGTCGAGCGTCGTGAGCAGGAACGAGAAGTCCTCGCGCGCGAGGCCGCGGCTCGCGAGGTCGGCGCGCACCGGGCCGATGTCGACCTGGATCGGGCGCCAGCGCACGGCCGCCGTCGGGTCGGGTTCGTTCAGCCAGATCTTCCAGTGGTCGGCGTCCTGGCCGCCCTTGACGTCGACGACGTCGAGGCGCCCGTCGCCGTTCCAGTCGACGAACTCGTTCCACGTCTCGGTCGTTATCAGCGCCTCGCGCGCGAAACGCCCCGGGTCCTCGCCGAGCACGAACGGAGCGCCGACGCCCGACGCGGTCTGCGGCGAGAAGGTGAACGTACTCTGGACGTGGACCTCGTTCGGGCCCGATGCCTGGTCCCAGCTGGTCGGGGCGGTGTCGTAGGTCACGCCGTTCGCGGTGAGCCGCGCGGGGTGGAGCACCCACGTTCCGCCGTAGCGGAAGAGCAGGTCCGGCACGCCATCGCCGGTGAAGTCGCGCAGGACGTGGCGCACTCGAGTCGTCTCGACGTGGCCGCGCACCCAGCTCCACTCGGTGCCGGGGTGGGCGATGACGCTGTAGCGATGGACGTCCGTCGTCGCGATGTCGTCGGCGAAGCCTGCCAGCGCCAGCCACGACGGTCGGGCGACGGGCTCCCACGCTCCGTAGCGGATGCGGCGATCCAGGTAGGGTGGGGAGGGATCAGCGACCGCGGCCGAGAGCGCGCCGTAGCCGTACCGGGCGACCGGCAGCGGTGGCGTGGTCGTGCCGGCCTCGCCGGCGACGTCGACCGAGGCGAGGCGAGGCTTCCTGGTGTCGGGCTCGGTCTCGTACGAGAGGTGGTACGTGCGGATCGCGCGCGGCGGCGCGGCCGGGTCCAGGTTGTTGCGTGCGGTCACGGCGACGCGCGCGAGGACCTCCGCGTGACCGAAGCTGACCCCGTCGATGTAGCTCACGTCGAACGCCGAGCAGCTCTCGCCCCAGCGGGTGTAGGCCAGGTCGATGACGTACAAGGGGGCGACCTCGTGGTCGATCGTGGGACCGAACGTGTGGGCGATGGAGGTGAGCTGGAAGTCCCCGCAGCTCCCCGCCCCGTACCGGAGCACGACCTTGTCGGTGCCCGTCAGGTCGCGGATCTCGACCAGCATCCAGAGATCGGGATCGCCGCGCGTCCCCAGCGATCTCGACGGCTCGAACCGGTACTCGAGGTTGTCGAGGGTCCGCAGCCGCCAGCTCTCACCGTCCTGGCGCAGCTCGCTGTACTCGCTGCCGGCGTACGGGACGTAGACGTCGCCCTTGGGGACCATGAGCTGCGTCCCGCCCCCGAGCGAGACGTGGACGCGCTCGGCGGCGCTCAGCGAGCCATCGGGCGTGGCCGCCGGCTTGCGGCGCCACGGCGTCCTCGATCGCCGCACGTACGAGAGCGGCACGTCCCAGCCGGCGCCGGCCGCGCCGGCCCGCGAGCTGCCCGTGTACACGATCGACAGCGGCACCGGCAGCGGGCCGCGCGGCGCCGGCAGGTCGAGCGGCACCTCGGCCGCGTAGCCGCCGGTCGGCGAGACCGGCGCGCCGAGCCCGGCGCCGGGTCCGACGGTCGTGTGGTGCGCGCCCTGGGGCGACACCGGTCCCGACTGGCCGAGCGCGATGCCGACCGCGCCCAGCATGCAGCCGAGGAGCACGAACAGCCCGCGCAGGCGAGCGCTCACATGAGGTCCCATGGTCCGCGTACGCATGGCGGTGGGCCATCGCAAGAACCTCGCCACACGCTCGATCCGCGTCGACGCGCGCTGCGAGGAGGTGGCCGCGCGGACGCGCGCGGGTTCAGCGCTTCCCGGGTGCGCCGTCCTCGCGCAGTGCGCCGTTCCGGCGCTCGCGCCGCGAGGCGATCTTGTAGACGCCCATCTTGGTGAGGAAGGTCCGGCGCGGCATCGACAGGAGCTCGGCGGCGGCGCTCTGGACGCCGCCGGTCACCTCGAGCGCCTGGCGCATGCGCAGCTCCTCCAGGCGCGCGAGCTCGCGGTCGATGGGCTCGAAGCGGGCCGGCAGGCCCGGCCACGCGGTCGACTCGGGCGCGGGGTCGGCGGCGAGGGCGGGCATCGTCGGTGGCCAGGTCGGCGGCGCGCGGCGCAGGACGCGGGCCGGCAGGTGGTCGGCGGCGATCTGCGTGGCGCCGGCGGCCCGCGCGCGCGCCACGGCGTAGGTCATGGCGTCCTTGAGCTCGCGGACGTTGCCGGGCCAGGCGTGGCGCTGGATGCAGCGCATGGCCTCGGCCGAGAGCGAGAGCTCGTCCACCGCCTGGCCGCGCCCCGGCTCGCCCGCCGCCGCGTCGCCCGCCGCGCCGCCGCCGCGCCCCGGCTCGCCCGCCGCCTCGCCGCGCCCCGGCTCGTCCCGCTCCAGCTCGCGCGCCGCCGCGGCGACGAAGCGGTCGGCGAGGTGCTCCAGGTCGCGCGGACGCGCGCGCAGGGGCGGGATGGTGACGGTCGCCGACGACAGGCGGAAGTAGAGGTCGGCGCGGAAGCGGCCGGCGGTGACCTCGGCGTCGAGATCGCGGTTGGTCGCGGCGACGATGCGGGCGCTGGCGCGGCGCTCGACCCCCGAGCCCAGGCGAGTGTAGCGGTGCTCGGCCAGGACCCGCAGCAGGCGGGCCTGGGCGTCGAGCGCGAGCTCGCCGATCTCGTCGAGGAAGATCGTGCCGCCGTCGGCGTTCTCGAACGCGCCGGCGCGCGCGCCGATCGCGCCGGTGAAGGCGCCGCGCTCGTGGCCGAACAGCTCGCTCTCCATGAGCGGGGTCGGGATCGCCGCGCAGTTGACGGCGACGAACGGCCCGGCGCCGCGGCAGGAGCCGGCGTGGAGGACGCGCGCGGCCACCTCCTTGCCGGTGCCGGTCTCGCCCTGGAGGAGCACGGGCATGAGCGTGCGCCCCACCAGCCGCAGCTCGGCGTGGACCTGGTGCATGAGCGGATCGGCGAACTCGGCCCGGAGCTCGCCGAGCCCACCGGGCCCACCGGGCCCACCGGGCCCACCGGGCCCACCGGGCCCACCGAGCCCACCGATCGTGACGGCGATGACCTCTAGAACGTCTCTGGCGTCGTCCATCATGGTGGGTGTTCTCGGTCGGGCCCCGCCGCGGTTGCGTCCGGACCCGGACTTTCTCCCAGCGCAGCGAGATCACGGCAGATCTCACGCGGCCCGGCCCGGCGCCGCGCCCGGCCCGTCGCGACCACCGCCCCCGCCGGCGCGGTCCGGGCGATCGGCCGGCACCCGGGTTGCCCGGTCGGGGGATCGTGTTACAACCGCCGGACTTTTCGGGAGGAACCTCGACGATGAACAAGCTGGCTCGGACTGTGGTGTTGCCGCTCGCGCTCGCGGGTGCGCTGGTCGCCTGCGACAAGGGCAAGAGCGGTGGTGGCGGCGGAGGCGGCGGCGCCAAGGGCGCCGCGGGCGCCTCGGCGCTGGCCCCGGCCCAGGGCGGGCTCACCCGCGCCCTGGCGGCGATGCCCAAGGAGACCGAGTTCATCGTCGGCCTCGACTTCACCCAGCTCCGCAAGAGCGCGCTGTGGAAGAAGTACGAGCCCAAGCTCCTGGAGAGCGCGGGCAAGGAGCTCGCCGAGTTCAAGAGCAAGTGCGGCTTCGATCCCCTGGAGAAGCTGACCGGCGTCCTGATGGGCGGCCAGCTCGGGATGGGCGATCTCGGCGACGCCACGATGTTCGTGCGCGGCTTCGAGAAGGGGCCGCTCATCGACTGCCTCAAGAAGATGGCGGCCGAGAAGCCCGAGGAGGGCAAGAGCGTGGTCGTCGACGGCGACTACGTCGAGCTGTCGGAGGGCGGCGAGGCCTCGCTGCGCGCCCTGTTCGTCGACGACAAGACCCTGCTCATCATCAAGCAGGGTGACGGCACCGCCGACAAGGCCGCGCTCACCGCCGCCGCCGCGGCCAAGGACGGCGACGGCCTGACCAGCTCGGCCGCGTTCGTCAAGCTGCTCGACGACGTCAAGACCGGCTCGGCGCTGTTCTTCCTCATGAACGGCAACGCCAAGGTCATGCAGCAGATGCCGATGCCGTTCAAGATCAAGGCGATCTTCGGCTCGGTCAACGTCGGCGCGGGCCTCGACGGCGAGGCCCGGGTCCGCCTCGACAGCGCCGACGACGCCAACGCCATCGTCGGCATGTACAAGATGGGCGTGGGCGAGCTGAAGAAGACGCCCCAGGGCAAGTTCGTCGACGCCATCAAGGTCTCGGCCAAGGGCAGCGACGTCCTGGCGTCGTTCAAGTTCGACCAGAAGCAGCTCGAGGAAATGGCCTCGATGGCCGACTCGTTCTAGTCGCGTTGCGTCCGCGTCGAGCTCCCGGCCCCCGTCGCGCCACCCTGGTGGCGCTGGGGGCGGCCGTGGCCGCGGCCGCCCTCGCCGGCGGCTGCAAGAAGCGGGCGTCCGAGCAGCGGCCGCCGCTGCCGGTGGCGGCGCTGGCCGCCATCCCCGCCGACGCCTCGGTGGTGGTCGGCCTCGACGTCGCCCAGCTCGCGCAGGCGGCGGTGGTGGCCCGCGCCGTCGACCAGATGCTGGTGCGCGACCCCGAGCTGGCGGCGCGCCTGGCCCGCCTCGCCCGCGACTGCGGCGTCGACGTGACCCGCCAGGTGCGCAGCGTCCACCTGGCCCTGGGGCCCCGCGCGGGCAAGGGCGCGGCCTCGCCGCCGTCGCTCCTGGTCGCCACCGGCGAGCTGGCCGAGGCCGCGCTCACCCGCTGCCTGCAGGCCGGGGCCGGCGGCGGCGGCGGCCAGCTCTCGGTGCGCGACGTCGGCGGCCGCCCGCTCTACAAGCTGACCGAGGGCGCGCGCGTCCTCCACCTCGCCTTCGGCCAGGCCGACACCGTCGTGGTCGGCCCCGACGAGCGCTGGGTGCTGGCCGCGGTCGCCGACGGCCCCAAGGTCGAGGCCAGCGCCGAGCTCGGGCCGCTCCTGGCCCAGGTCGACCGCGGGGCCTCGATCTGGGCGGTGGCGCTCATGGACGCCGAGCTCGGCCAGGCCCTCACCCGCATCACCAAGGGCGAGGTCACCGCGCCGCCGCGGGCGCTCCACGGCTCGCTGTCGGCGCGGGCGGGCCTGGCCGGGACCATCTCGTTCATGATGGCGGCGGACGGCGACGCCCAGGCCCTGGTCCGCTTCGCCCGCAAGGAGCTGGGGATGGTGGCGATGGCCGCCCAGGCCCTGGGGCTGGGGCGGGCCGTGGCCAAGGTGGAGGTCGACGCCCGCGGCGCGGAGGCGCGGTTCCGAGTGGCGCTCACGGAGGCCGACCTCCGCCAGGTGCTGCAGGCGATTGACAGGGGGCGGCCCAGCGGTCAGGATGCGCAGCCCGCGGACGCGGGTATCGTCGAAGGCGCCCCGGGCGAGCCCGCCCTGGCGCCCGCGACGGCCAACTGACCCACCCGCTCACCCGCATCGCGACCCCTCGGAGACCGTCATGGCGAAGAAGACCGCGGCCAAGGCCGACACCTCGAAGAAGGCCGCCCCCAAGGCGACCAGGACCCCGAAGAAGGCCGCCGCCAAGGCGCCCGCCGCGCCCCGCGGCCCGCTGGCCCGCATGAAGGCGCTGTACGGCACCAAGGACAAGCTGGTCGACTCGATCGCCGGCGTGCTCGCCACCGACGGTCAGGACGAGGGCGCGCTCAAGGATCGCCTGCTCAAGGCCTCCAACCAGCAGCTCCTCAAGCTGGCCGCCGTCGCCGAGCAGGTCAAGAAGACCTACGGCGACCGCGACAAGCTGGTCGGCGCGCTGGCGAAGGCGCTCAACCGCGCCAAGGATCAGCCGTACGTCGCCAAGCTGGCGTCGCTGTCGCTGCCCCGCCTGGTCGACATGGCGAAGGCGGCCGAGCGCCGCGCTCGCGCCGCGCGCTGAGACCGGCGCGCCGGGGCCGCGCGCCCTGCCGCTGATGCCGCGCGCCGGCGCCAGGGGGCTGATGCCCCGCGCTGACGCCGCACGCCGGCGCCGGGCGCTGATGCCGCGCGCCGACGCGGGCGCTGACGCCGCACGGCGA
>CAADGB010000059.1 GCA_900696455.1 uncultured delta proteobacterium
CGCGTCACCGTCCCTCCTCCGAACGTCGCGGCGTCGCCGACCGCCTGACCCGCAGGCGCGGCGCTGGCGCGCCCACTACCACGACCGCGCGAAGCCGCGCCACGTGGGGTTCACACAGCGCTTACGCTTGTCCGCCGCGGCCACCACCACGTCGACCACCACCACGTCGACCACCACCACGTCGACCATCACCACGTCGACCACCACCACGTCGACCACCACCACGTCGACCACCACCACGTCGACCATCACCACGTCGACCGCCACCACGTCGACCTCGCGCGTGCGGCGTCGAGCGGCAGGCACCGTTCGCGCCGTGTGAACTCGCACTCGATACTGGGCGCGGCAAGGAGCAAGGTGCCACCTGGTTCGCTCGATTTTTCAATGCACCGATGCCGCCCCGGATCAAGACAAGCAAAATCGGCGCGCCCGAACTGTGCCACGTGCGAGCCTCCACGAACTTCAACGCGTCCGTCGCAGCGGCGCACGGGATTGCGCTCCTGAACTGTGCCACCACGCATTTCCCGCCCGGATGTTTTTCGAGGTGTCCGACGATGTCGTGGTACAAGTGTCGGTGGGGTCAGGCGAGCGAAGCGAGCCTGGGGGAAGGCACTAGGAAGCGACGCTTCTGCTTTCCGAAGTGTCGCAGCACGGTGCCGCGAAGCGGCACCGTGGCGAGCGAAGCGAGCCGACGTGACTGATGAGGGAACCGATGGGGCAAATGCGAAGCTCTGTCTTGAACGATGCTAGCAATCACCTACTGCTAGCAATGCGTCTTTCTATTTGAGCACGCGACGCTTTGCTTGAAGAACGATGATCGGGACTCGCCGCGCATAGCGTTGTCCGTACTTCTTCTGGAGCGTCCTGACTTGCTCCTCGCTGATCGCGTACTTCTTGCCGATCAGCCGGCGCGCGAGAGTCTTGGGCCCGGTTCGAGGACGCAAAAGGAACTCCTTGACCACGTCCTCGGGCAACTGCGAACGCGCCGCGAGTTGTCGGATGACGTCTGCGCGATGCCGGTCCTCGCGAGGCGTGCGGACGATGAAAGGACGCGCGATCGAGAGATGGCGCGTGAGCAGGGCGCATTCCTCGACGATCGAGCGTGTCCGCAGGTTCGGAACGTGGCGTAACGCGTCGGACAGCTCCTCCACGAACTCCTCGGCGGCGTCGACCTGCGCTTGACGCCTTGCATCGAAGCTCCGGCGCTTGGTCGCCTCAGCGAGCAACGCACGCGCGTCGACCAGCGCCGCCACAACGAAGCCCTCCCCAAGAACGCGAGCATCCTCGCGGACGAGGGCGACCATGGCGCGTCGGTCTCCAGAACGCGCAAGGGCAAGTAGCTCGTGGCGGCGGCGGCGCTTCACAGGCTGAGGGTAGCTGGTCAGCGAGACCGGGTGTCGCGCAAGCGTCGCGCCACCATTCTCGCCTGACGAGCGTGGTGGCGCACGGCGCGCACGACCACCGGCCTACGGCATCGCGGCCATGGCGCAGTGGTCGTCGTGGATCACTCTGGCCGAACGCTTCACGTCCTCACGCCGACAGAGGCGGCACGCGTGCTGAAGGTGCCGCGCAAGACCGTCGTGGCGCTATGTGCTCGGGGAGCAATCCCCGGCGCGCGCAAGGTTGGCCGTCAGTGGCGCATCCCTTCCGTCGGGCTGCTGGCGATGTTCGATGTCTCGACGGGGAGCAAGGAGCAAACACGTGGCGATCTACAAAGCAGGGAAGAACCGGTGGCGGGTGAGGATCTGGCACCGAGGAACGCGACAGGACTGGATCGTCAACGGGATCAAGAAGGACGCGGAGGCGTTCGAGGCGCGGAAGCGCGTGGAGGTCGAGGCGGGAAGCGTGGTCGAAGGCAGGGTCGCGCCCAAGTTCTCCGACTTCTGCGTTGACCGGTACAAGCCACACGCGAAGGCGCACCTTCGGGCGACGACCTGGAGCGTTCGCCGCTACCAGCTCGCCGACCTCATCGAGTTCTTCGGCGACCTCAGGTTGACGGCGATCACTCCGCTAGACGTGGAACGCTACAAGGAACGTCGGCTGGCCGACGGGATCAAGCCGATCAGCATCAACAACGAGCTGGCCGTGCTCCAGGCGGTGATGTCCTACGCGCGTCACCTGCGTGTTCCGGTTGCCGACCTGAACTTGATCAAGCTCCCCGTGAGAGAGAAGTCCCGGTTGTTGGTCTGGTCCGACGAGGATGTGAGCCGGCTCCTGGAACGGTGCGCACTGCTTTCACCTGAACTGGTTCCGATCGTGGTGTTCCTGGCGAACACAGGATGTCGGCGAGGCGAGGCGCTCGCGCTGACCTGGGAGTGCGTTGACCTGAACCAGCGGATGGTCCGGATCGAACCCAGCGAGGAATGGCAGCCGAAGAGCGGCCGGCCTCGGGAGATCCCGATCTCTGATGACCTTCATGGCGTGCTCCAAGCGTTGCCGCGCAAGAGCAGGCACGTATTTCCCGCCACACTCACCGGCGAGCGGTACGCGTACTGGCCGAAGCGCATGTTCGACCGCGCTCGTGATGCGGCGAACCTCCAGGGCGGACCACACACGCTCCGCCACACGTACGCGAGCCACTTCTTGAAGGAGGTGCCCGATCTGTTCCTCCTCGCCCGCGTGCTCGGCCACTCGGATGCCCGCGTGACGCGACTGTACAGTCACCTCCTTCCGGAGCACCTCGCGCGCGCTCGGAACGCGGTGAGGTTCGGCGCGCCGGTGGTCGCTGCTCCAACCACGGCCAAGGCGAAGGCGGCTCGCCGGTGGAACGTGCCGGAGATCGAGGTCACGGCAGCGTCGGACGCTGGAACCGTACCTGCGACCGTACCTGAGCGTCGCACTCGCAGGCGTTAGGACCTCGGCGATGCGAACCGCGTGCGGCCGAAAATGGAAAGAGCCTCGCTGACTTGCGAGGCTCGATCTTCTTGTGGAGCTGTGGGGGATCGAACCCCAGACCTCTAGAGTGCGATTATGCTAAATCCTTAGCAATTTCGCAATGTTACAATCGAATTTCCATGGCTGGGCCAACGATACGTGAACACAGTCTGATCAGCTCCACGACTTCGTACCCGACTTCTCGCAGCACGCAAGGGCCACCCGGTAGGGTGGCCCTTGGTCGTGCCCGGCTGGACCTTGCGCGGGTTGAGCGCGAGCCCTCAGTGTCGCCGCATGATGCAAACACGAGTGCGACGCATGTGGGGCCGGAAGGCGATCGAGTTCGCCGAGGCGCACCGAGCCACCGTCTGCCGCTTCCCAGGAGAGGACCGGCCACGGGGCGAGGGCATCTCTCCTGACCAGGCTCGGGCCGCGATTGATGCGGGCGCGTGGCCGCAAGAGTTCTACATGGACGTGGAGGAGTACGAAGCATCTTAGCCGCGGGTCGGTCGGCGCACAGTCGTGTGGTCATCCGAGCCCCATACGAGCCTGCCACGACGTACCGCGACGCGAGCATGCCGAATGCGATCGGGGGAGACGGACAAGGTGGCCTCGCCGGAGCTCGAAAGCGCGTCCTCAACTTCGCGCGCGTACGCATCCACCTCGGCGAACCATGCTTGGTTCTCGCCGTCGAGTTCGCGCTTGGCGCGTCTGTCGGCGGCGTGCGCGCCCTGTCCGACGTACGAACCGAGCGCGCCGAGGAAGACGCCGATCGCAAGGCCGATCAACGTTGGCATCGCGCGCCCAGGCTCCTCATAGGATCGCTGCCCGGTCATGACGACGCGGTTTAGCTGCGCCTCGCGCCAGTGCTCTTGCTGCGAGCCACCAACGAACCAGCCCGCCACGGCACCGACAAGGGCGACCGCGACGGCCCACGCAACCATACGAGGCGCACGCGACGGAAGGAGGACGACCCCACAGCCGGGGCAAGCGCGCGCTCTCGTCGCGATACGCTGTCCACACTCGGGACACGGGAGCAGCATCGTTACATCTGCGCCATGAACGTGAACCCGATCGCCCAGCGCCCGCCGTTGTCGTCGTCCTGGTGGACGAGCAAGTTTCCCTCGCCGTGCGGCCTTGCCTCGATGAACCTCGCCCCGCACTGCCCCCGGCAGCGAGGGCAGGGAACATGCGGTGCATTGCCGGCGACGAGACGATCGCGCGCTGCCGGTGTCATCGAGACACCGGTATCGGTGCCATCGGCCGCGCATCGCACCAGTCCGTAGACGTTGCTTCGATCGTTGACGCTGGTCATCGTGTGGAAGGATCGCGATCGCCCAAAGTCCCGTCAAGAACCGAGCTGTATGATCTCCACGCCGGTCCGTGCGGCCAGCTCGCCGGCCGCATCCGTCGCCGTCCCAGGGATGATCATCACGGCGAGAGCCCCCGCCGGAGCCCGAGCCGCGTCGGCCATGATCGCTTCAATCGCGTTCACGCCGACGCGCGGCGAACGACGCGCGTGAACGACTCCAAGCCGTAACCCGTCGCTCACCACGATGCGACTCCCCTGCGTGTCGGGAAGCGGCCGCACGCTTTCATAGACGAACCCGCGAGCCGCTAGGCGGTCACGAACCGCGGTCTCGAACGCGAACCAGTCGTCAGCATCGCGCGACGCAGCTCCCGCTATCTCTCCGTCGATTCCATCCAGCAACACTCGAAGCGCCGATCGACTGCGGAAGACGACCTCCCGTTCCTCGCCGCCACGCTGGTGCGGCCGGACAAACGTAAAACCCTCGGGTACCGAGTATCCGTGAATCGCCGCGAGCGCGCGCTGATGGGGCGATGCGCTTGCTGACCGGCGGAGGTGCGGCGCCACGGTGTGCGCCCGCCGATCCGCAGGCACCAGCTCACGCGCGGCGCGACCAACGTCGGGCGCGTTCAGGTATCGAACGCGTGGCAGATAGACAATCGCGGGAGCGCCGTTGGTCGGCACGGTCGCGGCTCTCTTACGGCGCAACGGTTCAGGCGCGCGTGCGAACACCTGCGACCGTTCCTCGACCACCCAGAAATCGCGGACAATTGACGCTAGCAATACGTGGATCGTCGCCTGGACGCGCTCCCCATGCGGAGCGTCGTCAAACACGCTCGCGATGCTGCCACCGATCGCACCCGTCTTCGGGAACACGACGAACGGCATGAACTCCGAGCGCGCGTTCCTGCAAACGAAAACGACCGCCGGTCCCACTTCTCGAACCTCGATGCGCACGAACGGACCGATCGCGAGGTCGACGACCGCGCCCGGCGGGATCGTCCATTGGCGCGATGCCACAGCCTCCGCTAGAAGCTGGTTTGTTGTGTCGTGCGCATCGCCGGCATTCTCGACCAGCTCGACGTCCTGCAATCCCTCGAATAGCTCCTGTGCCGAAATCGGAATGTCGTCGCCGCGTACGAAGGACGACCAGCCCCAACGCGCGCCGGTCGCGATCCGCACCCAGTATTGCTCGAATCCGATCGCACGTTCGACGGCCTCGAGATCGAGGGGGATGGGCGTGATCTCCTCGCTGTCGAACGAAGGAAGAACACGACCGCATCGGGTCGTGAAGGCGCCAACCGATGCCAGTTCGACGAGACGCGACTCCAAGCGATCCAGGACTGGATTATCGGTTCTGAGAAGGAGGCGGCGGGCTCCATGCGCTCGCATCTCGGCCTCGACAAGATCAAAGAGCGCGGAGAGTGGATCTACGGAGGTGCGTAGGATCTCCACCGCTTCCAAAAATGGCGCTGGGAGATCCTGAGCATCCTCAAGGCCCCCCGACAACGCCTTGACCTCATCGCGTATGGTCCGCAGACGCTGTCCCAATGCGATCGCCCATCCCATCTCCGCACGATCGTCTCGCGTGAGCAGATGACTCCACATCGGCTCATCGGCCAACGTTGCCCAGAAAGCTACAGAGCGGACCATCGAGGAGCGTTCGGCCGTCGACTGCACTTCGTCGATGACTTTCCACCGCGCCTCTTCGGCCACGGACCGGGCATCGAATGCAGCGACGACTCTTCTGGCCCGGAAGAACAGCACGAGAAGCGGGCGCTTCTCTGCGATCACGTCCGCGATCGGATCGTGCGCACTCAACCAGACCCGGCTAATCAGCTTGCGGTCAAACGCGGCAATCGTGATGCAGTTTCCAAGGTCGTACTTGATCGCTTGGAGCGCGAGCTGCGGGCTCTCAGGCGTCGGCGCATTGAAGGTCCCATGTCGGAGCTGAAAGGCGAGGACCGACGGCTCATCTCCGCCGGGCACGTAGCTCGCCCCTTCCAAGTGGTGTGCTGACGAGATGCGATCTTCAAGGACAGCGAGCACTGACGCCGCCACGTCAGCCACCGGGCGACGAGTAACCGTGAGGTTGACCCGGAGAGCGGCGAGCCCGCGTCCCCCGTTCTCGTTCCCCTCATCAGAGGTCATTGGCGGCGATCACAGGATGCCATCGCGTCGAACAGGCGGTTCGGCCGGTGCCTCTGGTCGCTTCGAGCCAGCGGGCTTCTTCGGTGACTTCGGGGCGACTCGCTTCGTCCGCGGGGTTGCGGAGGCGGGCGGCGGCGGCGTCTCTGTGGGCGGCGGCGTCGTCGTCTCTGCGGGCGGCGGCGTGGTCTCTGTGGGCGGCGGCGGCGTCGACTCTGTGGGCGGCGGCGTCGTCGACTCTGTGGGCGGCGGCGTCGTCGCCGAGGCCGGCGGCTGCGTCGTCGCCGAGGCCGGCGGCTGCGTCGTCGCCGGCTGCGGCGGCGCCGCTGCCGGCGGCATCTCGCTGTTCTGCTTCACGCCGTTATTGCCGCCCGATAACGTGATCGCGATCGTGACGATCGCTGCGGTAACGATGGCGACGCCAGCGAGTAGCAGCGCGCGCGTTGAACGTCTCGCCCGTGGCGCGACGGTCGGCGTCGCGCCGGCAGCCGCCGCAAGCGTTCCGCCGGTGATGAATCCCGGTGGCGGCGGCGGCAGCTTCGCCCCTGTGGGGGCGCGAGTCGTCTCCTCCTGCGAGGTCCCCTGCCTGTAGAAGCCTGGCCAAGCGACCATCCGCGCCTCTTCGACCTCGGGAATCTCGGATTCGAGCAGGTCACGCACCACGCTCCGAATGTCCGGATATCGATGGTCTTCGACGAACGCGAGGCAACGCGCGATCACGGTGTCGAGATACGGGTGAAGGTCGGCGTTGTACGAGCGGACCGAATCGATCTTCATGCTCTGCTTCGCGAAGATCAGCCCTTCCAGCGAAGGCGCGTCGAAGGGAAGCCGGCCCGTGAGCATCTGGAACAGCACCACCCCAGCCGCGTAGATGTCGGCGCGAGCGTCCACCCTGCTCGGCGTGAGCGCCTGTTCCGGCGCCATGTACACGGCCGTGCCCATCACCATACGCGCGCCGGTCGCGATGCCCGTGGCCTTCGCCGAGCTGGCCATCTTCGCGATCCCGAAGTCCAGAAGCTTGATGCGCCGTTCCCCCTCCGCGTCCGAGGTGACGAAGATGTTTCCGGGCTTGAGATCACGGTGAACGATCGGAGCCAGCGTGTTGCGATGCGGCTCGCGTGCGGTGTGGGCGGCATGCAGCGCGGCGCATACCGCGAGGAAGATTTCGACCGCATCGCGCTGGCTGAGTCGACCGCCCCATTCGTGTAAGTAGCCGTCGAGGTCTCGACCTTCGAGGTACTCCACGACTATGTAGCTACGACCGTCGTCGAGTGTTCCGGTATCGATCGCCCGCGCGATGTTCGGATGCGGCTGGCCGTTCTGCGTGATGCGCGCCGCCGCCATCGCCTCTTGCTGGAAACGAGCGACGAGATCCGGACGAGCGGCGGCCTCCTCGTTGAGCACCTTCACCGCCACGGGCGTATCGAGCGTCCTGTGTGTCGCGCGAAAGACCGCGCCCATCCCTCCTTCGCCGAGAAGGTCTCCGATAACGTAGTGCCCCGCGAGCTTGCCCTTGAGATTCATTGGGTCACTCATGGTCGGGGCCAGCGTCACCGGCGAATGCGCACCACGAACCCATCGAGCGAGCCGGCACTGTCGTAGGAGTTGCCGAGGATGGAGATCGAGTCCGAGAAGCTACCAGCGGTGATCGTGTGATCGAGCTGGTTGTCGATGCCTAGCAACGTGTCGCGACTGCCTCCGCCCATCACGCGAACCCCAAGCACGGCGCCCGAGGACGAATCCAGATCGGCGACGAACACGTCGAAGTCACCATTGCTCGTCACGTTCACGCCACCGAAATTGACGGTCCCTCGAAACTCTCCGCCGACGGCGACGCCACCGTCACTGCGCGTGTCGACGACGAGGCCGCGATCTTGATCGTCACCGCCAATCCTCGTCGAGAACTGGTGGGCCGCGTCAGCGACGGCGAACTTGCCGACAAACGCATCCTGACTCGTCGGGGCGCTCAGCGACGAACCACCCAGCGAGAGCGAGCCGTTGAAGGAACCCACCGCGTAGAAAGAGGCCCCATCCACCTTCACATCGTAGGCGTTCTCCTGCCCGCTACCCGATGGCGCCACGGACCAGACGTGCGCGCCGTTGGCAGCGGCGAACCTCGCCATGAATAGGTCTCGCGTGTTGTTCGTGCTCGTGAACGTCGCGCCCCCGGCCGAGAACGTATCCACGAAGTCACCGAGGACGATCACATCGCCACCAGCGACGGCATCGAGACCGCATCGCGAATCGATGCCCGAGTTACCCAGCTTCTTCGACCACGAATGAACGCCCGCACTCGTGAGCCGTGCGAGGAACACGTCCGAGAGGCTCGCCGACAGACTCGCTCCACCGAAGAAGCTCCCGGAGCCGGAGAACTCACCGCACACCGCGACGTTGTCGCCGTCATCGAGCGCCAGGTCGGTGACCTTGTCGAAATTCGAGCCCCCGCCCGACACCGCCCAAACGGGATCCCCGGTTGACGTGAAGCGGGCGACAAACACATCCGCCATACCAACGGCGTTGAGCGTCGTCGTACCGACCACAAAGCTCCCCGTGAACGATCCCGCGAGAACGATCTCGCCGCTGGCAGTGATCGCCGCACGTGTAACGCCCTGCGTTCCAGCTCCGCCATAGCGGCGGGACCAGACGTGCTCACCGGTCGACGCGAAGCGGGCAAGCAGAATGTCATAGTCGGTCGCGACCAGCGGTCCCCCGCCAATATCAACGGTTCCTTGGAACGAGGCGGCGACGATCACGCTCCCATCTGGCGCGACGGCGACGGCGTCCACCGAGTCGATCATCGTGCCGCCGACGATCTTCACCCAGTTGCCGGCGAGCGGAGCGTCCATGCCGGCATCTACCGGAGCATCCGTGTCCGCAGCATCGACGCCTGCGTCTTCCGCTTCGACGCACATTCCGGCGAGCCCATCGCCGACGAGTTGATCGGAGTACCGCATGCCGCTCGGACATGTGTTGTCGGGGTACGCGCACCATGTGTTGCCCGAGGACGCGGCCAGGCAAACGCCGCCCGGGAAGAGGTCGCAGCTTGACTGATCGCGACACTCCACCGGGTTCGTTCCCGGACATCCGAGCGACACGAGCGACATGACGAGCGTCGAGATGGCGAGCGGGAGGTAACGCATGGCCTAGAATCTCCCCGAGATCGAGAACGTAGCCCAACCGACCGTAACCTGAATCGGAGCCTGGGGGGTGGGGGCATCGTCTGTCATCGCCAACCGGATCACACCCGCGATGCCGATCGCCGCGCCAGCGGCCCCCACGATGGTCCCGACGGTGACACTTCGACCTGCCCGAGCGCGCAGATCCGCGGCGACGCTCTGGCGGTCCTCGGTCTTGGCCTGGTCGTACAGGGACGAGCCACGCATGAGCAATCCGCCGCCCGCGAGCACGCCGACGACGCCACCGCCCGCAAGAGCCCACCCGAGCCGGTCACGGTGCCATGGCGCCACGGGGGGCCGCTCGGCGATCGGCCCCACCGCCCGACTGGAATCCCCGGGCACGATCGAGCCGGAGTCGTCGGCGTCCGACGGCTCTTGCGCGTCGTCCTGGTCGGGCGACGGGATGCCTGTCGGCTCACGACTCGAAGCGGCCTCCATGTCGGCCGCCAGTTGTTCGGCCGTCGCTCTGATCGCCTCGATCTCGGCGCCCTTCATGTGCGCCGTCTTGTCGAGGAACCGCAGGAAGTGACGCCGCGCCTCGTCGTAGTGGCCGGCGAAGCGGTTCGCCTGACCGAGATTGAAAAACAGCTTCGGCACCGGATCGATCAACGCAGCCGCCTTGAACTCCACGATCGCGAGGTCCCATTGCTCGGTGTCGAAGTAGCGGCGGCCTTTCTCGAGGTGCCTCAACGCGGCCGGGCTCGTCGGATCGGAGAGACCGCCCGCAGGTTGTGCAAGGGCAGTCAGCGGAAGCACGAGGAGCGCTGCCGCAACGATCACGGGGAGCGACAACACGCGAGCGCGCGCAACCCGTAACGCTAGCCAACGGTCTCCATCACGTGCGTTCATTTGCATCCCCGGACGTGTCGTCCTCATGATTCGATCTCCGCAGCGCGTTTCATCCAGCACGACGATCGCGGCGGCTCCCGCGCTGCGGCTGGTCGAGTCGCCTGTCACTTGTCGCCCCGGTTCAATCGTTCGAGTTGTTCGCGGCGCCGCTCCTTGAACCGAGTCTCTTTTTCGTCGCCCTCGGCGTCGCTGGCCAACTCGAGGAGGAAACGGCCGAAATGCGGATGGCGCTCGTCGCCTCGCTCGCCGCTTCGCGGCGTCCACACGCGCACGATCCCTCCCGCATCGAGATCGATAACGTATCGCGTGCCGTCGCCTGGGTTGTGAATCACGACAGAGCGATCGGGCAAACCGCGTGCGCGCTCCAACAAGGTCGCGCCGACGATGTTCACGGCCAGCGTTGTGGAGAACTCTTCGCCAGTCAACCCGAGGATCTCCTTGCCTGCGATGCTGACGGTTCCGGCGTCGGCTGCGAAATACTTGAGCGACGGAGGCAGGCTGACACCTAACGCGGCCTCCGCGCGCTCGATCGTGTCGGGTGTTGCAGGAGTCCCGAAGGTCACGTCTTCTAGCTTGTCGAGGATCGCGATCGCGTCGCGACACTCGTCGAGGCTTCCGGGGTGTTCGAGTCGAGAGGTGCTCATGGTCATTCTTCTCCGGGAGCTTCGCCTCGCCGCCGACGACGTACCGGCTTCGGCTCGATCTCGTTCGCCCGGTTCGTCCAGTAGCGTCGGCGCCAGTTCTCGAATCCAGGACGATCGATCCCGCTCGGAATGTCGTTGCCGTTGATGTGAATCGTGCGGTGATGGCGATCGTGGAAGTCAGCCAGGATTTCGACCACTGGGCCATCGTTCGATTGGTTCAAGTGATGAACCTCGATTGGACTCCCGTCCGTGCCGATCGGCGCATTGCCATCTCTCATGCGCGCAAGGTTGGTCCTCCCATCGTCCGTGATGAGGTGCGGATCGAAAAGGTCGTTCCTCCGATACACCGTCATGCCGTCAAAGCTCGTGCGTTGCGGCCAGAACTGCGAGACTGCGGCCCACTCCGTCGCGGCTCTCACATCGTCTTCGAGTCGCTCGTCGAGCTTCTTGAAGCTGCTCGTTCCCTGGGGCCGCTCGATCTCGCGAAGCGTCTCGCGCGTGCGCTTCGTGTCCGCCAGCTCGTCGCTGTAGCCTCGAACCAACTCGTCCAGGTAATCATCACCGTCCGAACCGAGCTCCTTCGCCATGTGTTGGCCGTCCTTCACGACGTCTTGAAGCTCATCGATGCGCGCCGACAGCTCGCGGTCCATGCGGCGGTGAACTTCGTCTTCCAACTCGTAGCGCCAACGCGCGCGAAGGTGATTCTTGGTGGTGTCGTCGAGAGCTTGCCAGTCCGCGACGTCGGCGAGCCGCTCCTCGATACGGCTCATCCCGGAGTCGGCGAGCTTCTTCACCTGCGCGGCGATCGCCTTCTTCAAGAACTGTTTCTTGAAAAGCTTCTTTCCGATCTTCTTACCGGCGGCCTTGACGAGCTTGTCGATCGCGCTGTCGAAGTCGGCCGACGTGATGAGATCGGCGATGTACACGGTCCTCGCCGCGGTTCCGGAGAGGGTGAGCACTTCCCAGATGCCCATCCCAATCGGTGCGCCGCCGGACTTCCCGCCGTTCTCACCACCGGCCATGCCATCCCGAGATCCTCCATCCTCCGGAATGTTGCCGCCCGGTCCCGGACCCATCTCGGCTTCTGGGTTGTGGACGATGCTTGCCTTGTCGGCGTCCACTCCATCACGGCGCCCACCGGCCTTTCCCGTGTCGTGCGTGTTGCCACTCGCGCCCCCCTTCGGTCCCGTCTTCCTTCCAACGATGGCGCCGCTCTTGTCGAGCACGAGCCCGCTGCGCTGGCCCTGACTATCACCAGCCAGCGCAGCATCGGGATCCACGCCGCTCGAAGAAGCGTCGTTCGCGTCGCCCGTGATGTGCTGGCCGCCGCCGGTCCGATGGCGCCGTCCAGCACCGTCGATCACGCCGTCGTCATCACCGCCCTTCGCGCCGCGCTGATCGTGCGACTGCGCGGTGTCGGCCTTCGCAGCGTCGCCGAAGAACGTCCGATCAGGATCGATCGGCCCCGTGCGCTTCTGTTTGGACTTCTTCGTACCGACGCCCGACATCTGCGCGACGAGATCGTGATCCGGAACCTCGGTGTCCGTCGCGCCGATGTGGATCGAGATGAACTCCACGGACGGCCGGCGAGCAAGACTCGTGATCGGCGTCGGCGTGCGATCTGCTTCGTCCTTGTAGAGATCGATCTCGTCGCCGAGCGGGCTGTTCCAGTGCCACGCTCCGTCTTCGCCCTCACCGCCGTAGAACGCGTGGCCCTTGAGATCGTCGAGGTCGGTCACGCCTCGCCACGTCGTCACCTTGCCGCCCTTGTGGAAGACGTGGACGACGAGCGGCGTCGCTCCCTTCGGCGCCTTCGACTTGCCGCCGCCCTTCTGCATCTGGACGCCGATCGCGGCCCCGCCGCCCGACGCGTCAACCGCCGGCAGATGAGGAGCGATGGACTGGCCGGCGACGATCGCGTCTCCGGCGGCGTCGGCCTGGCGCTCGTGCTCGTCGCCGGCCTCCCCGATGCCGCCTTTCAGTTGGACGCCCGCGCGCTGCTGGAGCACGTGCGCCGCCTCGTGCGTGGCTGTATGCAAGTCCGGCGGAGATGCAAACGCCACCTTGTTACCGGTGGCGTATGCCGTGGCGCCCAGCTCGGCGCACGCGGCGGCGGCCGGGCCGCCGACGTGAGCCTCGATCCCGCCGAGGTCGCGCGCGGCGGACTTCTGGATCACGTCCATGAAGGGAAGTCGCTCGCCTGGGCCATCGACACCACGCGCCGCGATCTCGACGGGCGCCAGCGGCGCGTCCGTCGCTGTCGTCCGTGCCTTGCGCTGCACGCCGTAACGACTCTCGACGAGCGAGCGCTTGCCAGGCACGCCCGCGCTCGTCGTCGCGCCGGCAACGCTGCCGGTGCTCGAACGCCGATCGTGCTCGTGGTCGCTCATCGCGCTCGTTCCTGTGCTGACGGCTCGGCCGGCGGCCCGTTCCAGATCCCGATCTGGAGACACGCGTTGCGGAACAACACGACCTTGCTGTTACTCGGCTCACCTCGGAGGAAGTTGTCCATGCACGCGTAGCGAAGCGACTGACGAACGTCGCGCCAGTCGCGTGCTTCCGCACGAAGCTGGCTGTTGCGGACGCCCAGATAGGCCGCCACGCCGACCGCGACGATCAGCAGCACGGCGAGCGAAGCGGCGATCTTCTTCACGGGGCGCTCGTGGTGGGGGTCGGGGGCGGCTGCTTCGAGGTGTCGACGCAGAACGTGAACGCGGTGCGCGCGCTGTCGGCCCAGGGGCATCCGGCGGCATGGGTATTCTCGTCGAGGTCGATCAGATCGGGCTGCCGCCCGGTGCGCTCGGCGTAGAGGTTCACCGCGAGCCCCTGGAAGTCCTGATCGATGAAGTGCCGGAACGAGCGCTCGTCGTTGACGTAGCTGAGCAGGGCAAGCTCGCGCCGCCGGCCATGAGTCACCCACGCCAGGCGACCGCTCTGGATCGATTCCATCGTTCGATCCGGCTTCTCGTCGCCCGACGGGAACATGTTCGCGCGCTGCCGGCGCTCGCGCCCCACATCGTCGATGTGGTTCCGATCGTACCGGCGCAAGATGTCATCGATCGCTGCGGCGTAGCTCTCGACGCTGTGAGCCTCGATGTCCTCGTACGCCGCGATCAGCGCCTGGAGCTCGATGTCGTTGAGGCCGCGCGCGTGCTCCTTGATCTCGAGCCGGATGGACGGGATCTGCGCTCGCATCGCTTGCAGAAAGATGGCCTTGCCACGATTGCCCGACTGATGCGCGAGCCCCATCAACGTCTTGCGGAGACCACGCGATGCGTTGGTGAGCGCGGCCTGAACGTTCTCCTTGTCCACGCTCAGGTGCGCGAGTCTGACGCCGAGCCGATCGTGCCCACGCTCCAAGGCGTCAGCGGCGAGCTTGCCCGCGTACTTCAACACCGCCCTGGTCCCGATCGAGATGAGCGGTCCGGTCACCGAGTAGAAGAGGATCTCGGCGAGGAACCCCCAGCTACTCTCCGACGTCGTGAGGATCTCGATGCGCGAGTCCTGGATGGCGTCGCGATAGTTGTCCATCGCCGTCCCGACCGCGTCGCCGAGATCCGAAAGCGCACGCCCGCGCATCTCGGGGCTGAGCGGACATTTGATCGCGTCGTCGACGCCATCACACACCGTCGCGTAGTCCTCATCCTTCGGCCTACCCGGGATGCGTCCCGTTCGTGTCGTCTTGCCTGGCGTTCCGGGCGGCCGGGCGACGGAGGTCGCTGAAGGGGGAACGCTGTCCTCTCGCCGGTCGAAGCTCACGCGCGCGCCCCTTGCGGCACACGACCGGCGAGGATGGGCAGGTTCAACCACGCGAGCGCGACCACCACGGCCGCGCAGACATCGAGCAGCCGAGCGAACCACGACGGGAGTCGCAGCGCGATCGGAGAAGCATGGGACCACATGCCCCGTCATACTTCGCCCGAGCCTAACAGATCCCCGTAATTCAACGCGGTTGGACCGGACACAGGGGTCCGATTTCGGGGGCGTTGTCCGGTCGGTCAGGAGCCTGCGATGTGGTTCCGCGACCTTGCCGGCGGGCCGGACACCGCCCCGAAATCCGGGGGCCGGTGTCCACCGCTGGACCCTTTTCAACGACTCGCGCGGGCATGTACGAAGAAGGGGAACCGATGAGCACCGCGCCGCCAGCCGTGAACGGGCCGCCGAGCACGTCGACCTTGCCCGACCTGTTCGTGTCGAGCGTCGGCGATCCGATCCTCGGCCTACGCGTCTACGGCACCGATTCGGTGCGCACGTTCCCGCCCGAGCCGTGGGACGTCCTGCGCGTCGCCAACGATCCCGCCGCGGAGGTCTACATCAACGATCCATCCGTGAGCCGGCGCGGCTCGTCGGGGTTCGGGCACGCGACGATCCGCCGCCAAGGCCCGAGCCTGATCGTCGCCGACGCCGGATCGAAGAACGGGACCTATCTCGAGGGCGAGGCGCGCGGCCTCTTCGAGCTGCGAGCCGGCGGCGTCGTGACCTTCGGTGCCGTCGCCATGGTCGCGATGAGCGCGCGGACCGAGGCCGTGCGTACGCGCTTCATGCGCTTCCTCGGGTTTCATCCGTCGTACCTGCTCAACGTCGAGCACGCGGCGTACGCCGCGTGCCGCCGGCTGCACGTGATCGCGCACGTGCCGCCGGGTGGCTTCGATGGTCTGGCGCGAACGTTTCACGAGACGGCGCCCGGGGCAGCGTGGCCGCTCTATGTCGTCAACGATCGGATCCCGAACGACGTCGCCGCGCAACGCGCGATCCTCCGTCGGTCCCGCCTCGGGACGCTCGTCGTGCCTGCCGAGTTCTGGCCGGCGGACTCGACGACGCTTCGCGAGGCGCTGATTGCGCCACGGCGGGATCAACGACTGATCTTCGTCCTGCCGCGCGTGGAGCCCGATAAGAAGAAGGCGACTCCGGCCGAGCACTACCTCGGCCGCGAGCTTCGCGATCTCGCGGTGTCCATCGACGAGGCGCCGCTGGCGGTTCGCGGCGCGATGGAGATCGATCGCATGATCCACACGGCGGTGCAGGAGTACGGCGTTCCGCTCGGCCTCGCCGGGCCGGTGTTCAGCCCCGGCGAGATGCAGACACTCACGTCGACCGCGTGGACCGGCAACGCCGAGGAGCTCGACCTCACGATCCGCCGCGTCACGCGCGTGCGGCTCGTCGGCCTCGAACGCGCCGCCGAGCTGGAGACGATCGATGTCGATTCGCTGCGTCGGTGGATGAAGCGCCGCCGCTTCCCGCTGACCACGAGCTGACCGCGGCGCCGCCACGCGGCGCGACGAGAAGGAGAGAGAGGAGATGCCCGCACGCGAGCATGCCGACGAGTTGACGCCCGAGCTTGTCGCTCACCTCGAACGATCGAGCCACGGTCTCCCGATCGAGGCACTGGCGCCGCTGACGGGGGCCGAGCTGGTCGAGCTGCTCATGGTGCGGACCCGGCTCGGCCCGCTCGTGCGCGACGAGATCACGTCGTGGCTTGCCGGCGAGGATGCCGCGCGACGCGCCGACGATCTCCGCGCGTACATCGCCGCGGGCCAGGACGCGCGCGACGCGCTCACCGTTCATCGTCACGCATCGAGATCCCTTCCGGCGGAGATGCTCTCGTGATGCCGCTACGCTGTGGCGGAGATCGGTGCGGCAACGAAACGTACCGACGGTGCGGCCTATGCGAGACGCCGCTATGCGGGTTGTGCCTCGACACCGACTCTCACGTCTGCCGCGGGACCCCGCCTCGGGGATCGCGGCTTCCGCGGACGAGCAGATGACGGGCGACACCTCCGACGGCACGCCGCAGGTCATCACCAGCGCGGCCTCTCCTCCTCGCGTCCTCGCCGGCCTCGGCGTCTACGAACGCGCGGCTCATGCGTACGTGGGCCGGGCGAGACACGCGGTCGAGCGGCTCTCGGAGCACAACCGCGCCCGGGCGATCGTCGCCGTGGCGGCGCTGCTCGCCGAGGCCGAGCGGCTGAGCGCGCTCGACGCCGAGCGCGTGTGCGTCGACCGCACCGAGCGTTTCCCGGCGACGACCGACTTTCGTCGCGCACTGCCGCTCGTCGCCGACGCGCTCGCCCAGCTCGCCGCCCACGCCGAGCGCGCGACACCGTTTCGTCCGGTCACCGCGTACACGCTCGATCACCAGATCGTGCGGATGCTCGGACCGACCGACTCGGAGCGCGTGCGCGCGAAGGTCTATGACGCCGCCGCCCGCGTCGTCGCAGCGTCGCCGCTCTTGCGCTCGTGGGAGGCGCTCTCGATCGAGGAGTGGGAGCGCGGAGTCGCCGATCTGGCGTACGTGATCGAGGTGGTCGTCTGGCTGTCGAGCGGCGTGGACCTCGAACCGTAGCTACACCGCGCTCTTGCTGACCTGACGGAGCGTCGCGCTCCGTCGCCGCCGTCTTGGCCTGCGAAGTGACGGCGTGCGAGGCATGAGCGAGACCGGCCGTCTATGACCTAACGGATTGACCCAATCGCCGACGTCCATCCCAAACCGAAGGCCGAGCTTGCCGAGCCCCTCCATGAGCTCGCGCACGGCACGGAGTCCCAGATGCTTGATGGCTTCTTCCATGGAGAGGTCTACAAGCTCACCAACCTGATGGAGCCCGGTCCTGAGATCCCAGAGATGGTTCGCGGTGCGGACGCTCGTCACAATCTCGTCAATGGAGAGATCCAGCGACGCGCGACAATCGATCGGAACGGGAGGCCGATCGGCATGGCTCGCGAGAAGCGGTTCGGGACGGAGGAGGCGTGCGCCGGCACGCGCGGCGCGAACCACGCGCCGCTCGATCTCTGCGTGGTACAGCCGGACCCAGAACTGCGATCGGCCGATCGCGGCGCCAATATCCTCCGCCGAGACGTGTGCCTGATGAAGCAGGAACACTGCACGAGCAGGCTTCGGTAGATGCGCCAGCAATTCCCGCGTCCATGGCGGAATACGAGTCGCGATCTCTTCTGCCCTCTCGGCGCAAGCGGCCGGCACCTCGAACACATCTAGCGACGGGAACGTCATGGCGGGCGACCACGATGATTTCGGACGTCGCGCAGGTCAAGACGGGCCAAGCCATGAAGAGTCTTGCGGGAGTGCCTGGTCGCGTGTTCAGTGTCAGGGTTGGCGCGTAAGGTCCCGACACAACACGGGACCGGTGGTCGGTTCCGTCGAAACCGGGACGCATAACCGATGAGCATTAACGCAGCGAGCGATCCTGACCGCGCCGGCCGGGTGGCCTGGCGCGCCGCCTTCAACGAGGCCCTCACAATGACCGCGATGCGCAAGGTCCAGAAGTACGCCAAGAAGCGCGCCGGCCTCCTGATCCGCGCCGGCATCCTGGAGAAATCGCGCGGCCCGCGCGAGCTGATGCACGAGGCGATCGTAGCGACGTTGGCGGGAGAGGCGACCTGGGATCCGAAGGCGATCGGGCTGGAGGAACACTTGATCGGTGTGATCAAGTGGAAGACGCGGAACACCGAGCGGCGCCGCACCAAGTATGACGAGCGCTCGCTGAACGACTCGGGGGAGGACGCGTCCTCCGACGGACACCGCCTCGAGAACGCCGTCACGCTTCGCGACCTGCCGCCATCGACCACGCAGGTCGCGGCGATGCGCGACGCGGCGACGCGCGTGCTCGCCGAGATCCGCCCGCTGGTGGAAGGTGATACGGACGTGCTCCGGTTGCTCGACGCCATCGAGGCCGGAGCCGGCACGGGCGATCTGATCCACGCATCGGGCTTGCGCCCGGCGAAGTACCGCAACGCCCGGCGCCGGCTGACGCGCGCCACGGAGCGGCTGAGCGACGAAACCCGCGCCGCGGTTGCCGCGGTGCTCGCATGAGGAGACCGACCATGAAGGACCACAACACCGATCCACTCGACGTGCTCGACGTGCTCTCGCACGAGGCCGGGCTCGGCGCCGCCGACGCCGACGACAAGCCGACGGCCGCGGAGCTGCGCGACCTCGACGACGTGATCGCGTTCGCGCGCACCGAGCTAAACCGTCAGGCCCGCGCCGATGTCGCGCCCGTTGCCCGCGTTCAGCGTGCGGTGCGTCCCTCGATCTTGGCGATGTCGCGCGATGCCTTGCTCGCGCGGATCGCCGAGCTGCGCTTGATGCCGGCGACGCGGCTCGCCGCATCACATCGCCACTTCGCCGGGGTCGCGAGCGATGACGATCTGCGCGCGTCGCTCGAAGACCTGGAGGCGTTGCTCGATCGAATCGGGGAGCAGCGCCGGTGACCGACCCGCATCGGATCGCGCGCGCCCGCCAGGCCGCGCGATCCATGCTGCGCGATTTTGGCGTCGAGGCACCCGAGCACATCGTGATCGAGGCGATGGCCGACGCCGCCGGGGCTGAGATCGTCGAGTCGGCAGACAGGTTCTCCGCCACGGCGCGGCTCGTGCGCGTGAACGATCGCGCCGCGATCCGCGTGTCGGCATCGATCGCCACCGAAGGCGCGCGGCGCTTCTCGATCGCACACGAGCTGGGGCATCTCGTGCTGGGTCACGAGGAGTCGCTGGCGTCGCTCTGCACGCTGGCCCTGCCGGGCGGCGGCGCCGACCTGGAGAACGAGGCGAACGCGTTCGCCGCCGAGTTGCTCATGCCCGAGGCGCTCGTCCGTCGCCGCTGCGAGGTGTCTCCGGTCGACCTGGAGATCGCGCGCGGCATCGCCCGCGACTTCCGCGTGTCACTGCTCGCGGCGGCCCGGCGCTTCGTGGAGCTGACCTCCGAGCGGTGCGCGCTCGCGTACGCGCGCGGCGGCGCGGTGCGCTGGGTCGCTCGAAGCGCGACGTTCGCTCCCGACATCGCCGCCGGACGGCGCCTCGATCCGGACTCGATCGCGCACGATGTGTTGCGCGGCAAGGTCGACGATCGTCCGCAGGACGTGCCCGCATCATCGTGGCTCGACATGAGCGACGACGGCGGGACGGAGATCGTGGAGCACGCCGCGCCGATCCCCGAGGTTGGCGCCGTGGCGTCGCTGCTCTGGATCCCTGAGCGTCGCGCCGCCGCCCTTCGTTGCTTCGACTAGCTGTCAGTTCTGCGATGCCGTGTACTTCTGCGCGTCGGCAGCTTCCCTAGCGTTCTCGACGCCGCCGACAGCGCGCGTTAGGTCACTCGACGCAATCGGAGCAATGGGCCGCGCGAGGCTCTGGTTCTGCTTCTGCTTCTGCTTCTTCATCGGCCGTATTCTAGCAGTTGCAGATCTGTCCCGGCGACGAAAGAACCGTGATGGGGGCTACCGCGGTCTGCGGGTTGCCGGCTTCGACTGAGGCCGCCGAGGCCGCCGAGATAAAGCTGGCTATCGCACGCGCACGCTGAGCCCGCGCAACAAGCTGAAGCGAGCCACGCGCGGAGCGCGATCGAAGCGAGCTGATCGCGCACCGAAAGGATGTCCGGGGGGATGTCGGCGAGGGCTGTTTCGTGATGCTTGTCCGTCGACAACGCGTCCGAGCGCCGCGATCGCCTTGAGCATGTCGGGGACCATCTCCGGGACCATCTCCCGTGGCATCTCGAGACGCATGTCCGAACGTCGCGCGGGCGAGTCGCAAGCCCGCGATCGGAGGCACGCAGAAGAAAAGTGATCGAGCGATGGGATCTAGCGGGGTGCTTTTGACCACTACCCAAGTAAGGGCCGCGCTCGCGAGAACGAAGAAGGCGCCACGGCTCGCAACGTCCCCCACCAAGGAGAAGACCCACGCCATGTCCGTCGCCTACACCATCAACGGCGAACCCATCGCCTACCCCGCCACCGTCGTCGCGCTCCGCGCGAAGCGGATGAAGGCCAAGGGCGCCCCGGAGCTGCTCTACAGCGACGGGAGCCCGCTCATCCTCCCGGTGGATACCGAGTTCGTCGCCACGATCTTGGAGCACATCGGCGACCAGTTCGACGACGGCGAGCCGGTGCGGATCAAGCTGGACCCGATCGACGAGCGCGGACGCGCGGTCGAGGACGTGCCCGCGGCGTACGTCCAGTTCCAGGCGCCGCGCGCGGCGCTGCCCTCGCCGGCCGACGACGCCGCCGCGCCTGGCGCCGGCAACATGGAGATCGTGCGCGAGGCCATGCGCCTCAACGCGGCCATGGCGCAGACCGCGATCGCGAAGCTGCCGGCGATCATGGAGGCCGCCGCTCACATCCTCGCTGCCGCCGACGGCGCCGGGCTGCCGGCCCGCCCGCCGCTCGCGCTGACCGAGGCCGCGCGCAACGGCACCGACGACGAGCGGCCCACGACGACGAGCGAGACCCGGCCGCGCAACGCCACCGCCGAGATGCTTCACAGCGTCTCGGAAGTGCTCCAGAGCGCGCAGCCCTACGCCAAGATCGCCGCGGTGATGTTTGGCAACCGCGCCGGCATCCGAAACGCCGTCGAAGACGCGTTCGACGACGGCAAGAAGGACGAGAACGCGAAGGGCGGTAAGGGCGACACCAACGACGAGCGGAAGGAGCGCGCCACGGCGGCGCCCGCGTGTGACTCGTCCGCGGCGGAAGCGCCAGCAAGCAAGCTGATGGACCCGGCCGCACTCAGCGCGCACATGGACGCGATCAACGCGCAGTTGACGGACCAGGAGCGCTCGATCGCGCGGGCCGCCGTCGCCGAGATGTCGCCGGACGAGGTGGCGCACTGGATGCGCACGCTCGCGGCGATGTCGGTGGAGAACGCGGTCTCCGAGATCCGGCGTCAGGTCGGAGGCGCGTCGTGATCGTCGCGCCCATCAACGACAAGGCATGTCTCGGCGCGATCATCGAGGTGGTGCGCGATCTGGTGCAGCAGCAGGACCACACGACCCGCGAGATCGCGAGCCGGTTCTCGACGACCGGCGAGCTCGCCGCGGGGATCCGCGCGCTGCCCCAGCACGACGATAACGGCGTGCCCGCCGAGTTGCCCAAGGTGGACGAGTGCCGGCCGCCTCAGCGCCTCGATCTGTTCTCCGGTCGGCCCAATTGCGTCGAGCGCTCGGCACTATTCCTAGCTTGTGCCGAATTTATCGATCCGAAACCGCGCCGCACGCTCGCAACGATCGACACCAAGGCCGGCAAGCACACGCTCCCGGTCGAGGACGGCGAGCCGGTGATCCTCGATCCGCGCCAGACGCGGAACCTGCTCCGGGGTGGCCTCGCACTGTGCGCGCCGGCCATCCGCCTCTCGCCGGCCCGCGCGATCGACTTCATCGCCGAGCTGGCGGAGGACGCCGCGCTCACCGCTCCGGGCGGGATCGAGCTGGTGCGCGACGCCCGCGAGGTGATGCGCAGCGCGCTCCTCGGCATGCCGATTCCAGACGAGGCGATCGACGACGTGGCGATCACGCTCGCCCTCGCCGAGCGGGAGGCACGCGTCTTCGGCCCGGCCGGCGTGCAGGTCGTGCAGACGACCGCGCTCGCGCTCGCCGACCTGGACCGCGCCGCGCGCCGCAACCGCGTCGAGCTGCGCATCGGCAACTACACGCTCCTGCCCGACCTCGGCGCGCTCGCCGGCCTCGCGCGCGTCGGCGGAAGGATCGGCCTCGGCGCCGGCTCGGCCGCGCTGCGGACGTTCCTCGCCGGCTTCGGGATCAGTGATGCGATCGTGCAGGAGATCGAGTCCGAGATGAACCGCGAGGGACTGTCCCTCGGCTTCCTGTCGAAGCCGGCCCCGCGGGCCGGCTCGCTCGCCGCCGTCGCCGCCGCCGCTGCGGCCAAGCGCGCCGCCGCGTAGCGAACGCACGAGGGCGACCACCAGGGCGACGGCGAGGGCGAGCGGACGGGCGCTCGCAACCCGACCGCGGGGATCCGCGGGACTACCAACCCAACGCGCGCCCCATCGCGCACACCACCGAGCCGCGCCACGGCGCGCGCTCACGCCGGATTTCGCCCGGCAAGGACCCCACATGACCACGAAGAAGACCAAGACCTCCAAGACCAACACCTCCACCAGCGCGCGCCACCGGACGCGTACGCGCGCCCCCGAGCTGCCGATCGGCGCGATCCACGAGATCGCCGACTGGATGCTCGACCTCGCGCGGCGCAGTGCCGACGGCGACCGCGAGGATCTCGCCGCGATCGAGCGCGTGCGGCGCGCGGCCCATGCCGCGCTCGACGGCCGCCGGTATCGCACGCCGACCGAGCGCGACCTCCTGTCCGTCGCCTCGCTCGTCGTCACCGCGGCGGAGCGTGACCTCGGCGTCGCCGGCCTGAGCGACGCCATGGCGACGAGCTTCGACGTGCTCTCGCTGCGTGATGAGCCCGCCGGGCTGCCGCCGGTGGCGCCCATGCCGAGCGTTCGACGCTGCCCGTCGCCGATCGTCCGTGCCCACACCCTGCCGTTCCACACGTGCGCGCATCGCGGCCCGCTGCTGGCGCCGTCCCTGCGCTGCGTGCCCTGAACACACCGAGGAGACACCCCGAGGAGAAGACCATGTCCAAGAGCAAGAAGAAGCATCGGCATCGTAACGCCGCGTCGCTCGCCGCCGTCCGCCGGCCGCGCGCGTCGAAGCCCGACGACGACGAGATCGACGTCGGCACCATCCTCGCCGCGCTCGGCGGCGGACTCGGCGGCGCCTTCGCGGGCGGATGGCTCGCGTCGCGCGGCTGGACCGAGGAAGCCGTCTCGGCGGTGATGGCCGTCGGCGGCGGCGTCGCCGCCGCGCTCACCGACGGCCCCGCGCGCGTCGCCTCCATGGGCGTCGCCGCCGCCGGAGCGGGCCAGTTCGCCCTGACGCTGTTCGAGGATCCGGAGGAGAAGCGGATCAAGGGCGCCGCCGAGAAGATGGCGAAGAAGCTGATCGCCGACAAGGAGACGGCCGCCAAGCTCGTGGCCGGCGACAAGCCCGCCGGCAAGCCGGCCAACGCCGCCGCGCCGTACGGCACGGAGCAGGCGTTCAACCGCGCGCGGTCGCGCCTCGCCGCGCTCTACGACGAGGAGGACCCCGAGCGCTACGCCGACGCCTGACGCGCGGCGGATCCGTGCTCCGACTCGCACGCGATGCGGGACTGCGGAAAGGACTCTACGAAATGGAACCCATCATCCTGTGGACCGACGACGACGACGACGAGCGCAACGCGCGCCGTCGCGTGATCAATCACGGGCGTCCCGCCCCGCTCCTCGGCCACCGTCCGGGTGGCACCTCGGCCGGGCGTGCCCCGGTCGTGATCTACCCGAGCGCGCCGGTCGCGCCGATGGCGCCCGTCGCGGCGCCGATGGCGCCCGTCGCGGCGCCTGGTGCCGTGTATCAGCCGGGTGTCGGCTGGGTGCAGAACGCGCCCGCCGGCCAGGTGCCGAGCCCGCTCGGCAGCAAGCTCGGCCAGCTCGCGACGCCCGGACTCGTCCAGGCGCTCTCGATGCTGATCGCGTCCTTCCTCCCCGTGCCCCCGCCGCCGACGGCGACGGGCAGCGTCGAGGACGACGTGGCCAACGGCATCACCTACCAGGCGGCGCTGGCGGCCCACGCCAAGACCGACGAGAAGCTCCGCGCGTTCGGCTTCGCCCTCGCGCAGATCGTCTGACCCGGAGGCGCACCATGCAGGCCCCGACCAACAAGACGCCTCCTCGGCCTTCGTGCCCGACGCCGCCGAGCCTCTTCGGCTGGCTGGCGAACCTCCTCGGCCTCTCCGCGCCCGCGTACCGCGGCGCGGGGCAGTCGACCGGATCGATCGGTGGCACGTTCGGTCAGTCGCCGTGCTACCGCCCGCCGCGCCCGCGCGCGGCGGAGACGAGCCACGGCGGCGACGCCGCCGGTTCCGAGCCGTCGCAGCCCATCGGGCTGTGCCCCGAGACCGGCGTGTCGTACTCGCAGCCGGTGCTCCTCGAAGGTCCCGTGACGATCGTGATCGGCTCGCGCGAGTAGCGCGCACCGATCGAGTCAATCCCTTCCCCAACCCGTAACCGCAACCGCAACTGAGCAGCCCCCCGCATCGCGTGCGAGTCGGGGCACGGATCCACCGCTCCCTACCACCAGGAGCCACCACCATGATGCAACGACCCCGCGTGACGCTGACCCATGACGATCGTCTGATCGTCCACACCGTCGGCGATCCGCTCGAACTCTGGGACCAGCTCCGCCGCGCGTACCTCGCGCGCCGGCCGGTCCTCGTCGGCCGCGATGGCTGGCGCTACCCGGCGACGACCTATCTCGATGTGGTCGAGGTCGCCAACGCCCTGGAGTCGGTGCTCGCGGGCGTCACCACCCGGCCGCCCGAGCACGACGAGCACGCCGACCGCTGGCATCGCGCCTACGGCCAGATCTTCGAGGCGCTCAACCACCACAACCTGAACGAGCGGTTCGGCGAGAACGAGTTGTTCTGGCTGCACTTCACCTTGCAGCTTGCCATCTACCTCTCGGTGCTCGCCGACCGCTCGCGCCCCGCCTGGGAGCGCGCGTTCACGCCGAACGCGCCGCGCTACCAGCTCGAGAGGTGACCCATGAAGACCGAGAAAGGAGAGATCACGTTCTTCGGCCCGGTCCTGCTCGTGCGCGGCTACGCCGACGCGCTCGACCTGCACATCGACCTGATCCGGTTCTTCGGGACCATCCGGCCGATGAAGGCGAACCCGCTCGCGCGCAAGTACCCCGAGACCACGATCGCCGACGTGACCCAGGTGATCGAGCTGTTCAACAACCGAGCGAAGCGCGCGCCGCGAGATGCGAAGCTCGTCCGCGACGCCATCGAGGGATGGGAGGCGTTCGTCTCCTCGCACATCGCGAAGACGTCGCTCGCGGCGATGCCACCGGCCGCGGTCTACCCCGACAACGATCGGCTCTGGACGCACGAGCTGCGCCGGCTCGCAATCCGCCTCTCGGTCGAGCGCGACACGCGCCCCGCCGACAAGACCTTGGTCGGCTCGTTCGTCGACTCGGCGACCGCGCTTCCCGGTCGCGTCGCCGATGTCGTGACCGGCGGCGCCAGCGGCGCCGCCGATGCCGCCGAGACCGTGGCGGAGGTCGCGTCGGTGATCGCCGACAAGGCCGGCGACGTCGCCGGCAAGATCGCGGGCGCCGCGAAGGACGCCGCCGGCTTCGCCAGGGACAGTCTCCCGCGCCTGCCCGATCCGTCGCGCTGGATGCGCGACCTGTTCGGGGATCTGAAGTGGCCACTCATCATCGGCGCCAGCATCCTTGGCGGCGTCGTGCTCCTGCCCTACCTCTCCGATCGCAGGGGGGCGCCATGAGCATCTCGACCGACCTCGCGCGCGTCGCCGCGGGCGCGAGCGGCGCGTGGCTCGCGCATCGCTACCTCGTGCCGGGCCTGGCGAGCGCCGCCCCGACGCGCCCCCATCACGCCGACGCTCCGACCAGCTCGACGCTGCCGACCAGCTCGACGCCGACCGACACGCCGAGCACCGAGACGGCCGATGCGCCGACGCGCCCGACCAGGGGCTTGTCCCGCGCGTTCGATCCGATCTTCCGCGAGCACGGTCGCGGACTCCCGCTCGCCTACCTTCGCGCGCTCGCGTGGGGCGAGTCTCGGTTCACGCCGAGCGCACGCGGCGGACTGATCACGGTCGTTGACATCGTGCTCCGCGACTACAACCAGCGCCACGGCACCAGCTACAGCGCGACCGATCTCAACGACCCGACGACGAACGTCGTGATCGCCGCCGACACCCTCCGCCGAATCGTCGACAGCTACGCCCGCAACCATCCCGACGTGCCGGCGCTCGACGAGGACTGGAGCTCTCGTCCGTTCTTGCATGCCGTCACCTTCGGCTGGAACGCAGGCTACTCGGAGCGTCGCGGCGTCGGGCGGGTCGTGCGGTATCTCGTCGAGCGCGGCGACCGCGAGATCACGCTCGACAAGCTCCACGAGCACGCGCACGCGGCCGGTGCGAGTCACTGGCTCTGGGCACACCCGAAGAAAGTCGCGTGGTGTCGCTCCGTCGTGGAACTGTACTTCGCCCAGCTCGAGATCGATGGCGCCAGCGCCGACCGCACCCATGAATGCGCCCAGGCCGCGGGAGGCGCGCGATGAGCCGCTCGACCGAATGGCTCCTCGCTGGTGGCGTCGTCGTCGGCGCCATCGCGTGGACGCGACGCGACGCACGGCAGGCCCGCAGTGCGCGCGGCCAACTCGACCCGCGCGCCCTCTCGACGCGCGTCGCCGACGAAGCCGCCGCCGCCAACTCCGCCACGGCGGAGCAGATCGAGCACGCCCGACGCGCGCGCGTCTGCGGCGACCCGACGCTCCCGACGTTCGGCCTTCCCGGCCGCTGGGTCTGGCCGCTCGCCATGTGGAATGGTCGCGCGCCGGTGTGCTCCGACGGCTGGGGCTCGGCGCGCACCAAGCCCGACGGCAAGCCGTCCATTCACCTCGGCGTGGATCTGATGTACCGCCGCGCGTCGCGCGCGGATCTCGCCGAGCACTTCCCGCCCGGCACGCGCGGCGGGAGCCGCTGGCACGTGATGCCCGCAGACGTGCAAGCGCTCGCCGCCAGTGCCGGCACCGTTCGCTATGCGAAGTGGACCGCGCGCGGCTTCACCGTCGTGATCGATCACCTCGCGCCCTGGGCGACCTACTACACCCATCTCTCGATGCTGTCCGTTCGCCCCGGACAGACCGTCGTCGCCGGAGAACCGATCGGCTTCGTCGGCGGTGACCCGTCGAAGCCACCCCATCTCCGACACCTTCACTTCGCGCTCTGGCGCGGCCAGTGGCAAGACGCCGCGGTGAACCCTGCCCCGCTCATGGCGAGCTGGGACGTGCTCTCCGCACCGATCAGGCCGAGCCGCGCTGTCGCCTGACAGGAGCCCACTCATGGAGCCCGCACTCGAAGCTCTCCGCGCCGCGCTCGCCGACGGCGCCAACCCCGACCAGCGCGCTGCCGGCGTCGCCGCCTGCCGCGCGATCATCGCCGCGCTCGAAGCGCAGCCCGGCGAACCGCTCCCCGTGGCGGCGTCCCCCGAGACGGCGCCGGCCATCACCGCGCCGATCTCGCTCGCTGGCCTCTCGCTCGATCAGGTGCTCGACCTGGCGATCGGAAAGCTGCGCTCGATGGTCCCCGCCGATCGTCTCGCCGCAACGCAGCCGACCGAACCTCCGCTCACGATCCGCATGTTCCGGAGGCCGCCGTGACGCTCGACGACTTCATCGCGTTGTGCCGCGTGGCGCGCCTCGCGGCGCCGCCGCCGGCCGCGCTGCGCAACCGCGGCGCGTCCCTCACCTACCGCCCGATCGGCGATCGTGGCGAGCCGTACCCAACGTGGATCCGCGACCTGCGCGGAGAGTCCGGCGTCTACGTCATCCGCGATCGAACCACGCGCGAGATCCTCTACGTCGGCGAGTCGCACACGTCGAAACTCTACGAGACGTTGACCCGACACTTTTCGACGTGGCGGCGCTACAAAGGCTTCTGGCGCGGCCAATACGCCGAGGGACACGATCCCGGCCTCTCCTACCCGCGCGCGTCCGTCGAGGTCGCCGCGCGCATCACCAGCCCCGCCCGCGCCATCGACGAGGAGGAGCGGCTCATCCGCCGGCTCTCGCCGCGCGACAACCTTCGCGGCCAGCCCGAGGAGGAGGTTCCGTTCTGATGGAGACGCGCACCCTACGATCGCGTGCGGCGTCGTGCCGTCGACTTCCGGCCGGACTTCTTCGCTGCGGGACGCTTCGGACCAACGCCCACCTTCTTGCTCGGGTGGTTCAAGAGCGCGACCAGGCCGACGAGGCCGAGCGACACCACGGCACCGATGCCGATCCCCTTCAGCGTGTCGGCGGACAGTCCGAGCACATGGGACGTGTACCCGCATGCGTCGTTCGTGCATCGGATCTGCTCGTAGCTGACATGGATGTGGTGGACGCCGCTTCCGCAGCGAGGGCACGCCGACGGAACCACCGGATTGCGGACTTCCTGCGGCAGCGCATCGAGCCCGCGATACGCGAACTGCTCGCGCAGCGCGAGCGCTTGGTTGTAGGCGGCGAGGGGGATCTTGATGGTCTTCCAAGCGGCGGCGTCGTCAGTCATGGCACCCATTACACCTTTGACACCTTTTCCAGTCAAGAGGGCTTGAGCCGCCCCTCCGCTGTGGTAGGTTCGTCGGGTGTTCACGTCGCGCCCAGGGAAGGAGGCTGAACGATGGCGCGGCAGCGAAACAAGAACCGGCGTGTCCTGGGTCCGTACCCGAAGGGCGACGGTTTCCAGATCGTAGACGTGAAGGAGAACGGAGAGCGCGAGCACTTCAAGTTCTCCACGAAGGAAGAAGCGGACGCAGCGATCGCCGCTCTCACCGACGAGATCAACCGACCCAAGAAGACCATCCGCGACGCACTCAAGGACTACGAGACCTATATGCGTGACGACAAGGGCAACAAGGAGAACAGCATCGACCAGACGGGGCGCAAGCTCCGTCGGTTCTTCGATGACCTTGATGTCGCGCTGACCGATCTCACGTTCGCGAAGTGCGAGGCGCTGTATGTGGCCATGCGGACCTCGAAGCGGAAGCCGCAGAAGCGGACCCCGCTCCCCGATGGAAAGGTTCCGACTCCGGCAACGGAGCCGAAGCCGATCTCGGTCGACTACCATCGCAACGCGCTCTCGGAGACCAAGACGTTCCTCCGCTGGTGCGTGAAGAAGGGTTGGCTCGCCTCGAACCCGCTTGAAGATGTCGAAGGCGTCGGTAAGCGGAGCCACGGCAAGGAGCAGCTACGCATCGACGAAGCGAGGAAGTGGCTCGCCAAGGCGGTGGAGCTGGCCGAGGCCGGGGAAGACGGCGCGGTCGCCGCGATGATGACCCTGCTGCTCGGCATCCGATGCAGCGAGGTGGTCTCGCGCGTGGTCCGCGATCTCGACGACGACGGACGCCTGCTGTGGATCCCGGACTCGAAGACCGCCAAGGGTCGGCGCACGCTCGTGGTGCCCGACGAGCTACGCCCGTACTTGCAGGAACTGGCCGAGGGCAAGAAGCCGCAGGATCTCCTGCTCGGCTATCACGACCGCGCGTGGCCTCGTGCGTGGGTGCAACGCATCTGCGAGGAGGCCGGCGTCCCGGTGGTGACCGCGCACGGCAACCGCGGCCTTCACGGCACGCTCTCCATCGAGGCCGGCGTCACGCCGCGCGCGGTGGCGGACGCGTTGGGCCACGAGTCGTTCCAGCAGACGACGGCGCGGAGCTACGTCCAGCCCGAGGCGATGGGACAGGCCAAGCAGAAGCGGGCGCTCACCGTCCTCAACGGCGGCAAGGCTCGCGACGCGGACGCCGCGTGACCGAATCAATGGCCATTTCAATGGCCGCGGACTCGGTCTCGGTTGTTCAGTAGTGAAAACCGAAGTGATTTCGTGGAGCTGTGGGGGATCGAACCCCAGACCTCTAGAGTGCGATTCTAGCGCTCTCCCAGCTGAGCTACAGCCCCAGGTTGTCAAGCGGCGGGGAGACCCGACGCCGGCGCGTTAGGTACCAGCCGGCCCGGGGGCTGTCAAGGTGGCGATGATGCTGGGAGCGAGGGGCGTGCATGCCCGAGCCGGACCGGGGGCACGCCGTCGGCGGCCTCCCGGCTGCGAGGCTGATCACGGCGGGGCCGGGGGCATGGCGCTTTCGGGCGGGACGGGCGTTGGAGGGAGGATGCAAGGCAAAGGAATCGGGCTGGCCGGGGTCGTCCTGGCCGGGGCGCTCGGGATGCTGCACGGCGAGGCGGGGGCGCGGCCGCCGCCGCCGCCCGACGAGATCGCGGGCCCGGCGAGGGAGCGGCGGCCGGCGATCGAGTGGTCGAGCTGGGTCCGGGTGGCGTACGGGGCGGCGCCGGCGCCGGCGGAGCCGCGGGCGCGGGTGACGAGCCCGATCGACGAGCCGGACGCGCGGGACCACGGGTGGGAGGCGGCGGTGGGCGCGGACCTGACGTTCGGCGTCGGCGAGGGCGGGAACGTGCGGCTCGGGCCGTGGATCGAGGCGCGGACCAGCAGCGCGGCGATGGTCGGGGGCGAGCTGATGCTGGCGGCGCGGCCGCGGAGGCTGGACATGTTCTGGTACGCCGGCGAGGGGGTGCTGGTGCTGCGCGCGGGCGGGAACCGCGAGCTGCTGACCGGCGCGATCGCCTACGGGTACCGGGCGCCGTGGAAGCTGCACGGGCCGTGGCGGGGCGGCTCGCGGTACATGATCGGCGTGCGGCTGGTGGCGACCGCGACGCGGGCCGCGGATGACCCGAGCGTGTGGTCGGCGACCCTGGGCGTGGAGACCGAGCCGGTGGGAGCGCTGCGATACCTGCTGGGGATCCGGAGCTGGTACTGAGGCGGGGTGGCGGGGCCGCGGAGGGGCGGCGGACGAGGCGGCAAGCGAGCAAGCGAGCGAGCGGGGACTGTGGGGCGCGGGGTCGCGGAGGGACGTGAGGCGCGGGTGGGCGCCGCCGGCCGTCGGCGCGTCCGGATCTCGGACGGTGGCCGGATTCCGGACGCGAGGCGGCCGGATTCCGGACGCGAGGCACGCGCGGACGCGGGGTTGCGGGCGGCACGGACCTTGCCTCAGCGGCGCTCGTGCCGACGCTCGACCACGAGGCCCCGCTCGCGGTGCTCCGCGAGGAGCCCGCGCTCGTGGTCGAGCTCCTGCGGCGGGCGCTCGAGGTCGAGCTCCCTGCGTTCGCCACGGCGGTCGTGTCCGAGGCGGACTTCACGCAACCGCTGCCGGCCGAGTTCCACGCCGACCTGGTGATCCACCTGCGCGACGAGGCGCAGCGGCCGGTGATGGGGATCGTCGTCGAGGTCCAGCGGGCGCGCGACGACGACAAGCGCTGGACGTGGCCGCTCTACGTGTGCGCGCTGCACGCGCGCCTGCAGCGCCCGACCTGCCTGGTCGTCCTGACCTCCGACGCCGGCGTGGCGCGGTGGGCGGCCCGGTCGATCGACTCGTTCCAGCCCGGGGCCACGTTCTGCCCGCTGGTGCTGGGGCCGGAGCAGGTCCCGCGGCTCGAGCCCGAGGACGCCGCGGCCGCGCCGTGGGTCGCGATCGTGTCGGCCCTGGTTCACGGCGCGGCAGCGGGCGGCGCGACCGCGGCCCTGGCCGGGATCGAAGGGGCGAGGCTCCTCGGGGGCGAGCGTGCTAGCCTGTTCACCGACCTCATCCTCGCCCAGCTCGACGACGTGGCGCGACGCGCCCTGGAGGTTGTCATGGAGACGCGCAAGTACGAGTACAAGAGCGACTTCGCCCGCTCCTACTTCGAGCGAGGGCTCGAGGAGGGACGGCAGAAGGGACGCGAGGAAGGACGCGAGGAGGGTCGCGAGGAAGGGCGCGAGGTCGGCCGCGAGGAGGGGCTGCGCCAGGCGCTGCTGGCGCTGGTCGCCCGGCGTGCGGTGGTGAGCGACGAGCAGCGCGCGCGCATCGTCGCCTGCGCGGACCCCGACCGGCTGCTGCGGCTCGTCGTCGAGGTCGGCGCCGCGGCCGACGACGGCGCGGTGGCGCGCTTGCTCGCCGAGCTGTAGGTCGCCGCCCGCCCGGTGACGTTCCGGTCGCACGCGCGTCGCCGCCTGGCCTACCATGACGGGATGCGAGCGAGACCGGCACGTTCGGGGACGCGGGCGAGGACCCTCACGGCGCTGATCCTGGTCGCCCGGATCGGGGCGATCGCCGGCGCGGCCGCCGCGGCGACCCTGGCCGCCAGCGCCTGCGGCGGCGAGGACGCGGCGGACGGCGACGCGGCGGTGGACGGTCCGGCGGGCGACGCGCGCGGCCCGACGGCGGCGGAGGTCTTCGACCCGACCGTGGTGCGACGCTTCGAGCTGACGGTGGCGCCGGCGGACTGGGCGGCGATCAACGCCGACCCGCGCGCGGAGGCGTACGTGCCGGCGGACCTGCGGTACGGCGACGCGACGCTGTCCCGGATCGCGGTGCGGTTCAAGGGGGGCGTCGGCTCGCTCGGGCTGTGCTTCGACGCCCAGGGCAACCGGCTGTGCCCGAAGCTGTCGATGAAGCTGAAGTTCGACGAGTACGTGCGCGGGCAGCGGTTCGCCGGGCTCAAGCGGCTCAACTTCCACGCCATGATGCGCGACCCGTCGCACATGAAGGACCGGCTGGGCTACGGCCTCTTCCGCGCGGCCGGGGTGCCGGCGCCGCGCTCGGTCCACGCCCGGCTGGTGGTCAACGGCGAGGACCTCGGCGTGTTCGCGCTGGTCGAGGCCATCGACGGCGAGTTCGTCGAGGATCACTTCCGCGCGGTCGACGGCAGCGGCGAGGGCAACCTCTACAAGGAGGTGTGGCCGCTGCACCCGATCGCGGAGCCGTACCTGAACGCGCTCGAGACCAACGAGGACGACGGCCCGAGCGTCGAGCGGATGATCCGGTTCGCGGCCGCGATCGCCGGCGCCGACGCGACCACGCTCCGCGCGGTGCTGGGAGCGTGGATGGACCTGCCGACGCTGGTGAGCTTCCTCGCCGTCGACCGCTTGATCGACAACTGGGACGGCATCGTCGGCTGGTACTGCAACCAGGCCGGGACCTGCTTCAACCACAACTACTACTGGTACGAGGAGGTCGGGCGCGACCGGGTGTGGCTGGTCCCGTGGGACCTCGACAACACGATGCAGGTGCCGAGCCCCATCCGCGCCGCGTACGGGATGCCGGACTGGGACGCCTCGCCCTCCGACTGCGCGCTGCGCCCGATCTTCCTCGGCTTCTATGGCCGGCCGCCGGCGTGCGACCAGCTCATCGGGCTCATGGCCGAGGTGCTCTGGCCCGACTATCAGGCGCGGACGGCGGAGCTCCTCGCCGGGCCGGCGGCGGCGGCGGCGCTCGAGGCCGAGCTGGCGGCGATGGAGGCGCTGCTCGCGCCCGAGGTCGCCACCGATGTCCTCGGGCCGGGGCTGGCGGCGTGGCAGCGGGCGGTGGACGACCTGCGCGCGGACCTGCCGGCGCTGCGGGCGCGGGTGGCGCCGTGACGCGGGCGCGCCGCGCGGCCGCGGCCGGCGGGGCGGCGCGCGCTTCGACGCCCCCGCCGCGACGCCGCTGGCGTACGCTCCCGGCGTGAGCACGATCAGCGAGGGCGCGACGCGGACGTACCGGACCTGCCCCCTGTGCGAGGCGACGTGCGGGCTGGCGATCGACGTGAGCGACCGCGGCGCGAGCGGCGGCGTGCGCGGCGTGCGCGGCGATCTGAACGACCCGTTCTCGCGCGGCTACCTGTGCCCCAAGGCCCACGGGCTCAAGGGGCTGCACGAGGATCCGGACTGGCTGCGCGCGCCGCTGGTGCGCGGCCGCGACGGCGAGCTGCATCCGGCGAGCTGGGACGACGCGCTCGGGGTGGCGATCGAGCGGCTGGCGGCGGTGAAGGCGCGGCACGGCGCCGACGCGATCGCGATCTACCTGGGCAACCCGTCGGCGCACAGCCTCGACGCGATGGTCTACGGCCAGGTGCTGCTGCGGGCGCTGGGGACGCGACGGCGCTACAGCGCGAGCTCCGCCGATCAGCTCCCCAAGATGGTGTCGGCGGCGCTGATGTTCGGCGGCGGGCTGACCGTGCCGGTGCCCGACCTCGACCGCACCGACCGCCTGCTGGTGCTGGGCGCCAACCCGCTGGCGTCGAACGGCAGCCTGATGACGGCGCCCGACATGCGCGGCCGGCTCGACGCGATCCGCGCCCGCGGCGGCAAGGTCGTGGTGGTCGATCCGCGGCGGACCGAGACCGCGGCCCGCGCCGACGAGCACGTGGCGATCCGGCCGGGCGGCGACGCGGCGCTGCTGCTGGCGATGGTGCACGTGCTGTTCGCCGACGGGCTGGTGCGGCTGGGAGCGTGCGCCGAGCTGGGGCGCGGGCTCGACGCGGTGCAGGCGGTGGCGGCGCGGTTCGCGCCCGAGCGGGTGGCGGCGCGCACCGGCGTCAGCGCCGAGACGATCCGCCGGCTGGCGCGCGAGCATGCGGCGGCGCCGACCGCGGCCTGCTACGGGCGGATCGGCACGACCTGCCAGGAGTTCGGGACGCTGGCGAGCTGGGCGGTGGACCTGGTGAACATCCTGACCGGCAACCTCGACCGGCCGGGCGGCGCGATGTTCACGACGCCGGCAGTCCTGCCCGGGCGGCACCGCCGGCGGAGCGACGCGCGCTTCGGGCGGTGGCGGAGCCGGGGCCGCGGGCTGCCGGAGATGTTCGGCGAGCTGCCGGTGGCGACCCTGGCCGAGGAGGTGCGGGGCGACGGCGCGCCCACCGAGGGCGCGCTGGGCGGCGAGGTGCGGGCCCTGATCACGATCGCCGGCAACCCGCTGGTGTCGGCGCCGGGCGCGGCGCGGCTGACGGAGGCGCTGACGGCGCTCGAGCTGCGGGTGGCCGTCGACCCGTACGTCAACGCGACGACGCGGCTGGCCGACGTGATCCTGCCGCCGCCGTCGCCGCTGGCCCGCGCCCACTACGACGTCGCGCTCTACCAGCTCGCGGTGCGCAACGTGGCCCGGTACTCGCCGCCGACGTTCGAGCTGGCGCCGGGGCAGCCGGCGGAGTGGGAGCTCCTGCTCACCCTGGCGAAGGGGCTGATGGGGATGGCGGCGGCGCCGCTGGCGATGGCCGACGATCTCGTCGTGCGCGAGCTGCTGACGCGCGAGCTGGCCGACCTCGCCGAGAGCGGCGCGCCGCCGCTGCCGGTGGACGCCGCCGGGGCCATGGCCGCGCTGGGCGGGCGGCGCGGACCGGCGCGGGTGGTGGACGCGCTCCTTCGGCTGGGGCCGTACGGCGACGGCTTCGGCGCGCGGCCGGGCGGGCTCACCCTCGACGCGCTCGAGGGCGACCACCCGCACGGCATCGATCTCGGCCCGCTCGAGCCGCGCCTGCCCGCGGTGCTGCGGACCGCGGACCGCCGGATCGACCTGGCGCCGGCGCTGGTACTGGACGACGTGCCGCGGCTCGAGGCGGCGCTCGACGCGCCGCTGCCGGACCTGGTGCTGATCGGGCGGCGCGACCTGCGCAGCAACAACTCGTGGATGCACAACCTGACGCCGCTCATCAAGGGGCCGGCGCGCTGCACCCTGCGCGTCCACCCGGACGACGCCGCCCGGCTGGGCCTCGTGGACGGCGGGCTCGCCCGGCTCGCGAGCGCGGCGGGCGCGGTGGTGGCGCCGGTCGAGGTCACGGGCGAGCTGCGGCCGGGCGTGGTGTCGCTGCCGCACGGGTTCGGCCACGACGTGGACGGCGTGCGCATGGGTGTGGCGCGCGCCCACGCCGGGGTCAACGTCAACCTGGTCTCCGACGAGGGCTTCGTCGACGGGCCCAGCGGGAACGCCGCGTTCAACGGGGTCCCGGTCTCGGTGTCGGCGGTCACCTCGCCCCCGGCCGGGGCCGGCGGCGAGGCGGACGGCGACGCGGCGGCCGGGGCGGGCTGACCCGGGCGCCGGCCGGGACGTTGCGATCGGCAACGTCAGGTTTCGGGGAGGTATCGTGAGATCGACAGGTTGGCGGCGGTGAGGGGCTGGAACGCTTGATGCTTGTTCAAGCGGCGATGCGCGGGATCCTCGTCGTCGCCTCGCTGGTCGGTGCCACCCACGCCGGCTGCTCGACCGCGCAGATGAATCCGGACGGCGTGGACGCCGCCCGCACCGACGCCGCCGCCCTCGACGCGGACGAGGACGTGGACGCCGCGGGCGACCCCGACGCCGCGGCCGACGCCGGCGTCGATGGGGCCACCCTCGACGCCGGCCTCGACGGGCCCGCGGTGGACGCCGCGCCGTGCACGATCTCGGCCGGCCACCCCGTCGCGCTCGACGGCGTCGACGACCTGGGCAAGTACCTGGCGTCCCAGCGTCTGACCCCGGGGGCGCCGCTGGCCGCGACCGACGAGGTCGCGCTGACCTGGGACGCCACCAACCTCTACGTCACCATGCGCAGCGAGGCCTTCCTCGACGGCGCTCGCCCCTTGCACGTCTACGTCGAGGCCGCCGCCGCCGCCCTCGGCACCGCGTCGCCCGTCGACGGCAAGGAGTACGGCGGCCACGTGGCGCGGCTGCCGTTCGGGCCGAACTACCTGATCGCCGTGCGCCGGACCAACGACTTCGGCACCGGCGGCTACGACGCGGTCTACGTGCCGGCCGGCGGGGCGCCGTGGACCAGCGCCGCCTACGCGCTCGAGCCGGGAGCCCGGGTGTTCGCCTCGTCCGACGATCGGACGCTCTCGGTGAGCACGCCGTGGGCGGCGCTCGGCGGCTGCCCGCTGGCCATGCGAGTGAGCGTGCACGTGGTCAACGGCGCGGCCGGCAACGAGTGGAAGGACCTCGTGCCGGCCACCCACGCCCCGTGGCTGGCCGCCGGCGGCGGCTACTACGAGATCGACCTGACCGCGGACCCGGCGAGCAGCGGCTGGGTCCTGCGCTGACGCCGGGGCGCCCCGCGTGAGGCGCCCTCCCGCGCACCTCACGGAGGTCTCACGTTGTGCACGCGGCGCACGCCGCGCCGACATCGATGTCCGGCTTGCGGACGCTCCGCGCCGACAAGTCCGCGCCCAGCCGTCGCGGCACGGGCGTTGCTGAAGCTCCGGGCATGACGCGACACCCGACGTTCATCACCCTCCTGTCCCTCTCGATCCTCGGCGCGTGCACCTCCGACGGCGCCCCACCCACCGGCCAGGTGGCCGGCGAGCTGCGCTACCGCGACGCCGCCACCAACCCCGACGGCACGCCGCGCGCGGCGGCGACGCCTCCCGCACCGGACGGGCGGCTCACGGTCGAGGTCCGCGGCACCGGGACGCTGGACGGCCTCACCGGCGCCTGCGCCCTCGAGGCGGCGAGCGGCCAGTTCCGGGCCCGGTTCGACGCCGCGGCCGCGATCGGACCCGACGGGGCGTACGTGGCGACGCTCGCCAGCGCCGCGGCGCGGCTCGAGACGCTGGGCGGATGTCCCATCCCCGACCTGACGGTGGCGCTCGTGACCGACGTCGTGGTGCGCGCCGAGCTGGACGCGACCACCGCGACCTGCGAGTCGTACTGCGCGGCCAGCGCGCGCAGCGCCGCCGAGGCCACGTGTGCGGGCTCGGCGACGCAGGCGACCTGCCGCGCCGCCGCCGAGGCCGACGCCCAGGCCGCGTGCCACACCGAGTGCGCCACGCAGCGTGAGGTCATCGTCGCCGAGGCGTCGCTGGCGGCGAGCCTCCTGGGCGAGGTCGACGCCGAGCTGCTGCGGGCGGCCGCGCTCGGCGAGCTCCGCGCCGAGCTGACGCTCGACCGGATGGAGTGAGGCGGCGCGCCCGGCGACACGACCGACCAGCCGCGCCGCGCCGGTCGCGCCGGTCGCGCCGGGCGCGGCGGTCGCTCAGCGGACGCGGACCGCGTCGGCGATGACGACCTTGCCGGGCGCCTGCCACCGCGACAGGACCACCTTGTTCCAGCCGGCGCTGAACGACCAGGTGCCGAGGGTCACCCACTTGCCGCCGTTGGCGGTCTGGTCCTTGGTCGCGCGGCCGCGCTCGGCGCCGGCGGCGTTGTAGGCGACGAAGGTCGCCGACTTGCTGCGGTTGGAGCCGGAGGTCCACCAGGCGTCGATCGTCCGGGTCTGCGCGCTCGGCAGGTAGAACCAGAAGGTCGCGGGCGCCGAGGTCTCGGCGGTGGCGCCCCACCAGTAGCCGCTACCGTAGAAGCCGGGCGTCGAGCTGGCCGAGGTCCAGGTGCCGGTCAGCTCGATGCGCGCCACCGCGGCGTTGTTGTTGGCGTTGTTGGAGTCGACGATGATCGTCGGGCCGGTGGTCCCGCCGCCGCCGCCGCCGCCGCCGCCGCCGTCACCGCAGTGCGCGCGCACGCGGTCGAGGTAGCGCGTCCACGGCCAGTTGCGGCCCGGGTCGGTGCGGTTCCAGGGCTGGAGCTGGCCGTGGCCGACGATGTGGTAGCGGTCGCGCGGGATGCCGTGGTCCTTGGTGATGTTGCAGGTGAGCTTGGTCGACGCCTCGATGAGGCCGGTGGCCCAGGTCGACTGCGACGCGAAGCCGGCGTGCTCGATGCCGACCGAGAAGGTGTTGACCGAGACGCCGTTCTTGCCACAGTCGGTGTTGCCGTTGCGCGAGCAGGCGTAGCTCGCCGATACGTGCCAGGCGCGGTTGGCCTCGCGCACGAGCTGCGTGATCTCGGAGCCGGTCGAGTTGACGACGTAGTGGGCGCTGGCCCCGGCCGACGGGTTGCGCAGCCAGCCCCAGCAGCCGGCGTAGTTGCCCTCGCAGGTGTGGATGACGACGTGGCTGACGCGAGCGCCGCCGCGCGAGTTGTAGTTGGGCGACGGCCGCCACACCGACGACGGGTAGTCGGCGGTGGCGGCCTTGGGCACGGTCACGCCGGCGAGCGGCGCCAGCTCGGGGTGGGGCGGGATCGACGCGATGAGCTCGCCCGACTCGGCCCGCTCCTCGACGCCGGCGGCGAGCGTGGCGTAGACGTCGCCCTGGACGTACTGGGCGACGGCGTCGGGATCGTCGATGCCGCTCCACGCCGCGAGCACCGGCGCCCACGCCGCGAGATCGCCGCCGGACACGCCCTGGCTGGCGGCCTCGTCGGCGAGGAGCAGCGCGGCGGCGCGGATGTTGGCCTCGGGATCGAGCATCACCTCGTCGGGGCTGACCCCGGCGCGGACGGCGCCGCGCTCGACGAGGTCGGGGCGCAGGCCCATCACGCCGGACAGCGGCGGCGCGCCCTCGTGCTCGACCTCGCCGGCGACCATCTGCCAGCGGGTCTCGACGTGGCCGATCGCGGCCAGGAGCGGCGCGGGCACGCCCGACTCGGCGGCCGCGGCGGCGAAGACGCGATCGAGGTCGGTGACGACGGAGGGATCGACGATGTCCTCGACGAGCTCGCCGCTGTCGTCGACGGACGGGGCGCAGGACGGGATGAGTGCGAGCGCGCAGATCGACGCGCCCACGAAGCGGATGTTCATGGTTGCTCCTCGCGCTCGACTTCTGCGCAAACTGCCCAACGACCGTGGCAGGCTGCGATCGAGCGCTACCGGCCAGCACAGCAGCCACCGTGCCAGCCGCGCGGGGTGCGACGGCGGGGGGCGCAGATCGCAGCGATGGCGGCGGGTTGCGCGCGCGAGCCGACCTCGGCGCGGGGCGGCCGCGGCGGTGGGTGCACACGATGGTCCGCAGACAGCACGGGTAAGCAGGCACCAGTGCGCACGCCCGCGCGCACTGCGATGCTCACCGCCGATGTTGCCCGCGTGGTTGAGCGAACGTCTCGTGGTGCCCGTGATCGGCGCGCCGCTCTTCATCATCTCCAACCCCGATCTGGTGCTGGCGCAGTGCAAGGCCGGCGTGGTCGGGTCGTTCCCGGCCCTCAACGCCCGCCCGCCCGAGCTGCTGGCGAGCTGGCTCGAGCGGGTGACCCGCGAGCTGGCCGCGCACGACGCGGCGCACCCGGCGCGGCCGGCGGCGCCGTTCGCGGTCAACCAGATCGTGCACCGCTCCAACGACCGCCTCGAGCACGACCTCGAGGTGTGCGAGCGGTTCCGGGTGCCCATCGTCATCACCTCGCTGGGCGCGCGCGAGGACGTCAACGCGCGCGTGCACGCGTGGGGCGGGCTCGTGCTGCACGACATCATCAACGTCGCGCACGCGAAGAAGGCGCTCGACAAGGGCGCCGACGGGCTGATCGCGGTGTGCGCGGGGGCCGGCGGCCACGCCGGCACCACGTCGCCGTTCGCCCTGATCGAGGAGATCCGGCGCTTCTTCGACGGCCCGCTGGCGCTGGCGGGCGCGATCGCGACCGGGCGCGGCGTGCTGGCGGCGCGCGCGCTGGGCGCCGACGTGGCGTACGTGGGCTCGGCCTTCATCGCCACCCGCGAGGCCAACGCGATCGAGGGCTACAAGCAGGCGGTGGTCGACGGCGCGGCGGCCGACATCGTCTACACCAGCCTGTTCACCGGCGTGCACGGCAACTACCTGCGGGCGTCGATCACCCAGGCCGGGCTCGATCCGGACAACCTGCCGGGCAGCGACCCGTCGAAGATGAACTTCGGCGGCGCGGCGCCGGCCAAGGCGTGGAAGGACATCTGGGGCGCCGGTCAGGGCATCGGCGCCGTGCGCGAGGTAGTGGGCGCCGGCGAGCTGGTGGCGCGGCTGGCCCGCGAGTACGACGAGGCGCGCCGGCGGCTGGCGGGGTGACGCCTCCCGTGCGTCGCCGCCGTGGTCGCGTCAGCTCGGTGCGCGAACGCGGAGCCGGCGCGGGCCGAGCAGGAGCTCGCGCAGGTAGGCGAGCAGTCCGGGCGCGCGCTGGGCGCGGGCGCGCTCGATGATGGCCGCGCGCCCACCGCGGTCGAGCCACACGAGGCCGTCGTCACGGCAGCGTTCGACCTCGACGGCGGCGAGGTAGCTCGGCTCCATCGGGCGGGCGCAGGTGGGGCAGGGGTGCTCGGCGGCGGCCCGGCGCGGGACCGTGACGACGTCGCGAACACCGTGTGGCGGCCGCAGGTGCGGCGCGACCGCGAGCAGGTCGTCGATGAGGTCGCCGACGCCGAGCGCGACGCCTTCGCACCGCGGACAGCTCCACGCGTCGCGCTCGTCGTCGGCGCGCGTCAGCGTGACGCGGCAGCGCGGACAGA
>CAADGB010000060.1 GCA_900696455.1 uncultured delta proteobacterium
CGTCGCCGCCGACCGAGACCGGGGTGAGGCCGCCGGCCGCGGCGGCCAGGGCGACGCCGGTGACCCGCCCGTCGTGGCGGCCCACGCGCTCGCCGCCGCCGTCGGCGAGGCGCCAGCGCCACAGCTCGCCGCCGCGGTCGGCCGAGAGCACCTCGGCCCCGGCGGCGCCGAGCGCGAGGTGGGCGACCGGCGCGGCGTGGCCGGCGAGCACCGTGCGCGGCACCGCGTCGAGGTCCCAGCGCCGCACCTCGCCCGCGCTGTCGGCGGAGGCCAGGCCACCTCCGCCGTCGTCGAAGGCGAGCTGGCGCACGCGCTGGCGATGACCGCGCAGGTGGAGGCGCCGCCGCGCCCCGCGGTCCCACACCTGGAGCGTGCCGTCGTCGGCGCCGCTGGCGATGCGGCGCCCGTCGCGCGTGATCGCGAGCGAGCGCACCTGCGCCCGGTGCTCGCTCACCAGCGCGGCGCCCGTCGCCGCGACCACGAGCACGCGGCCGTCGGTGGCCGCCAGCACCGCGATCTCGCCATCGGCGGAGAAGGCGCCGGTCTTGCCGGCGACCCGGGTCGCGATCGGCGGCGCCGGCCGCGCGCCGCCGCCGTCGACGTGCCAGCGGTGGAGCGTGCCGGCCGCGTCGAGGGCCTGGACCCGCGCGCCGTCGCTCCACACCGCCAGCACCTCGGCGCCGGCGTCGCCGACCCGGGCCCCGGCGGCGCTCCCGCGCTCCCACCGCCACACGCCGCCGGCGTCGTCGCCGGCGACCAGGGCCGCGCCGTCGGCCGTCCACGCCAGCGACTCGATCTCGGCGGTCGGCCCGTCGAGCCGGCGGGTCGCGCCCCCGTCGCGCGGCCACAGCAGCACGCCGCCGCGATCGTCGGCGGCGGCCAGCCACCGCCCGTCGGCCGTCCACGCCAGCTTCTCGACGTCGCCGCCCAGCCCGGCCGGCGCCGCCACCGGGACGCCGTCGGCGGTGACCAGCCGCAGCACGCCGGCGTCGCCGCCCACCGCGACCTGCGCGCCGTCGGGCGACGGCCGCGCGACGTGGGCCCGCCCCGGCAGCCGCGCCAGCTCGCGCGGGGCGGCGGCGCCGCCGTCCCAGCGCAGCGCGCGGCCGTCGTAGCCCGCGCTCACGACGCGGTCGGCGCCGGCGACCGGCTCGACCCAGCGCGCCTCGTCGCCGTGGCCGCGCACCACCGCGTGCGCCGCGCCCAGGCCCCAGGCCTCGTCGGCGATCGCCCACGCCGCCGCGGCGTCGACGCCGCGCTCGCCGAGCGTGGCCAGCGCCGCCAGCGCCGCCGTCGGATCGGTGGCCAGCGCCGCCCGCGCCTGATCGAGCACCAGCAGGTTGGTGCGCTCCTCGAGCTGATCGCGGGCCGCCGCCACCCGCGCCCGCTCGCGCTCGGCGACCCGACGGGCGTCGCGGGCCTCGAGCCACAGGAGCGTGACCACCACCGCGAACAGCGCGCCGGCCACCACCGCCGCCGCCGCGGCCGCGGTGACCCCGGGCCGGCGGCGGGCGAAGCGCCGCACCTGCTCGAGCAGGCCGGGCGCGCGCGCCGAGATCGTGGCGCCCTCGAGGTGGCGGCGGACGTCGTCGCCGAGCGCGGCGGCCGAGGCGTAGCGACGCTCCGGCTCCTTGGCCAGGGCCTTGTCGCAGATGGCCTCGAGATCGCCGCGCCACGCCGCGCGGTGACGACCGAGCGGGCGCGGCGGCGCCTCGCAGATGGCGCGGGCGACGTCGGGCAGGGACCGGCCGCGGACGTCGTAGGGCAGCTCGTCCGCGACCAGCTCGTAGAGGAGGACGCCGAGGGTGTAGACGTCGGAGCGGGCGTCGACCTCGTCGGGGCGCAGCCGCGCCTGCTCCGGGCTCATGTAGAGCGGGGTGCCGATGAGATCGCCGGCCCGGGTCTCGCCGCTCGACGAGCCGGCGCCGTCGGCGACCCGGGCGATGCCGAAGTCGAGCACCGCGATCCGCCCGTCGTCGCGGACCATGACGTTCGAGGGCTTGAGGTCGCGGTGGATCACGCCCTTGACGTGGGCGTGGTGGATGGCGTCGCACAGGGCCGCGAACAGCCGCAGCCGCGCGGGCGTCGCCAGGGCGTGGGCGCGGACGTGGGCGTCGAGGGTCACGCCCTCGACCCGCTCCATGACGAAGTACGGGTGGCCGTCGGCCTCGCCGGCCTCGAGCACCTTGGCGATGCCCGGGTGATCGAGGCGGGCCATGATCTCGGCCTCGGCGAAGAAGCGGGTGAGGGCCGCGGTCGAGGTGGCGTGGAGCACCTTGATCGCCACCGGCCGCCGCGGCGCGTCCTGCTCGCCGGCGTAGACCGTGCCCATGCCGCCCTCGCCGAGCACGCCGAGCAGGCGGAAGCCGGGGATGTCGGGCCGGCGCCGCCCGGCCCGGACCACGGCCGTGACCGGCGGCTCGATCGCGGTCGCGCCGGCGGCGTCGATCGCGCCCGCCCCGCTGGCCGGCGATCGGACCGCGCTGGCCGGCCGGACCGCGGTCGCGGCCGCGCCCCCGGCCGGGGCCAGGGCGGTGGCCGCGCCGGCGTCCGCGGCGAGCACGGTCGAGGCGTCGGCGCGGCGCCGTCCGCCCGCGGGCTCACCGCCGGCCGGCGGTCGCTCGTCGGCGGTCGCGGCCAGGGCGCGGGCGCCGTCCCTGCCGCCGTCGGGCGCCTCGGCCATGGCCGCGATCCTCGCCCGCGTGGTGGATTTTCGCCACCCCCCGGGACGATGCGTTCCCCCCTGCCCGCTTGCATCTTCGTCGGATCATGCGGTAATCCGGTGCCTCTTTCGGGGCTGCCCGATCGGTGTCCCGCCGCTCGCCCGCCGCCTCATCCCGCACGACTCTCCCCGTCCCCAGCCGTCCCCGTACGCGCGGAGCTAGCACCCCATGGCACTCAAGAAAGGCGTCGACGTCCAACCCGCCACCGGCAAGCTCGGCATCCTCCTGCCGGGCATGGGCGCGGTGGCCACCACCTTCATCGCGGGGGTGATGGCGGTCCGCCGCGGGCTGGCCAAGCCCATCGGCTCGCTGACCCAGATGGGCACGATCCGGCTGGGCAAGCGCACCGACGGCACGACCCCGGCCATCAAGGACTACATCTCGCTGGCCGGCCTCGACGACATCGAGTTCGGCGGCTGGGACATCTTCCCGGACAACGCCTACGAGGCCGCCACCCGCGCCGGCGTGCTCGAGCCGCGCCTCCTCGACCAGCTCAAGGACGAGCTCGAGCAGATCCAGCCGATGCCGGCGGTGTTCGAGCAGGCCTGGGTCAAGAAGCTCGACGGGCCCAACGTCAAGAAGGGCGCGACCAAGATGGACCTGGCCGAGCAGGTCATGGACGACATCCGCCGCTTCCAGGCCGAGAAGGGCTGCGCCCGCCTGGTCGCGGTGTGGTGCGGCTCGACCGAGGTCTACCGCAAGCCGACCGCGGTCCACGCCACGCTCGAGAGCTTCGAGGCCGGGCTGCGGGCGTCGTCCGACGACATCGCGCCGTCGCAGATCTACGCCTGCGCCTGCCTCAAGCTGGGCGTGCCCTACTGCAACGGCGCGCCCAACATGTCGCTCGATCCGCCGGCGATGATCGAGCTGGCCCGCCGGCACCAGGTGCCCATCGGCGGCAAGGACTTCAAGACCGGCCAGACGCTGATGAAGACGATCCTGGCGCCCGGCTTCAAGGCCCGGCTGCTCGGCCTGCAGGGCTGGTACTCGACCAACATCCTCGGCAACCGCGACGGCGAGGTGCTCGACGACCCCGAGTCGTTCAAGAGCAAGGAGGTCACCAAGCTGGGCGTGCTCGATCACATCCTGCAGCCCGAGCTCTACCCCGACCTCTACGGCCACTTCGACCACGTCGTCCGCATCAACTACTACCCGCCGCGCGGCGACAACAAGGAAGGCTGGGACAACATCGACATCGTGGGCTGGCTCGGCTACCCGATGCAGATCAAGGTCAACTTCCTGTGCCGGGACTCGATCCTGGCCGCGCCCATCGTCCTCGACCTCGCCCTGTTCTCGGACTTCGCGAAGCGCGCCGGCATGTCGGGCGTGCAGGAGTGGCTGTCGTTCTACTGGAAGAGCCCGATGACCCCGTCGGAGCAGCTCTACCCGGAGCACGACCTGTTCATCCAGCTCATGAAGCTGAAGAACACCCTGCGCTACACCAAGGGCGACGAGCTCATCACCCACCTCGGCGCCGAGTACTACGACTGACGCGGCCGGGGCGACGGCGAGGCGCCCGGCCGCGGCCGCTGCCCACGATCGGTTGCAGCCGCGATGGGGCGCCGCCACCTGACCGCGACGACGCGGCGGCGTAACTCCGCGACGCCGCTGCTTGCCGGGCCTGGCCGGGGCCGTGCATCCTCGGCCCGGCCATGAGGACCTGGCTGCCGGCCCTGATCGCCGCCGCGCTGACCGCGGCGTGCAGCGCGCCTCCCGTCGACGACGTCCCCGGCGCGGACGCCGCCCCCGCGGTCGACGCCGTCGCGCCCGACGTCGACGCCGCCGAGCCCCGGGGCGAGGTCCGCGGCGTGTGGATCACGCGCTTCGCCTACTCGTCGCGGGCCGGGCTCGAGGCCATCATCGACCGCGCCGCCGCCGCCAACATGAACGCGGTGTTCGTGCAGATCCGCGGCGACGGCGACGCCTTCTACCGCTCGAACCACGAGCCGTGGGCCCGCCGCCTCAGCGGCGTGCTCGGCCGCGATCCGGGCTGGGATCCGCTGCAGGTCGCGATCGATCGCGCCCACGGCCACGGCCTGGAGCTGCACGCCTACTTCAACGTGTTCTCGGCCTGGCCGGCGTCGCAGCCGGTGGTCGCCGCCGAGGGCGCGGTCCAGCACGCCCTCCACCTCCACCCCGAGTGGATGGCGGTCGACGCCACCGGCACCAACCGCGACAGCGAGTACCGCTGGTTCAGCCCCGGCCACCCCGACGCCCGCGCCCACATCATCGCCACCGCCCGCGACCTGCTCGCCCGCTACGACGTCGACGGCCTCCACCTCGACCGCGTGCGCACGCCCGGCCCCGACTACTCGCGCGATCCGGTGACGGTCGCCGCCTACGACGCCGCCCGCGCCGCCGAGCCCGAGCTGACCTGGGGCGACTTCATGCGCCGCCAGGTCGACGCCACCGTCGCCGGCATCCACGCCGCCCTGCTCGAGGTGCGGCCGCGGGCCCGCCTGTCGGCGGCGGTGTGGGGCATCTACCGGCCGCTGCCCGGCTGCAACACCAGCCAGGGCTACGCCAGCTACCACCAGGACTCGCTGGCGTGGCTGGCCGCCGGCACCATGGACGCGATCGTGCCCATGATCTACTGGCCGATCGAGGCCGGCGCATGCACCGACTTCGCCACGCTCCTCGACGGCTTCGTCGCCGCCCGCGGCGGCCGCCACGTCTGGGCCGGCATGCACGCCCTCGACGACGGCGCCTGGGACTTCGCCCAGGTCGCGGCCCGCGTCGCGCACGCCCGCGCCGCCGGCGCCCAGGGCACCGTGGTCTTCGCCTCGAGCTACCTCGACGCCGACCCCGCCCGCTGGTCGGCCTACGTCGGCACCCCGGAGGCGCCCGGCCCCTTCGCCGAGCCGCTGCCGGTGCCGGTGATGGGCTGGAAGGACTGACCGCGGCCGCGCCGCTCGGGGCTCACGGGCGCCGCTCGGGGCTCACGGGCGCCGCTCGGGGCTCACGGGCGCCGCTCGGGGCTCACGGGCGCCGCTCGGGGCTCACGGGCGCCGCTCGGGGATGATGACGTTGAGGCAGCGCGGCAGGACCTCGATCCGGTAGCGATCGCCGGCGGTGAGCTCCTCGCCGTCGATCTGGGCGTGGGGCAGGCCGGCCGAGCCGGGCGCGGCGACGGTGAGGACGAAGCGGCGGCCGCGGATGGGCTCGCTGTGCTCGAGGCCCAGCTCGCGCAGGAGGTCGCCGTCGACCGGCAGGTGGCGCAAGGACGCCACCAGCTTGGAGGTGAGGTCGATGCGGCCGCGGATCGGCACCAGCTCGAACATGCCGTCGTCGGGCCGCGCCGTCGGATCGAGCACCCACTCGCCGCCGAAGACCCGGGTGTTCTTGATGACGACGTCGAACAGCGAGGCGAAGGTGTAGGGCCGGCCGTCGATGTCGACCTCGAGGTCGAACTTGACGTCGGCGACGTAGCTCTCGACGAACTTGCGGGCGACCGCGCCGGCGTAGACCAGCATGTCGCGGTAGACCAGCCCGACCAGCGGGATCTTGCCGACCAGCTCGCGATCGCGGTTGCGGGTGGCGAGCGCCGACGCCCCGAAGCCGACCGACGCCGAGTCGAAGAACAGCTCGCGCTGCAGCAGGCGCTCGTCGCGGGTCAGCGACTCGATGCGGCCGGCGTCGATCGCCGCCACCCGGCCGGCGGCGGCGATGGCGACGTTGGTGGCCAGGGCGTCGGCGCCGGTGTCCATGCCGAAGGACTTGGCCTGGTCGTTGGCGGTGCCGGTGGGCAGGACGCCGAGCGCGACCTCGGGGGCGTGGCGCGACGCCAGCACGCCCTTGGCGACCTCGGCGAAGGTGCCGTCGCCGCCCATGGCCAGCACCACCCGCGCCTCGTCGTCGTCGATGGCGCGGGTGACCAGCGCGACCGTGCCGCCCTCGGGCGCGGTGGCGACGAAGCGGTGGGGCACGCCGGCGGCGGCCAGCAGCGCCTGCGCCCGCGCGAGGTGCTCCTCGCCGCGGCCGCTCTGCGCCGTCGGGTTGGCGAACAGCACGACCGGTCGCTCGCGGCGCCACGCGTCGATTCCTGCCACCGACCCATCATATCGCCGGCCGGCCGGGCGGCGCGCGGGTTTCCTGGTAGAACGTCGGGGATGCCGTCCCTGCCCCACCGCCTGCTGAGCCCCACCGACGAGCACGCCATGCTGCGCGACACCGTCCGGCAATGGGCGCGCGGCGAGGTCGAGCGCCAGGCCATGGCGCACGATCAGGCCGGCACCCTCAACGTCGCGCTCCTGCGCGAGGCCGGCACGCTCGGCCTGCTCGGCGTCACGATCCCCGAGGCCGACGGCGGCGCCGGCCTCGACGCGGTGGCCTCGGTCATCGTCCACGAGGAGCTGGCCTACGCCGACCCCGGCTTCACCCTGGCCTACCTCGCCCACGCCCTCCTGTTCGTCAACAACTTCTACTACGCCAGCTCGCCGGCCCAGCGCGACCGCTACCTGGCGCGGGCGCTGTCGGGCGAGCTGGTCGGCGCCATGGGCATGACCGAGCCCGGCGCCGGCACCGACGTCCTCGGCATGAGCACGGTGGCGCGCCGGGACGGCGACCACTACGTCCTCGACGGCCGCAAGACCTTCATCACCACCGGCCCCGAGGCCGGGGTGTGCTGCGTCTACGCCAAGCTCGACGGCCGCATCACGACCTTCGTGGTCGAGCGCGGCTTCCCCGGCTTCTCGACCGGCGCCAAGATCGACAAGCTGGGCATGCGGGCGTCGACGATGTCGGAGCTCATCTTCGACGGCTGCCGGGTGCCGGCGGCCAACCTCCTGGGCAGCGAGGGCGGCGGCATCACCAACATGATGCGCAACCTCGAGATCGAGCGCCTGGGGCTGGCGGCGATGAGCCTGGGCATGGCCCAGCGCTGCCTCGACGCCATGACCCGCTACGCGGTCGAGCGCCACAGCTTCGGCCGGCCCATCGCCGACCACGGCCAGATCCAGCGCTACATCGGCGACAGCTACGCCCGGGTCGAGGCCATGCGCGCCCTGGTCTACGGCGTGGCCGCCACCGTCGGCCCCCACCACCGCAACCGCCTGGGCACCGACGCCGCCAAGCTGTTCGCCGCCACCGCCGCCAAGGAGGTCGCCGACGCCGCGATCCAGGTCCTCGGCGGCTACGGCTACTGCACCGAGTACCGGGTCGAGCAGTTCTGGCGCGACGCCAAGCTGATCGAGATCGGCGGCGGCACGCTCGAGGCCCACCAGAAGAACATCACCCGCGACCTGACCCGCCCAGGCTGACGCGGCCGCGGCCTCGCCCCCGCCCTCGCGGCCGGGTCGCGGCGGGCGTCACTCGGCCAGGTACTTCTCGAACGCCTTGAAGTTGTAGTCGCGGCCGAGGAAGTCCTTGACCAGGACCGCGGCGTCCTTGGTCCCGCCCGGGACCAGGATCTTGTCGCGGTAGGCGCGGGTGGTCTCCGGATCCATGAGGCCCTTCTTCTGGAAGGGCGTCAGCAGGTCCTTGGCGATGACCAGCGACCACATGTACGTGTAGTACATCGCCGAGTAGCCCATGAGGTGGCCGAAGCTGGCGTGGAAGCGGGTGCCGTCGACGTAGCGGAACGGCGTGTACTTGGCCTGCAGGCGCTTGAGCTCGGCGAGCTGATCGAGCTTGTCGGGCGCGACCGTGTGATAGCGCAGCGAGATCGACGCGTAGAACATCTGCTGCACCGTCTGCGTCCCGACCCCGAACTTGTCGGCCTTGCGCATGCGGTCGACGAGCTCGCGCGGGATGACCTCGCCGGCGCCGTTCTTCGCGAAGCGAGCCAGGGTCTCGTGGCTCCACGCCCACTCCTCGAACATCTGCGACGGGGCCTCGACGAAGTCGTGCTCGGTGGCCACGCCGCTGTGGCGGATCCAGGTCTGGTTGCCGCCCAGGACGTGGTGCATGAGGTGACCGAACTCGTGGAACGTCGTGACGACGTCGTCGTGCTCCATCAGCTCGTTGCCGCGCGGGAAGTTGCACACCAGCACGCCCTCGGGGAGCTGCACGCCCTCGACGCCGTCGTGGAGGGTGAACTGGGCGGCGTGCTTGTACTTGCCCTCGCGCGGGTGCATGTCGAGGTAGATGCGGCCGAGCTTGGCGGCGCCGCGCATCACGTCGAAGACCTTGACGTCGGGGTGCCAGACCGTGGCGTCGCTGACCGGCGCGTACTGGATGTCGTAGATCGTGGAGGTGATGTCGAGCAGCCCGGCCAGGGTCTGGTCGTAGGGGAAGTACGGCCGCACCTCCTTGCTGTCGACCTTGTACTTCTTCAGCTTGACCCGGTTCTCGAGGTAGGTCTTCTGCCAGTCCTCGACCCGGACCGCCTTCTTGTCGATGGTCTTGAGCTCCTTGAGCAGCTCGTTGTAGTCGCGCTTGGCCCGGGCCTGGGCCAGCTTGGCCACCCGCTCGATGAAGTCGGCGGCGTGCTTGGCCGACTTGATCATCTTGTCCTCGGTGATGTAGTCGGCGAAGGTGTCGTAGCCGAGCAGGCTGGCCTTCTCGTCGCGCAGGGCCAGGACCTGGGCCAGGAGCGCCTCGTTGTCCTTGTCGCCGCGCGAGCGGAACGCGACGTAGAGCTCGCGCCGGGCCGCGTCGTCGTCGGCGTACATCATGAACGGGTTGTAGTCGGGGTAGTCGGTCGTGATCTTGACCTTGCCCGACGGCCCGGCGGGGTGGGCGGCGATGAAGTCCTCGGGCAGGCCGGCGAGGCGCGCCGGCTCGAGCTCGATCGACCGCACGTCCTCGGCGATGTTCTTGGAGAACTGCTGGCCGAGCCGGGTCAGCTCCTCGTCGATCTGCTGCAGGCGCTGGCGGGTGGCGTTGTCCTTGTCGACGCCGGCGCGGCGGAAGTCGCGCAGCGTGCGCTCGTGGAAGCGCACGGTCACGACGTCGCCGGGGTCGACCGCGACCGCGGCGATCGCGTCGTAGAGGCCGCGGTGGAGCTGGAGCTCGGTGACGAACTGGGCGGCCTCCTGCTCGCAGCCACGGGCGGCCTCCCGGATCGACTCGGTGGGGTGGACCTCCGAGTACAGCCCGGCCAGGGCCATGGTGTTGCTGAGGCCGACGTGGAGGTCGTTGACCAGCGTGAGGGTGTTCTCGACGGTGCGCTCGCCCTCGACCGCCAGGATCTGGGGCAGGATCTCGCGGGCGGTGTCGAGGCCGACCCGGCACTCGGCCAGGAACAGGTCCTCGGGGCTCTTGGGCTTGACCACCGGCTTGTCGGCGACGGGTTCGTTCACGGGTTGCTCCGCGGGCTTGGTCTTGGGGCCGCACGCCACGACCATGGCGGCGAGGAACGCGAGGTGGCGCGTGCTCATCCGGGCGTCTTTAGCACGGCCGCCGACCTGGATCACGGCTCACCAGGTCCGCGGCGCTCGACCGGCCGCGGGCCTGGATCACGGCTCACCAGGAACGCGGCGCTTGACCGGCGCCGGGCCTGGCCCGAGGATGCGCGCGTGCTGGCCACCGCCCTGCCGCTCCCGCTCACCGCCACCCGGCCGGCGTGGCTCGCCGTCGCCCTCGCCGACCTCGACGCCGTCCACCAGGACCACCTCCACTGCGAGCGCAAGGCGGCGCAGTCGGCGCTGTCGCTGGTGCGCAGCTACCCCGATCGCGCCGAGCTGGTGCTGGCGGTCGCCCGCCTCGCCCACGAGGAGACCGCCCACGTCGTCCAGGTCTCGCAGCTCCTCGGCCGCCGCGGCGTCGACGCCACCCTCGACCACGGCGACGAGTACGCCGCGGCGCTGCGCGAGCTGTGCCGGCGCCGCGAGCCCGAGCGCCTGCTCGACCGGCTGCTGGTGTTCGCGCTCATCGAGGCCCGCTCCGCCGAGCGCCTCGCGCTGCTCGCCGGCGCCATCCCCGATCCCGCCACCGCCGCCCTGTACAAGGCGCTGGCCGCCGCCGAGGTCCGCCACCGCGACACCTTCCTCGAGCTGGCCGAGCAGGCCGCGCCCGCGACCTGGCGCGAGCGCCTGGCCGAGCTGGCCCGGGCCGAGGCCGCGATCGTCGACGCCCTGCCGGTGCGCCCCCGCATCCACTGAGCGCTTCACCGACCGCGGTCGGAGATTGCGGGAAACGAACGGCGAGCTGCATCTCTCCGGTCGGCCTGAGCCGCCCGAGCGTCAGCGAGGGCGTGTCGAAGGCCGACAAGCCGCGGCCGTCGCGCGAG
>CAADGB010000061.1 GCA_900696455.1 uncultured delta proteobacterium
CGAGCGCCACCACCGCGCCCGCGGCGCCGGCCACGACCATCAGCGCGGCCGCGGCCAGGGCGAGCGCGCGCCGCCGCGCCGGCGTGCCGACCAGCGCGCGCAGCTCGCGGCCGAGCTCGACGGCGCTGGCCTGGCGCCCCGCCGGATCGGGGGCCAGCGCGCGCCGCACGATGGCCGCGATCCGTCGGTCGGTCGGCGGCGGGAAGCTGCCCAGCGGCAGCTCGCCGGTCACCAGCTCGTAGAGGATGACGCCGAGCGCCCAGATGTCGGCCCGGTGAGCGACCGTCCGCGCGTCCTTGCGCTGCTCCGGCGCGAGGTAGTGGAAGGTCCCCATCGCCACGTCGGTCCGGGTGAGCGTCGTGACCGCGGCGTCGGGGCCGAGCTGGGCCAGCCCGAAGTCGGCGACCTTGACGCCGGCGGGCCCGACCAGGATGTTGGCGGGCTTGAGATCGCGGTGGACGATGCCGGCGGCGTGGGCCGCGGCCACGCCGTCGCACACCTGGCCCATGACGTCGACGCTCTCGGCCAGCGGCAGCGGCCCGGCGGCCAGGCGCTGCGCCAGATCGCGGCCGTCGACCAGCTCGGTGACGAGGTACGCGACGTCGCCCTCCTGACCGTGGTCGAGGAAGCGGACCACGTTCGGGTGATCGAGCCGGCGCAGCGCCGCCGCCTCGCGGGCGAAGCGAGCCAGCGCCGCGGCGCGGTCGACGCCGAGGCCGGGCCGCAGCACCTTGATCGCGACGTCGCCGCCGGCGCCGCGCGCCCGGTAGACCGTGCCCATGCCGCCGGCGCCGATGCGCTCGCCGAGCTGGTAGCCGCCGAGGGTGGCGCCGCCGAGATCGGGCTCGAGCGCGACCAGCGCCACGCCGGGCGCGGTGCCGACCCGCGACACCGGCGCGGCGAGCCCGCACGCCGCGCACGCCAGCCGGGTGTCGCCCACCGCGAGCGCGATCGCCGCGCCGCAGGTCGGGCAGCGGACCGAGACCGCGGCGGTCACGCGCGCCCTCCCCCGCCGTCGCCGCCGCCGTCCGGCAGGAGCTCGCGCAGCTTCTTGTCGAGCGTCGGCCGCGAGATGCCGAGGGCGCGGGCCGCCGCCGCCTTGTTGCCGCCGCTCGCCGTCATCGCCGCCGCGATCCGCTCGCGCTCGAGCGCCGCCACCGCCGCCGCCAGGGTGCCGGGCGCCGGCCGCCCGGCGTGGACGCGCAGCTCCGGCGGCAGGTCGTCGGCCTCGACCACGCCGCCGTCGTGGAGGACCAGCAGGCGCTCGACCGCGTTGCGCAGCTCGCGCACGTTGCCGGGCCACGGGTGGCGATCCCACAGCGCCTGGGCCTCGGGCGAGAGCGTCGGCGGGCGGCGGCCGAGCTCGGCGCCGAGCGTGGCGAAGAAGTGCGCCGTCAGCGCGGCCCGATCGGCGCCGCGCTCGCGCAGCGGCGGCACCTCCACCGGGATGACCGCGAGGCGCCAGTAGAGGTCGTCGCGGAAGGCGCCGGCCGCGGCCCGCGCCCGCAGGTCGCGGTGGGTGGCGGCCACGACCTGCACGTCGACGTCGATGGGCTGCTCGCCGCCCAGCCGGTAGAAGCGGCGGTCGGCGAGCACGCGCAGGAGCCGGGCCTGGGTCGCCGGCCCGAGCTCGCCGACCTCGTCGAGGAAGAGGGTGCCGCCGTCGGCCTGCTCGAAGCAGCCGCGGCGCCGCCGGGTGGCGCCGGTGAACGCGCCCTGCTCGTGCCCGAACAGCTCGCTGTCGAGGAGCGTCTCCGAGAACGCGGCGCAGTTGACCGCCACCCACGGCCCGGCGGCGCGCGGGCTGGCGGCGTGGTAGGCGCGGGCCACCAGCTCCTTGCCGGTGCCGCTCTCGCCGAGGACCAGCACCTGGGCGCCGGCGGCCGCGGCCCGGGTGACGGCGGCGAGCGCCGCGCGCAGCCGCGGATCGTCGCCGATGATCGGCGCCGCCGGCGCGGCGACCGCCGGCGGCGTCGCCGGCGCCAGGGCCCGCGCCACCACCAGCGCCACGGCCGGCGCCAGGGCGCCCAGGCGCGCCAGCGCCGCGTCGTCGAACGCGCCGCGCCGCCGGTGATCGACGTGGACCACGCCCCGCGCCGCGCCGTCGTGGACCAGCGGCGCCACCATCACCGCCCGCAGATCGTGGGTGAGCACCGACGCCGCGCCCGCGAACGACACGTCGCCCTGCGCGTCGTCGACCGCCAGCGGCTGCCCCTCGGCCACGGCCCGCGCCAGGAGCGTCGTCGACGTGGTCACGGTCGCGCCGCCGTGCACGCACAGCGGACGCCACGGCCGCGCGCCGTCGCTCACCACCAGGCACGCCCGCTCGGCCCCGAGCTCGGCGCACAGGGCCGCCAGCGTCGCGCCCAGGCCGCCGCGATCGGCGTGGCCGACCAGCGCCAGCGCCGCGCCGGCCAGCCGCGCCAGCTCGCTCGCGGCCAGGGCGTGGCCGGCTGGCAGGGTGCGGGCGCCGCGCGCCGCCGCGTCGTCGCGCAGGAGCAGGAGGCGGTGATCGCCGTCGCGATCGCCCACGACGTCGACCGGCGGCTCGAACACCAGGCGATGGCTGCCGAGCGCGATCACCGCCCCCGGGCGCAGCGCGACCTCGCCGGCCGCCGGCACGCCGTCGACCCGGGTGCCGTTGCGGCTGCCGAGATCCTCGAGCACCCAGCCGTCGACGCGACGCCGGAGCTGGGCGTGGCGCCGCGACAGCTCGGTGTCGACGAGCTGGATCTCGCACTCCGAGGCGCGGCCGAGGGTGGCGACGTCGCCGATCGCGAACCGCACCAGCGGCACCTCGTCGCGCAGGAGGAGGAGGACGGCCATGCCCGCCGTCCACTGTACCGCGGCGCCGGTCAGGGCGCGGTCAGGGGCGCGCCGCGCCGGCGCCCGGGGCGCCGCGACGGTCGCGGCGCGATCAGGGGCGAGGCGCGCCATCGCCCAGCACGAAGTCGACCGCGGCGTCGCCGACGGCGTGGTGGCCGCCGCGCAGCGGATGGAGGCGCAGGCGGGGCGTGCTCACCGCGCGGCCGGCCGCGGGCGCCGCCCCGTCGGGGACCGCCGCCCGCCAGAACGCGGCGGCGCGGTGGCGGTTGCCGGCGGCGCGCGCGCCGCTGGTGAACGAGCCGTCGGTGACCAGCACGGTGAGGCGCGGGGCCTCGGGGCGCGACGCCAGGCGCGCCCAGGTGTCGGCCAGCCAGCGGGCGCCGTAGTTGCCGTCGGCGAAGACCACGTCGCCCAGGATCACCCGCGGGCGCCCGGCCGCGGCCTCGGCGTCGGCGATCGCCCGCACCGCCTGCCACACGCCCTTGCCCCCGTTGGAGAAGCCGACCAGGTGGAGCCGGACCTCGAGCGCCGCGCCGGCGACGCAGGCCAGGGCCGCCACCCGCGCGCGGGCCTGGTCGAGGAAGGCGACGAAGTCGCCGGGCGCGGCGTGGCCGCCGGCGCAGGCGCGATCGCCGCAGCCGGCCTGCCAGTACGCGGTGCGCGCGGTGGGATCGCCGTGCGCGCTCGACGGCGCGTCGGGCGCGACGTAGGCGACGTTGTCGACGCGCTCGACCAGGCGCGCGATCGCGGCGGCGTGCCGGCGCTCCATCGCGACGTCGTCGAACGAGCCGTGGCCCTCGAGGTAGACCACCAGCTCGACCCGGCGTGCCGGATCGAGGGTCGCCGGGACGTGGACGAGGGTGTCGCGGCCGCCGCCGACCGCGGCCAGCGGGCCGAGCCAGGTCCGCCCCCGGCCGTCGAGCCCGTGGCGCGCGAGCCCGGCGGCGAGCGCCCGCGCCGTGCG
>CAADGB010000062.1 GCA_900696455.1 uncultured delta proteobacterium
CCGCGCCGGACCGCGCCGGACCGCGCCGGACCGCGCCGGACCGCGCCGGGCGCCGCCGATCAGGGCGTGATGTCGGCGGCGGTGCGCGGCACGATGCGGCGGCGATCGAAGCGGTAGAACATCGCCCCGGTGACGGTCGGCGTCATGTCGGCGGCGGCGGCGGTGGCCTCGCTGGTCCAGCTCGCCTGGCCGTCCTGGTAGAAGCGATCCCAGGCGATGATGGTGTCGTTGAGCTCGAACAGCCGGGCGTCCATGCACGCCGCGTTGTCGGCGGCGCACGAGTACGGGTAGTCGACCTTGGTGACGTCGGTCAGGGTGACCAGCACGCCCTCGTAGGGCTCGGTCGCGGCCTGGGCCACGGTCAGCGGGATCGGCGCCAGCGGCGCGCCAGCGGTGCGCGACAGGACGAGCGCGCCGGTGACCTCGGTCATCATGAAGTACTCCTCGGTCGTGCCGGCGAAGGCCACGCGATCGCCCAGGGCCACGCCCGGCGCCGAGCCCATGAACACGTAGACGCCCGCGTACTGGCCGCTGGTGACCGTCGGATCCTGGGCCATGAAGCCGCTGGCGTCGATGGCGGTGACCACCGCGCCCTCGACCGTCACCGCCGCGCCCGCGGGCACGGTGCCGTCCTGGATCTCGACGATGGTCACCACCGTCGGCGTGCACACGCCGGCCGGGTTCGGGCGCGACGGGCAGGCGTCGCAGACGTCGCCCTTGCCGTCCATGTCGGCGTCGAGCTGGCTGGTGTTGGCGTCGAACGGGCAGTTGTCGGCGAGGTTGGCGTGGGTGTCGTCGTCGAGATCGACCCGCAGCGGCGTGGGATCGCAGGCGTCGCCGATGCCGTCGTCGTCGTCGTCGGGCTGGACCCCGCCGTCGATGGGCCGGATCGGGTTGAACGTGGTCGGGCAGTTGTCGCTGACGTCGGGGATGCCGTCGCCGTCGGCGTCGCCGGCGGTCGGGCCGCCGTAGCCGGCAGCGCCGGGGCGGGTCGGCAGGCAGGTCGGCTCCTGCGGCGGCGCGGCGCAGAACACCGCCGGGTACGCCGGGTTGGTGCCGCCGCTGACCGCGGCCGCGATCGAGGCGTAGGTGACGCCGAACTCGCGCTGGGCGCACACGCGGCGCTCCTGGCCGCAGACGTCGAGCAGCTCGCACTGCGTCGTCCCGCCCAGGGCGGCGACCACGTCGGCCTCGCCGAACAGGACGTCGCCGTCGCGCACCACCAGGACCACGTCGTCGGTGGTGGCGTCGATCACCGCGCGGTGGAGCTGACCGGGGGCGGCCGCGAACACCGCGACGTCGGCGATCATGCCGGGCTTGAGGTCGCCGATGAGGGCGGCGGTGCCGGTGGCCTGGGCGGCGTGGCGGGTGGCCATGAGCCAGATGTCCTCGTCGCTGAAGTAGCCGCCGAGCGCCGCCGGGTTGAGCTCGGCGACGCACGCCATCTCGCGGATCATCGTGGCCGAGCCGGAGTAGGTCCAGTCGGTGCCCAGCGCGATCGTGCCGCCGAGGCGGTGGAAGAGCGGCGCCATCGCGGTGTTGCCGTAGAGCGAGATGTTCGAGCGCGGCGACCACACCAGCTTGGACTGGTCGCGCGCCATGTTGAAGTAGTCGACCGCCTTGAGGCCGACGCCGTGGATGTGGCCGACGTTGCGCTCGGTGTAGTCGCGGCCGCCCATGAAGCTGGTCGACTGGCAGCGGAACTCCTCGTGGGCGTAGGCGTTGATGCCCTCGGCGGTGTGGGTCACGACCCCGGCGAACAGGGACATCTGGAACTCGCTGTAGACGTAGTTCCAGGTGCAGTCGGGGCGGAAGGTCTCGTTGCTGTCGCCGAGCGCGAACACCTGGTACTCGGTGCGGGGGAAGCCGAGCGCGGTGTCGCGGGCCTCGGGCTCGTCGAGGTTGCGCAGCCCGGCGTTGGCCCGGGTCGACGCCGCGATCGAGGTGGTGCCGGCCATGATCTGGCGCAGCTCGTTCCAGCGCATGCCGTTGGAGGTGGCGCCGGTGCCGTGCTGGTTGGCCGGCGTCGGCACGCCGCCGCGCCAGTCGTGGCGGTGGTTGTAGCGGGTGCCCCCAGCCTGGGTCGACGGCAGCGGGTGCTGGTTGTTGTAGTTGAGGTGATCGTGGGCGTTGATGAGGCCGGCGGAGACGACCGCGCCGCCGCAGCTCACGACCGTGGCGGTGGCGGCCTCGGGCGCGCTGCCGCAGTCGCAGCCGACGCACACGACGTGGTCGCCCTGGTAGAGGACCGCGCCGTCGAGGTAGACCCCGGTGTGGACCAGGACGTTGCCCTGGACCAGGACCGCGGCCCCGCTGCCGGCGGTGACGTCGCACGCCCCGTCCTGGGCCGCCGGCACCGGCGTCGGACACTGCACCGTGCCGATGTCGGGCGGGCCGTCCACCGGGGCGTCGGTGGTCGAGGCGTCGATCGTCGAGGCGTCCGGATCGGTCGCGTCGGGCGCGGTGCCATCCGGATCGCCGCCCCCGAGGTTGTCGCCGCACGCGGCGAGCGCGGCCAGGGTCACGACGGTGAGGGTACGGACAGAAACCGACGGCATGGCGGAGGGTTATGGCACGGAGTGGCGACGAAGCGAACGCGCTTCGGCGCCGCTGGTGCGACGGCCCACCCCGCGCCGGTGCAACCGGGCGATTCCGCGGGTTTCTCCAAGCGTGGGCCGCGTGGGTCCGGGCCGGGAATGACCGGCCCCGCCCCGGGGTTCCCAGATCGCCCGTCCCCGTCAGCCGTTGGAGATCCTCATGAAGCGCACGCGCCAGCCCGGGAACATGAGCCTCTGGTCCATCATCGAGGCGCTGCAGCGCCGCCTCGAGCGGCAAGGCCTCGGCCGCGACGCCATCGACGCCGCCGTCGTGACCGCGCTCAGCCACGCGGTCAACGGCGCCGTCGGTCGGGCCTAGTCGTGGCCTAGTCGCGCCTGGGCCGAGCCGAGCGCAGCGAGGCGGCTCGGGGCCGGATGAGATCGGACGAGCCCGTCTGCGGGCGAGGTCGATCGATCGAGGAGCTCCCTCGGTCCCGGCGAGACGCCTCCGCCGCGGTTCAGCCGAGCGGGAGCTCGATCCAGAACGTCGTGCCTCGCCCCGCCGCGCTGTCGACCCCGACGGTCCCGCCGTGGGCGGTCGCGACCGCCCGCACGATGGCCAGCCCCAGGCCGCTGCCGCCGGCCGCGGCGCGGGTGGTGAAGAAGCGGTCCCACAGCCGGGCCTGCACCGCCGCCGAGATCGCCGGCCCGTGGTCGTGGACCGCGAGCCGCGCGCGGCCGCCGGCCACCGTCAGCGAGACCGTGATCGGCGTCGCCGGCGCCGCGTGCTGGGCGGCGTTGGTCAGGAGGTTCTCGAGCGCCGCGTCCAGCCCGGACCGCCGCAGCCGCGCCCGCACCGGCGCCGCCGGCAGCTCGACCCGCACCGTGGCCCCCGTGCGCTCGGCGAGGCGGGTCGCGGCCGCCGCCACCGCCGCCGTCAGCTCGATCCGGACCCGCGCCTCGTCGTCAGCCTCGAGCCGGGACAGCTCGAGCAGGCGCACCACCAGCCGGTCGAGGCGCGCCGCGTCGTCGAGGATCATGGCCAGGAAGCGGGCCCGCGCGGCCGGCTCGTCGGCGGCGCCGTCGCGCAGGAGCTCGGCCGCCCCGCGGATCCCGGTCAGCGGCGTCTTGAGCTCGTGCCCGAGGTCGGCGGCCAGCGCGCGCTGCTCGCGGGCGCGGCGATCGAGCTCGCCGACCATGCGCTCGATGGCGCGCGAGAGCTGGCCGATCTCGTCGGCGCGATCGAGGGCGAGCCGGACGTCGCGATCGCCGGCGGCCAGGCGCTCGGCGCCGCGGGTCAGGCGGCCCAGCGGGCGGGCGATCGTGGCCGCCAGGAACAGCGACAGGATCGTCGTGAGGGTGAGCGCGGCCAGGAGGGTCTCGACCAGCGAGGTGCGCAGGCGGTAGAGCTGGAGCTTGACCGACTGGGTCGAGCGGGTGACGTAGACCACGCCGGTCACCTCCCGCGCCGCCGGTCGGCCGGTGATGATGGGCAGCGCGACGAACAGGTAGACCCGCTCCTGCTTGCCCCACAGCCGGGTGGCGGCGCCGAAGCGGCCGGCCAGCGCGGCGCGGATCTCCCGCCGCGCCGTGAG
>CAADGB010000063.1 GCA_900696455.1 uncultured delta proteobacterium
CGCGCCGCCGACCACGCCGCGGCCCGCGCCCTCGCCGCGGCGGTCGCCGCCTGCGCCCCGCCCGGCGCCGCGGCCAGCGAGCACGCCATGGTCGGCGCCGCGATCGCCGCCGTCCCCGACGGCGGCCAGCTCGTCCTCGGCAACAGCCTGCCGGTGCGGGTCGCCGACGAGATCGCCGGCGGCGGCCGCGACCTCACCGTCCTCACCCAGCGCGGCGCCGCCGGCATCGACGGCCTGATCGCCGGCGCCGCCGGCGCCGCCGCCCGCGGCGCGCCCACGGTGCTGGTGCTGGGGGACGTCAGCTTCGCCCACGACGTCGGCGCCCTGGCCTGCGCCCGCGGCCTGCCCCTGGCGATCGTCGTGATCGACAACGGCGGCGGCCGCATCTTCGACCAGCTCCCGGTCGCCGCCGCCGCCCTGCCCGCGGGCAGCTTCGAGCGGCTGTGGCGGACGCCGCCGGCGCTCGATCCGGTCGCCGCCGCCCGCGCCTTCGGCCTGGCCGCCACGCTCGTCCGGTCCCCGGACGAGCTGGGGCCGGCGGTCGCCGCCGCCCTCGCCGGCGCCGGCCCGGTCCTCGTCCACGCCCCGGTGGCGCCGGCCAGCGCCGCCGCGGTGCGCGCCCACGCCGCCGCGGCCCTCGCCGCGCCCGTCCCCCGTCACAGGAGCCACGCATGAGCGACGTCACCTGGATCCGCATCCCCGGCTACGAGGACATCAAGTACGAGAAGTCACCGGAGGGCATCGCCCGGGTGACGATCGCCCGGCCCGAGGTCCGCAACGCGTTCCGACCCCAGACCGTGGCCGAGATGATCAAGGCCTTCGACGACGCCCGCGACGACGCCGAGGTCGGCGTCGTGATCCTGACCGGCGAGGGCCCCGACGCCTTCTGCTCGGGCGGCGACCAGCGGGTGCGCGGCGCCGGCGGCTACGTCGGCAAGGACGGCGTGCCGCGGCTCAACGTCCTCGATCTGCAGAAGCGGATCCGCTACCTGCCCAAGCCAGTGCTGGCGGCGGTCGCCGGCTACGCCATCGGCGGCGGCCACGTCCTCCACGTCGTCTGCGACCTGACGATCTGCGCCGACAACGCGCGGTTCGGCCAGACCGGGCCGCGGGTCGGCAGCTTCGACGCCGGCCTCGGCAGCTCGTACCTGGCCCGCATCATCGGCCAGAAGAAGGCGCGCGAAATCTGGTTCCTGTGCCGCCAGTACGGCGCGCAGGAGGCGCTCGACATGGGGCTGGTCAACAAGGTCGTGCCGGTGGCCGAGCTCGAGGCCGAGAGCGTCCGCTGGTGCCGCGAGATGCTGGCGCTGTCGCCGATGGCGCTGCGCTTCCTCAAGGCGGCGATGAACGCCGACTGCGACGGCCAGATGGGGCTCCAGGATCTGGCGGGGTCGGCCACGCTGCTCTACTACCTCACCGAGGAGGGCCGCGAGGGCAAGGAGGCGTTCCTGGAGAAGCGGCCGCCCGACTTCACGAAGTTCCGGCGCTACCCGTGACCGCGCTGGCGCACTGGGTGGCCGCGGCCCGGCCGCGCACGCTGACCGCCGCCGTGGCGCCGGTCGCGATCGGGACCGCGTGCGCCCACGCCGCCGGCGGCGTCGCCTGGGGGCCGGCGGCGGCGGCGCTGGCCGGCGCCGCGCTCATCCAGATCGGCACCAACTTCGCCAACGACGTCTTCGACGCCGAGAAGGGCGCCGACACCGCCGCCCGCAAGGGCCCGGTGCGCGCGGTCGCCGCCGGCCTCATCAGCGCCGCCGCCATGCGGGCGGCGATGGTGGTGACCTTCGGCCTCGCGGTGGCGGTCGGGAGCTACCTGGTCGCGATCGGTGGCTGGCCGATCGTGGCCATCGGCGTGGCCTCGGTCGCCGCCGGCGTCGCCTACACCGGCGGGCCGTGGCCGCTGGGCTACCACGGCCTCGGCGATCTGTTCGTGATGGTCTTCTTCGGCCAGGTCGCGGTGTGCGGCACCGCCTACGTCCAGGTCGGCGCGGTGCCGGCGCTGGCGTGGTGGCTGTCGCTGCCGGTGGGGGCGATCGCGACCGCGGTGCTGGTGGTCAACAACCTGCGCGATCGCGAGACCGATGCCGTCGCCGGCAAGCGGACGCTGGCGGTGCGCTTCGGCCGCCGCTTCGCGCTGGTCGAGTACGGCGCGCTGCTCGCCCTCGCCCACGCCGTCCCGCTGGGCCTGGCCGCCACCGGGCGGCCGTGGTGCGCGCTCGGCGCCGCCACCGCGCCGTGGGCGCTCGCGCTGGTCCGCGCCCTGGCGCGCGCCGCGCCCGGCCCGGCCATGAACCGCCTGCTCGGGGCGACCGCCCAGCTCCTGCTGGTGCAGTCGCTGCTGGTCGCGGCCGGCCTGGCCCTGGGGTGACGGCGTGGCGCTGACCCTCGACGGCGTGCGGGTCGTGCCCTGGCGCCGAGCGGTGGCGGCGCGCGACGCGCGCCGCGCGTGGCGCGAGCGGGGCGGCTGGCTGATCGTGATCGAGGCCGCGGGTCAGCGCGGGATCGGCGAGGCCAGCCCGCTGCCGGGGTTCGCGCCGGCGGCGGCCGCCGCCGCGCCG
>CAADGB010000064.1 GCA_900696455.1 uncultured delta proteobacterium
CCGCCGCCCCGGCGCCGCCGCCCGCCGCCCCGGCGCCGCCGCCCGCCGCCCCGGCGCCGCCGCCCGCCTGATCAGGTCCAGCGGCCGCGCACGCGGCACGCGGTCGCGCCCTGGTGCCGGCACGACGCCAGGGTCGTGCGCACGTCCTCGCCGCCGGAGAGCTCGATCGACTTCTCGGCCCAGCCCATCACCGACTGGCAGTGCGCGCAGTGCGGCGTGGGGAAGTCCTCGATCGCCAGCTCGATCTCGTGGCCGGCGAGCTCGCGCAACGACAGCCGCCCGGCGTCGTAGTGCAGGTGCCACAGCCGGGCCGCGCGCGCCATCACCCAGCGCACGGTCCCGACCTTGTAGAACAGGCGGTAGATCGTGGTCAGGTTGGCCTCGGCGCCCCAGCGCCCCAGCTCCTTGATGAGGGCGCCGTCGCCCTGACCGAACAGGCGATCGATCTCGACGTTGAGCTCGACGAAGTCCTCGAACGGGTACCAGGTCGCGACCTTGAGGCCGGCCTGGATCTCGCGCGCCAGCTCGGGTGACACCGCTTCACAGAGGCGCTCGACCCCGCCCGGGCCGTGGTTGAGGCGCACCCAGTTCACGCGGGACGCCAGCGCGCTTCCCTTCACGTTCGCCACGCCACTACTATACGCGCCGCCTCCACGCCAGATCCTCCGACCTGCCACAAAGGAAGTCCCGTGACCGCGGATCCACTCGCCCGCCTCGAAGAGCTGGAGCGCCAGGCCGACCTCGGCGGCGGCCAGGCTCGCATCGACAAGCAGCACGAAGCCGGCAAGCTGACCGCCCGCGAGCGCATCGCCGCGCTCCTCGACGAGGGCAGCTTCGTCGAGCTCGATCGGTTCGTCACCCACCGCTGCGCCGATTTCGGCATGCAGGAGCAGAAGATCCTGGGGGACGGCGTGGTCACCGGCCACGGCACGATCGAGGGCCGCACGGTGTGCGTCTTCGCCCAGGACTTCACCGTCTTCGGCGGCTCGCTGTCGGGCGCCTACGCGTCGAAGATCTGCAAGGTCATGGACCTGGCGATGAAGATCGGCTGCCCGGTCATCGGCCTCAACGACTCGGGCGGCGCCCGCATCCAGGAGGGCGTCGAGTCGCTCGCCGGCTACGCCGACATCTTCACCCGCAACGTGCTGTCGTCGGGCGTGGTGCCGCAGATCAGCGCGATCCTCGGCCCGTGCGCCGGCGGCGCGGTGTACTCGCCGGCCATCACCGACTTCATCCTGATGGTCGAGGGCACGTCGTACATGTTCATCACCGGCCCCGAGGTCATCAAGACGGTGACCCACGAGGAGGTGACCAAGGAGGCGCTGGGCGGCGCGCGCAGCCACGCCTCGCGCTCGGGCGTGGCCCACTTCGCCGAGGCCGACGAGCTGGCCTGCCTGCAGCGCATCCGCGAGCTGGTCGGCTTCATGCCGGCCAACAACGCCGAGGATCCGCCGCTGCGGGCCAGCGCCGATCCCGTCGATCGCGCCGACGCCGCCCTCGACACCCTGGTCCCCCTCGACGCCAACAAGCCCTACGACATGAAGCAGCTCGTGGTCGGCGTCGTCGACGACGGCCACTTCGTCGAGGTCCACAAGGACTTCGCCAAGAACATCATCTGCGGCCTGGCCCGCCTCGGCGGCCGCCCGGTCGGCATCGTCGCCAACCAGCCCAAGCACCTCGCCGGCTGCCTCGACATCGACGCGTCGATCAAGGCCGCCCGCTTCGTGCGGTTCTGCGACTGCTTCAACATCCCGCTGGTGACCTTCGTCGACGTGCCCGGCTTCCTGCCCGGCACGACGCAGGAGTTCGGCGGCATCATCAAGCACGGCGCCAAGCTGCTCTACGCCTTCACCGAGGCCACGGTGCCCAAGGTCACGGTCATCACCCGCAAGGCCTACGGCGGCGCCTACGACGTCATGGCGTCCAAGCACATCCGCGCCGACATCAACTTCGCCTTCCCCGCCGCCGAGATCGCGGTGATGGGGCCCGACGGCGCGGTCAACATCATCTACAAGGGCCAGCTCGACAAGATCACCGACGAGCAGGCCCGGGCCGAGGCCCGCACCCGCTTCATCCAGGAGTACCGCGACAACTTCGCGAACCCGTACAAGGCGGCGTCGCTGGGTTACCTCGACGAGATCATCCGCCCGCGCGAGACCCGGGCCGCGCTCGTCCGCTCGCTCAAGGTCCTGGCCAACAAGCGGCAGACCAACCCGCCCCGCAAGCACGGCAACATCCCACTCTGATCACGCCGCCGGGCGGGCCCCGGTTGCTGGCCCCCTGGACTCGCGTACCATCGCACCATGCTTCGTTGGGCTCCGGGCTTGGCGGTCGCTCTCGGCGTGCTTGCATGCAAGTTCCCCGAGTTGCCCCCAATCGACGAAAGTGACGCACGAGACGCGACCGGAGACGACGGCGGAGTCGATGCCGGGCCCTGTCCTGGAGAGCTATTCGGGTACGCCATCTCGAACATTTCAGCATGCGACCTTCCGTCTCCGGGTGGCGACCTCGATCTGAGCCTCGTCACGAGCATCGACACCTTCGCCGGAACGATGACCTCCCAGGGCGGTTCGGTGGCCGCACTTCCCGGCAGCCGGCTCGTGCCCCAACCATCCGGGCCGATGCTCCGTGTCGTCTCCGTCGCCGCTCTCGGCTTGCCCCAGAACGTCACGATCCCGATCTTGGGCGAGTACCCAATCTCGTTCATCGTCTGGGGTGATGCCACCGTCGCTGGAACGCTCTCTCTCACGGGTATCGCCGCCACGACGGGCCTCCCCGCCGGACGACGCTCCGAGTGTGGGACCGGCTCGGGGACCGCGGGCACTGGAGGCGGTGGGGGTGGGGGAGGGGCCCTCGGCGGCGATGGCGGATCCGGTGGAGTCACCAACAACGACGTGAGCACGCGTGGTCAGGCTGGCACACCGTTGGCCGCACCCGCCAGATCACCGTTGTACGGAGGCTGTGCAGGGTCGCCTGGAAGCACCGGCGCGCTCCCAGGCTCTGGTGGGGGCGCACTACAGATCAGCGTTTCGGGAACGCTGACCGTGACCGGGGCAGTCACCGCGGGAGGAGGGGGAGGAAGCGCAGGGGGGGCCGGCGGCGGTTCGGGTGGAATGATCCTTCTCGAGGCTGGGAATCGGATCACGGTCCCAGGATCACTCACCGCCAATGGCGGCGGCGGCGGCGGCGGCGGCGGCGACGGCAGCCCAGGAGCGGGGCAAGGCGGCTGCACGAGCTGCAGCAATCCGGCGATAGGGGGTGCCGGCGGCGGCGGCGGTTCCGGCGGTTCCGGCGGTGCTGCAAGTATCCCTGCGACGAGTGGCGGCAACTCCCTACAGTACGGGGGGGGAGGAGGAGGAGGAGGCGTCGGCGTCATCTGGCTGCGCGCACCAGGGCTCGACCTGACCGGCACGTTGAGTCCGTTGCCTCGCACATCGTCCCTCTGATCTCCGCCCTCCACGAGCTGATGGCGATCGAGTAGCCGCGCGCGCCGCACCGGGCGCCGGCCGCCGAAGTGACGTACCCTCGGGGCGCG
>CAADGB010000065.1 GCA_900696455.1 uncultured delta proteobacterium
CGACCCCGCGGCCGGCGCCGGCGCCGAGCCCGCGACCGGCGCCGAGCCCGCGACCGGCGCCGCGACCGGCACCGTTGCCGCCGCCGCGGGCGGCGGCACCCTCACGCTCTCGATCCAGGAGCCGCCGACCGGCCCGGCCGCCGCCAGGCGCTGCGCGCTGGGCGGCGATCCCCTGGTGGTGCCGTGCGTCGCCGGCGCCTCGCTCGCGGTCACGCCGAAGGGCGCGCTCTACGTCACCAGCGAGGGCGGCGTGGTCCGCCGCTACCGCGCCGCGGCCGGCGACGACTGCACCCTCGAGCTCGACGAGCGCTTCGGCGCGAAGGGCCTCCTGACGCCGCCCGACAAGGCGGCGAAGCCGCAGGTCGTGGGCAAGGGGCCGGTCTACATGCGCTCGGGCGGGCCCGACTGGAAGGTCACCGCCGCCGGCGAGACCGTCTACCTCCACGACTTCCTGCTCGGCCTCTACCGCATCGACCAGGGCGCGCCGAGGCCGGTGTGCGCCGACCTGCAGGGCGTCAACGGCCTGGCGATCGACGGCGCCACCGCCCTGGTGTCGCGCGACGGCGGCGCCCGCCTGGCCCTGGGCAAGCAGTGCAAGGCGACCCCGGTCGCGTTCGAGCCGCGCCCCAGCTTCGGCCTGTTCGCCGCCGCCGGCGCGACCTGGGGCAAGACCGGCAGCGGCAAGCTCACCCGCTACGGCGCCGACGGCAAGGCGGTCGCCACCATCGGCGGCGGCGACGACGCCTTCGCTCCCGGCGGCCTGTGCTCGACGTCGGCGGTCTCGACCTGCGGCGACGACGTGTGCGTCCTCGACGGCAACTGCAAGCGGCTGGCCCGCTTCGACGCCGACGGCGCGTTCGTCCTCGAGCGCAAGGCCGACCAGCTCCTGGGCGAGCTGCCCTACGGCCTGACCGACCTGGCGCCGGCCGCCGACGGCGGGCTCTGGCTCCTCGCCACCCACAAGGACGGCGAGACCTGCGAGGCCGGCATCTACCGCGTGCCCGGCGCCGCCATCAGGCCGTAGCCGGCGGGGGCCGGCGGCGGGGGCGGCGCCGGCTGGTAGCGCTTGATGAAGCCGAGCCCGCGCGCGCCCCGCGCCGCCCAGAACACGACGGCGAAGCCGAGCAGGAACAGGGCCGGCCCGCCGCCCAGCACCAGCGGCCAGCTCCCGGTCGCGATCATCTTGCCGGCGAGCCAGGCCACGCCCTCCTGCGCCACCAGGATGTAGAGCACCGGCAGGACCAGCGCCCACACCACGGCCGCGCTGCCCCAGAGCCAGAAGCGGCGGTGCTGGCCGAGCGGCACGCCCTCGCGGAAGCGGGCCTGGAACAGCTTCTGCGACGTGCCCAGGAAGAACGCGGTCGTCACCAGCACGACGCCGAGGTTGGCGGCGAGGAAGACGATGCTGGCCATGAGCGAGAACAGCACCCAGAACGACGACGCCTGGTCCACGACCTGGACGTACATGAGCGAGACCGTCAGGTAGGCGAGGAAGATCTCGATGGCGGGCGCCAGCACCAGGCCGACCAGGATCCCGGCCAGCACCGTGAGCACGAAGAGCACGCCGATGACCGCCAGGGTCGCGCGCAGCTCGGCCCACACGTTGCGCAGGGTGAGGGCGACGACCCGCCGGCCGGCGCCGGCCTCGCCCGACGCGGCGCGGCCCGGCAGGCGCACGATCTCGGCCAGGGTCGGCCACGCCGCCTTCGCGAACAGGAGCATCGCCAGGCCGATCATGACGATGGGCAGGAGGCCGAACAGCCAGTCGAGGCGCTTGAAGAAGGTGCCGACGGTGGTGAAGACCGTGAAGTCCGAGCGCAGCTTCTGGACGTTGTCGAGCATGATCGTCAGGACCGGCTCCTCCGACTCGCCGGTGAGGCCGACCAGCGTGGGCTCGATCAGCACCGGCCCGATCTCGGCCAGGTCGGGCGCCTTGTCGTACATGAGGTCGAAGGTCGACTCGACGACCTGGAGCTGCGGGTTGGTCGCCTGCCCCATCACCGCCTGCGAGCCGCGCATGAGCAGGAGCACGCCGGTGAACAGGTTGACGGCGAGCACGAACATCACCGCGGCCAGCGCGCTGTACTTCCACAGCACCGCGCCCTGGCCCGGGAAGCGGCGGCGCAGCACCAGCGGCGCGCCCAGGAGCAGGAGGCCGCCCAGGGACACCAGCGACAGCACGGCGGCGATCTGCGCCATGCGGTCGTTCTGCTTGCCGGCGATCTTGTCGGCGATCTTCTCGGTGACCTTGCCCCGCACCCCCGCGACCACCTCGCGCAGGGCGGCGGCGTACTCGGCGCGCCGCTCCGGCGTCATCTCCTCGAAGAGCGAGGCCACCCCGCTCTCGCCTTCGCCCGCGCCTTCGCCCGCGCCTTCGCCGCCGGCCGCGGCGGCCGCTTCGCCCGCGCCGCCGGCCGGCGCGCCTTCAGCTCCGGCGACGCCGTCCGCGCCGTCGTCCCCAGCCGGCACGGGCTCGACGACGATCTCGGCGGCGTCGTCCGGCTCCGGCGGCAGCGGCTCGACCACGGTCTGCGCCGCCGCCGGCGCCCGGCCGAGCGCCCACGTCAGGGCCAGCGCCGTCAGCGCCAGCGTGTACGTCCTGCGCATGATCCGCTCCTTCACGACCGGGCCGCGCCGGCGAGCGCCGGCGGCGCGCCGTGCGGCGTCAGGAGGACCATCGTGATCACGTTACGTTGCCGCATCTCGTCTCCTCGGGCCGGGTTCGTCCGGTGGGCCCGATGCCCACCGCTCGACCGGTAGACAGGCGTCTACGGATCCGTCGCACCGAAAAAGCGCGTCAGGGTCAGCTCGACCTGGCTGCGCACCAGCCGGACCACGCTGTCGAACTCGGTGGGCGACAGCGCCAGCCGCGCCCGCAGGTCGTCCCGCGTCAGCTCGAACAGGCGCTCGCGCGCCCGCGCGATCCAGCGGGCGGCGGTGGCGCGGTGCACGCCGTACACGTCCCCCACCTGATCGACGGTGAGGCCGTCGACGAAGGCCAGGCGCAGGAGCGCGCGCTCGCGCTCGGTCAGGGCCTGCCCGGCGCGGCGCAGCGCCTCCTCGAGCTCGCCGGCGTAGCGCGCCTTGAGGAGGGCGAGCTCGGGGTCGAGGGCGGCGAGATCGCCGACGTCGTCGCCGGCGTGGGCGGCCGGCGCCTCCCGCCGCCCGCGATCGCGCAGCGCCAGGGCCAGGCGCACCGCCGCCACCCGCACCCACGCCACCAGCGGGCCGCGGCCGGCGTAACCGGCGATGCGCGGCGGCTCGCCGGCGTCGCCCACCAGCAGACGGGCCCGCACCGCCTGCCGGACCTCGTCGGCGAAGTCGGGCGAGGGATCGATCCGGCGCACGGCGCCCGAGATCTGCGGCAGCACCGCGCGATCGAAGGCCGCGAGCGCGGCGGGGTCGCCGCCGGCGCAGGCGCACGCCAGGTAGAGATCGTCGGCGTGGACCCGACCTCCGGCGCCGCCACCGCCGGCGAGGGCCTCGGCCAGGCGCGCCGCGAACCCGGGCGGCTCGGCCAGCGCGGGCCACGCCTGCCGGGCGGCGGCGGCGGCGCGCGCCACGTCCCCGACGTCGGTCATGTCGTTGTGGTCCCCATCACGCGCGTTGCGGCTGCAGGAGTTCGCGCATCCGGATGCGCCGTGCCGGAGATATACAGGGCCCCGCCGCCGGCTGGGAAGCCCCGCCCCGGCGCCGTCCTCCCGATGGATCCTTCGCGCTGCCCCGACGACACCGCGCTCGCCGCGCTCGCCGCGCGCGAGCTCGACGACGACGCCCGCAGCCGCCTCGGTCACCACCTCGACGCCTGCCCGCGCTGCCGCGAGGTGATGGCGATCCTCGCCGGCAGCGAGGCCGCCCCGCCGCCGCCGGACGCGACCCGGGTGGCCCGCGGCTCCGGACCGCCGGCGCCGGCGATCCCCGGCGGCGACTCCGGACGGCTGCACGCGCCGGGCGCGCGCATCGGCCGCTACCAGGTGACCCGGCTCCTCGGCAGCGGCGGCATGGGCGTGGTCTACGAGGCGCACGATCCGGAGCTCGAGCGGCGGGTGGCGCTCAAGCTCCTGCGCCCCGAGCTGTCGGCGCTGGGCGCCGCGGTCGAGGCCCGCCTGGTGCGCGAGTCGCGCGCCCAGGCCCGGCTGTCGCATCCCAACGTGGTCGCGGTCCACGACGTCGGCGTGTGCGAGGGCCAGGTCTTCGTGGCGATGGAGCACATCGCCGGCCACACCCTGGGCTCGTGGCTGCGGGAGCGGCCGCGGACCGTCGCCGAGATCCTCGACGTCTTCGCCGCCGCCGGCGCCGGCCTGGCCGCCGCCCACGCCGCCGGCCTCGTCCACCGCGACTTCAAGCCCGACAACGTCCTCCTCGGCGCCGACGGCCGGGTGTGCGTCGCCGACTTCGGGCTGGCGCGCGCCGCGGGGGACGGCGCGCCGGCGGGGGACGGCGCCTCGGCGGCGGACGCGGTGCCGGCGGCGGTGACCTCGACCCTCACCCGCACCGGTGCGATCGTCGGCACGCCGGCGTACATGGCGCCCGAGCAGCACGCCGGCCTCGCGACCGACGCCCGCACCGACGTCTTCAGCTTCTGCGTCGCGCTCCACGAGGCGCTGTACGGGGAGCGCCCGTTCGCCGGGGCGACGCCCGAGGAGCTGTCCGCCGCGGTGGGCCGGGGCGCGCTGCGGCCGACGCCGCGCCGGGCGCGGGTGCCGGCGTGGCTGCGCCGCGTGCTGCGCCGCGGCCTGCGCCCGGCCCGGGAGGATCGCTTCCC
>CAADGB010000066.1 GCA_900696455.1 uncultured delta proteobacterium
CCGCGAGGGGCTGGCGACCGCGCCCCCACGCGCTAGGATCAGCGCGTATGCGCGCCGGGCTCGCCCCCCTCGCCCTCGCCGCCGCCGCCACCGCCACCCTTGGGGGCGCCGGCTGCTTCAGCTCGGCCAGCGACGAGCCGTGTCGCAGCGATCGCGAGTGCGGCGAGCTGGTGTGCACCCGGGTCGGCGAGTGCGTGGCCAGCGCCGGCGTCTACGCCCTGCGGGTCGAGTGGACGATCGACGGCCGCACCACCGATCAGGCCGGCGCGTGCGATCGCATCGCCGAGCTCGAGCTGACGATCTCCGATCCGACCACCGGCGATCAGCACGGGCTGGCGCCGGTGCCGTGCCTGCCGGGCTCGTTCTTCTACGACAAGCTGCCGCTCGGCTACACCGCCGTCCGGCTGGCGGCGTACGGCCCGGGCGGCGGGTTCCTCGACAGCGCGGTGGGCTCGGCGGTGGGCTCGGGCGGCCTCGTGCGCCTCGACCTGCGGCCCTGACGCCGCGAGCGACGTGCGCTTCGGCCCTCGCGCCGGATCGGGACGCGCGAACCACGGCTCTGACGCTACGCGTCGCGCCGCGACGCCGTGCCGCACGGTGGCGCCTCGCCCGAGGTCGTTGCCAAAGGCAACGCCCGCGAGAACGCGCGCGGATCCCGCGCCGCCGGGTGGCGAGCGCGCGGCGGCGTGGCTATGGTCGCCGTCCCCATGAAGACACCCGACACGGCGCGGGTCGAGCTCGAGGACGACGTCCCGACGACCACCGTCGACGAGCTCGCGCCGCTCTACCGCCAGATGCTCGCGATCCGCCGCCTCGAGGAGGCGTCGGCCAAGGCCTACTCCCAGGGCAAGATCGGCGGCTTCCTGCACCTCATCATCGGCCAGGAGGCGGTGTGCACCGGCGCCATCGCCGCGCTGCGCCCCGACGACTACGTCGTCGCCACCTACCGCGAGCACGGCCACGCCTACGCCAAGGGCGTCCCGGCCCGCCCCATCCTCGCCGAGCTCTACGGCAAGAAGACCGGGCTGGTGAAGGGCCTCGGCGGCTCGATGCACCTGTTCGACAAGGCCACCAACTTCCTCGGCGGCTACGGCATCGTCGGCGGCCACGTCCCGATCGCCGCCGGCGCCGCGTTCGCGTCGAAGTACCGCGGCGACGGCCGGGTCACGCTGTGCTTCTTCGGCGAGGGCGCGTCCACGATCGGCGGCTTCGCCGAGGGGCTGTCCCTGGCCGCCCTGTGGAAGCTGCCGGTGGTCCTCATCTGCGAGAACAACCAGTACTCGATGGGCACGCCGCTCTACCGCTCGCTCGCGGTCGAGGACGTGTCGCTGCGGGCGCTCGCCCACGGCATGCCCCGCGACCGCTTCGACGGCGACGACGTCATCAAGGTCAAGCGCCGCATCGCCGAGGCGGTCGAGCGCGCCCGCGAGACCTCGGAGCCGACCCTGGTCGAGGTCGTCACCTACCGCTTCCGCGGCCACTCGATGAGCGACCCCGGCCTCTACCGCACCAAGGAGGAGGTCGAGGAGGGGCGGCGGCGCGACCCGCTCAACCGCGCCCGGGCCCGCCTGGTCGACCTCGGCATGAGCGACGAGGCCCTGGCCGCGCTCGAGCAGGACGTCAAGGCCGAGATCGAGGACGCGGTGCGGTTCAGCGAGGACAGCCCGCCCGCCGACGACTACCTCAGCTACGTGGAGAAGGCGTAACCGTGCCGGTCATCAGCTACCGCGAGGCCCTCAACCAGGCGATGCGCGAGGAGATGGAGCGCGACCCCGACGTCTTCATCATGGGCGAGGAGGTCGGCTACTACAACGGCGCCTACAAGGTGACGCAGGGCCTGCTCCAGCGCTTCAGCGAGCGCCGCGTCGTCGACACCCCCATCGCCGAGATGGGCTTCGCCGGCATCGGCGTGGGCGCGGCCATGGTCGGGCTGCGGCCGATCATCGAGTTCATGACCTTCAACTTCTCGCTGGTCGCGATCGATCAGATCATCAACAACGCCGCCAAGATCTTCCAGATGAGCGGCGGCCAGTTCCACGTCCCGATCGTCTTCCGCGGCCCCAGCGGGCCGGCGGTCCAGGTCGGCTCCCAGCACTCGCAGGCCCTGGAGTCGTTCTACGCCCACGTCCCCGGCCTCAAGGTGGTGATGCCGTCGACCGCGTACGACGCCAAGGGCCTGCTCAAGACCGCGATCCGCGACGACAACCCGGTGGTGTTCATGGAGGGCGAGACCCTCTACGGCATGACCGGCGAGGTCCCGGACCACGAGTACTCGCTGCCGCTCGGCGTGGGCGACGTCAAGCGCGCCGGCGAGCACGTCACGCTGGTGGCGTGGTCGCGGATGGTCCACGTCTGCCTCGAGGCGGCCCGAGCGCTGGCCGACGACGGCATCGAGGCCGAGGTCGTCGATCCGCGCACCCTGCGGCCGCTCGATCACGAGCTCATCGCCCGGAGCGTCAACAAGACCGGCCGCTGCGTCATCGTCGAGGTCGGCTGGCCGGTGGCCGGCTTCGGGGCCGAGATCGCGTACCAGGTGCAGCGCCGCTGCCTCGACCACCTCGACGCCCCCATCGAGCGCGTCACCTCCGACGACGTGCCCATGCCCTACGCCAAGAACCTCGAGGACGAGGTCCAGACCCAGGTCAAGGACGTGGTGGCGGCGGTGCGGCGCGCGCTCTACCTCGACTGACGGTCGAACCAGGACCAAGGACGCCATGGCGCAGATCATCGGACTACCGAAGCTGTCTCCCACGATGGAGGAAGGGGTGCTGGTGCGGTGGGTGAAGAAGGAGGGCGATCGGGTCTCCCCGGGCGACCTGGTCGCCGAGGTCGAGACCGACAAGGCCAACATGGACTTCACCATGGAGGACGACGGGGTCCTCCTCCGGCTCCTGGTCAAGGAGGGTGACACCGTCAAGCTGGGCGCGCCGGTGGCGATCCTGGGCGCGGCCGGCGAGGACGTGAGCGCGCTCGAGGCGCAGGCGCGGACGATGACCGAGGCGCCCGCGCCGGTGGCGGCGGCGCCCGCGCCCGCGGCGACGGCGCCCGCGCCCGCGCCGCCC
>CAADGB010000067.1 GCA_900696455.1 uncultured delta proteobacterium
CCGCCACGACGGCCGCGGCGGTCGATCCGAAGCCGCCCGCTCCCGCGCCGACTCCTGCACCCGCTCCCGAGCCGGCTCCGGCCCCGACCCCGGCGCCCGCTCCGGCCCCGGCCCCCGCGCCGGCGACCAAGGCGCCTGCGGACGAGCTCGCCGCGCGCCGCGCCACCCGCGAGGAGGCGCCGCGCCTGGTCCCCAGGAGCGAGGAGCGGCCCGCCGCCGCCGCCGCGTCGACGGCGACCGCCGCCGCGTCCCCGACGCCGATCGTCCCGCCACCGTCCCGGGCACCGACCGCCGTGATCGTCGGGCTCCTGCTCGCGGCGGTGGTGGCGGCCGCGGTCTGGTTCCTGTTCCTGCGCAAGAAGGAGACCGAGCCCCAGCCCGGCCCGGGCACCGGCAGCGCGCTGGCGACCGGCGCCCAGCCTGGCACCGCGACCGGGTCGGCGCCGACGGGCACCGGCTCCGACGTCGCGTCCGGGATCGATCCCGGCACCGGCTCGGCGTCGGCGGGCACGGGCACGGGCACGGGCACGGCGAGTGGTGCCGTGGCGACGATCGAGCTCGACGCCGGCGCGGCGCCGGTCGAGACCGGCACCGTGGAGATCAAGGCCTCGGTCGCCGGCGCCACGGTCCAGATCGAGGGCGGCGGCTCGGGCCCGGCGCCGTACACCGCCACGCTCGAGAAGGGCCGCCGCTACAAGGTCACGGTCATCGCCGACCTGCACCAGCCGGCCGAGCTCGAGGTCGCCGTCGGCGAGCGCGTGCCGACGGTCAAGCTCGAGCCGCTGCCGCGGGTGCTGCGCGTGACCTCCACGCCCGACGGCGCGGCGATCACCATCGACGGCGTCGCCACCGGCAAGAAGACCCCGGCCGACGTGACCCTGAGCAAGGCCCAGGCGGCGCGCGCGTCGTTCCGCCTCGGCCTGCGCCGCCCGGGGTTCGCCGCGTTCACCAAGACGATCGCGTCCCGCGACTTCGCCGCCGAAGGCGACGCGCTCGTCACCAGCCTCGACGCGACGCTGGTCGCGGTCCGCGTCGATCCGGTGCCCGATCGCGGCGGCGGCGGCGGGACCGGTAGCGGGGCCGGCACCGGCAGCGGGACCGGCACCGGCACCGGCTCGGCGGGCGCGGACACGGGGTCGGGAGCGGGTACGGGCCCGGGCACGGGTGCGGGCACGGGCGCGGGTACGGGTGCGGGAACGGGTACGGGCGCGGGCGCGGGAACAGGCACGGGCGCGGGCGCGGGCGCGGGAACAGGCGCGGGCGCGGGCGCGGGAACAGGCACGGGCGCGGGCGCCGGCACCGGCAAGGGCACCGGGGCCGGGACCGGATCGGGGACGGCCGAGCCGGTCCCCGACTGGATGAACTGACCGACGGGCGCGTCCGCGCCGCGGCGGCCCACCGCCGCGGCGCGCGGGTCAGGCGCCGAGCTCGCGCGCCAGGGCCAGCGTGCGCGCGTTCTCCGGAACCCGACCGAGGAACGAGGTCCGCAGCGCCGGATCGGAGATCGCCGCGGCGCGCTCGAGCAGGCGGTCGCGGGCGTGGCCGATGGCCGCGGCCGCGTCGGCGCCGGCGCCGGTCGCGGCGAGCGCCTCCGCCAGCGTCAGGCGGATGATGGCCTCGCCGTCGTCGATGCCGCCCAGCGCCTCGAGCTCGTCGAGGGCGGCGCGCGCCAGCGCCAGCGCCGGCGCCGCCTCGCCGGCGGCGAGCAGCACCCGGCCCAGGATCGCGCGCGACTCGGCCTGGTTGAGCGGCAGCACCGGCTCGGCCGACGCCACCGCCAGCGCGTCGCGCGCCGCCCGCTCGGCGCCGTCGAGGTCGCCAGCGGCGAGGCGGATGAGCGCGAGGTACTCGAGCGACGCGCCCTCCATGCGGCGGTTGCCCGAGGCGCGGAAGGCCGCGATCGCCTCCTGCTCCGTGGCCAGCGCCTCGTCGCAGCGGCCCAGGCGCGCCAGGGTGAGGCCGAGGTTGTGGCGGGCGGTGGCGACCACGTGGTGCAGCCCGAGGCGGGTGGCGGCGGCGATCGCCTCGGCGAGGAGGTGCAGCGACGCCTCGTGGTCGCCGACCTCGAGCAGCGCGTAGCCCAGGCGCTCGCGGCGCGCGCAGGCGTTGCGCTGATCCCCGGCCTGCTCGAAGCAGTGGACCGCGGTTCGCACCGCCTCGAGGTTGCCGGCGACGTCGCCGGCGAAGCGCGCGCGCAGCGCCAGCGCGCTGTGGACCCGGCCGGCCAGGGCCGGGCCAAGCGTCCGGTTCACGGACAGCTCGCGCGACAGCCGGGCCAGGAGCTCGTCGGCGAGGCCGGTCTTGCCGTGGATGATGAGCTGCTCGACCAGGCGGGTCGCGGCCATGACCTCGCGGGCGTCGTCGGCGTCGCCCCGCGGCCCGCGCTCGTCGAGGGTGCCGAGCTCGCGATCGAGGCGGGCGGCCAGCTCGTCGAGGACCTGCGGCTTGCCCTGGACCCCGGCGGCGGTGGCGAGCACGCCCGCGGCCACGAACCAGCCGGGGTCGTCGCGACCACCGGGGCCGTGGGGCTCGAGCCAGGTCAGGGCCTCGCGGGCCGCGGCCTCGGCCCGCGCGAACTCGCCGCGCCAGTCGTGGGCCTCGGCGGCGATGACCCGGACCGCACCCAGGGCGGCGCCACCGGCGCCGGCCGCCACCGCGCGCTCGCAGTGCGCCAGGGCGGCGTCGAGGTCGGAGGCGGCCAGCGCCTGCTCGGCCGCCCGCCGCCACCAGCCGACCGCGCGCGCCGGCACCCCGCCCCGCTCGAGGTGCTCGGCCAGGCGCACCGGATCGCGGTCGCCGGCGGCCTCCAGCCACTGCGCCGCCAGGCGGTGGCCGAGCGCGCGATCGTCGGGGGTGAGCATGGCGTGCGCGGCGTCGCGGATGAGGGCGTGACGGAACGCCCACTCGTGCTGGCCGCGGATCGTGCTGTCGGCGCGCGGCGCCACCACCTCGCGAGTGCGCAGCGCCTCGAGCCCGGCCGCCAGCTCGCCGCGCGCGGCGCCGCACAGGGCCTCGACGCCGCCCAGCCAGAAGCGCTCGCCGAAGACGCTGGCCGCGCGCAGGATGCGACGCAGCTCCGGCTCCATGCCGTCGAGGCGAGCCTGGACCATGGCCACCACCGTCGGGCTCTCGGCCTCGGGCTGGCCGGCGGCGGCGGCCCGGATCAGCTCCTCGAGGAACAGCGGGTGACCGCCGGCGCGCTCGACCAGGCGCGCGGTGACCGCGGCGTCGGCGGCGCTGCCGAGGGCGGCGGCGACGATGCGCTCGCAGGCCCGCCGCCCCAGCTCGCCCAGCCGCAGCTCGGTGGCGCCGCGGTCGGCCCACAGCCGGGGGAAACGCTCGTGGAGATCGGGGCGCGCGGTCGCGATCACCAGCACCGGCGCCTCGCGCAGGGTGCGCAGCGCGTGCTCGACGTACTCGATCGACGGCAGATCGCCCCAGTGCAGGTCCTCGAGCACCAGCAGCACCGGCTGGGCCCGGGCCTCGGCCGCCAGCCAGTCCTCCCACGCCCGCCGCATCTGGTCGGCGAGCAGGCGCGGGTCGCGGCGCGCCGCCGCCAGCTCGACGCGGCCGGCGTCGTCGAAGCCGACCCCGCACAGCTCGCCCAGGAACTCGGCGACGCGCGCGGCGTCGCCGGCGGCGGCGTGGCGACCGACGCGGGCGCGCAGCTTCTGGCGCTGGGTGGCGACGTCCTCGCCGGCCTTGAGGCCGGCGGCCCGCCGCACCGCGTGCGCGATCACGCCCAGCGGCGTGCCGGCGCTGGTCGGATCGCCGCGGCCGACGAGGAGCTGGGGCGGCTCGGGCCGGGCCTGCAGGCGACCCCACAGCTCCTGGGCCAGGCGGGTCTTGCCGAGGCCGGCGGGCGCCGTCACCACCGCCACCCGCGGCGCCGGCTCGTCGACGGCGGCGGCGTACGCGCCCTCGAGCGCCGCCAGCTCGGCGTCGCGCGCGACGAACGGCGTGGCGCGGCCGGCCACGGTGCGGGCGCTGACCGCGGCCTCGCGCTCGCCGCGCAGCGCCAGCCCGCCGGCGAAGCCGCCGACGTCGAAGCGCGCGTCGAGGAGGCCGGCCGTCACCTCGTCGACCAGGATCGGCGCGGGCCCGCTGTCGTCGTCGACGGGCGCGGGCCGCGGCGCCGGCCGCGCCAGCGGGGTCGCCGGGGTCGGCGCCCGGGTGACGGTCGACTCGGTCTCGGCCGACCACGGCGAGGTCGGCTCGGCGTGGGCCGGGTGCGCGCGCAGGAGCGCGACCGCGCGGTCGATGACGTCGCCGACCGGCGCCCGCCCGGCGACCAGGGCGCGGCCGGTGACCAGCGCGATCGGCGCGCCCGGCGCCGCCGCCCGCAGCGCCAGCGCCGCCCGCGCGCCCTGCGCCGTCAGGTCGGTCGCGACGCCGGCGCCGGCGAGCAGCACCGCCACCGCGCCGTCGGCCATGGGCGTGGCCCGCCCGCCGACGGCCGCCGCCGCCTGCTCGATCGCGGCCCGGGCCTCGCCGGTGACCCCGCGCGCCAGCACCAGACACGCCAGGCGGTGCTCGTGCGCGCCCAGCGCCCGCGCCGGCCCGCTCGCCGCCGAGCCCAGGACCGTGGCCCGGACCGCGGCCACCGCGGCGGCGAGGGCGTCGCCCTCGGCGTAGCGCTCGGCCGGATCCTTGCTCAGCATGCGCAGGACCAGGGCCTCGACCTCGGGCGGGCACGCCGGCGCCAGCTCGCGCACCGGCACCGGATCGTCGAGGAGGATGCGGGCGATGAGCGCCATCAGATCCTCGCCCTGGAACGGCTTGCGCCCGGTCAGGAGCTGGTAGAGCACGACGCCCAGCCCGAACACGTCGGCCGCCGGTCCCAGCGTCCGGTCGCCGCGCGCCTGCTCGGGCGACATGTACGCCGGCGTGCCGATGCGGGTCTGGGTCTGGGTCAGCTCGGGGCCGAAGGCGGCGCGGGCCACGCCGAAATCGAGGACCTTCACCTGCTCGACGCGGCCGCCGGGCAGGAACAGGTTGGTCGGCTTGACGTCGCGGTGGACGATGCCGCGGGCGTGGGCGGCGCCCAGCGCCCGCGCCGCCCGCTCGACCAGGGTCAGGCTGGCGTCGAACGTCAGCGCCTCGCGGCGCAGGCGCTCGCCCAGGTCCTCGCCGTCGAGCCACTCCATGGCCAGGAACGGCGCGCCGTCGGGCGCCGCGCCGTGCGCGACGTAGCGGACGATGGCCGGGTGCGCGAGCTCGCCCAGGACCTGGATCTCGCGCTCGAAGCGGGCCCGCGAGGCGCGGTCGCCGGCCATGAGCTTGACCGCCACCCGCTCGCCCGACGCGAGGTCGACCGCGGCGTAGACCAGGCTCATCCCGCCGGCGCCGAGCCGATCCTCGATCCGGAACCGGTCCGCGAGCACCACCCCTGGCTCGAGCCGCACCCCTCCAGGATACGTCAGCGCGCGACGACCCGGGCCCGCGGCAGCTCGGCATCCGGCGGCGGCGGCCGGCGGCGGCGCCACCGCCACCACACCCACGCCAGCGGCAGGACCAGCCAGGCGGCCGTGAGCAGCACCGGGGCCACGGTCGAGGTCACGCCGAGCCCGGCCAGCAGCGGGCGGGTGACCAGCCCGTAGCCGAGGACGCCGCCGCCGCCGTACCCCGCGAGGAGGCCGAGGCCATCGAGCGCGCCGCCGTGATCGTCGATCCGGCCCCGGCCGCGATCGTGGAGCGCGGCCACGCCCCACACCACGAGGAACCACAGCACGAACAGGCCGAGGCCCCTGCCGGCGATCCCCACCTGCGCCCACCGCCGCGACATCGGGGTGTGGACGGTCAGCGCGAGGCGCCGCACCTCGCGCTCGCGCACGAGCTCGGGGCGGCCGGCGTGGTTCGCCCACGCGGTCAGGTAGTCGACGTAGACGGTCAGGCCCAGGCGCTCGCCGGGCGCGATCCACGTCGGCACCGGGAAGCGGACGGTGCGAGCGTCCCAAAGGCGCGCCGCGTGGCGCGCACCGTCGCGCCCCGCCGCCGGGCTCGCGCCGTCGGCGCGGAGCGAGGCCAGCACCTCCCCCTCGCGATCGCGATCGCCCACGCCCTTGACCTCGATGCGCTCGAGGCCGCCGGCGGCGCTGGGGGGCGCCACGACCTCGAGGACGATGGGGTCGCCCTCGAGGGGCAAGGGCGTGCGCACGATGACCTCGACGCCCCTCGCGCCGACCGCGCCCACGCCCACCATCATCGCCAGCGCGCATGCCAGCCCGAGGAGGCCGATCGTGATCGACAGCACCCGGCGCGACACGGCGCCCAGCCTAGCACCGGCGCCCCGCGCCCGCCCGGCGCGCCGGTTCAGCCCAGGCCCAGCTTCACCCAGTTGCTGGGGTTGGGCACGGCGGGGCGCGCGCCGCCGCGGACCAGGTAGCGGACGGCGCCGGCCAGCCCCTCGAGGGTGAGCTGCCACATGGGGAAGACCGAGGCGATGACCTCGACGGTGGTGCCGCCCCAGTAGCGATCGGGCTCGGGGTTGAGCCAGGCGGCGCGGCGGAAGTGGGCGGCCAGGCGGCGCAGCCACTCCAGGCCGGGAGTGCGGTTGCTGGCGTAGTAGTAGATGGCGCCGCCGGGATCGAGCAGCTCGGCCGGGTGCATGAGCGCGTCGCCCAGCACCACCAGCTTCTCGTCGCGATCGCTGTGCGAGATGAGCTCGGCCACCGGCACCTTCTTCTTGAAGGCGGCGTCCTCGTAGACCGTCTCGTAGACGCAGTTGTGGAAGTAGTAGCTGCGGAACCTGGCGAAGCGACCGGCGCGCGAGGCCGCGGTGAACAGGCGCGACGCCAGCTCGGCGTGCGGATCCATCGAGCCGCCGACGTCCATGAGCAGGATGACCTTGACCCGGTTGCGCCGCGGCGGCCGGTAGACCAGCTCGAGGTCGCCGGCGTTCTTGCAGGTCTCGTCGACGGTCTCGTCGAGGTCGAGCTCCTCGTCGGCGCCGTCGCGGCCGAGCTGGCGCAGGCCGCGCAGCGCCACGTCGATCTGGCGGACGTCGAGGCTCACGTCCTTGCGGTACTCCTTCCACCGCCGCTCCTCGGCCACCTGCATGGCCGAGCGGCCACCGCCGCTGCCGCCGACCCGGATCCCGCTGGGGTTCACCCCCGAGTTGCCGAACGGCGAGGTGCCGCCGGTGCCGATCCAGCGGTTGCCGCCGTCGTGGCGCTCCTTCTGCTCGCGCAGGCGCTGCTCGAAGAGCTGCCGCAGCTTGTCCAGGTCGAGCGCCTGCAGGGCCCGGCGCTGCTCGTCGGTGAGCCCGGCCAGGAGCCGGGGATCGGTGAGCCAGGCCTCGAGCTCGCGGGTGAGGGCGAGGGCGTCGGCCTTGACGTCCTTGAAGTACGCCAGGAACGCCTGGTCGAAGGCGTCGTACTCGGTGATGTCCTTGACGCAGACCGCCCGCGCCAGGTGGTAGAAGCCGTCGAGCGAGCTGTCGTGGAGGCCCAGCGCCAGCGCCTCCATCAGCGCCTGCCACTCGTGGGTCGAGACCTTCAGCTTGTGGCGACGCAGCTCGAACAGGAAGTCGACGAGCACGGCCGCCTCAGGCCTTGGCCCGCTTGCCGACCAGCTCGACGTCCTGCTCGGTCTTGATGAGCGTGCCCAGGAACGGGATGCCACCGCCGACCCGACCGAGGTCGACCCCCGCCTTGCGCAGGGCGCAGATCCAGTCGATGAGCTCCGAGGTGGTCGGCCGCTTGCGCAGCTTGGGCGTGGCGCGCAGGCCGTAGAAGACCTCGAGCGCCTGGTCGAGGACCTTGTCCTCGAGGTCGGGGTGATGGACGCGGACGATGCGCTGCATCAGCTCGCGGCCGGGGAACTCGATGTAGTGGAAGACGCACCGGCGAAGGAAGGCGTCGGGCAGCTCCTTCTCGTTGTTCGAGGTGATGATGACGATCGGCCGCTCCTGGGCCACGACCTCGCGTCCGGTCTCGTCGATGCGGAAGCGCATGGCGTCGAGCTCGAGCAGGAGGTCGTTGGGGAACTCGAGGTCCGCCTTGTCGATCTCGTCGATCAGCAGCACCACCCGGTGGTCGGCGGCCAGGGCAAGGCCCAGCGGCCCGAGGCGGATGTAGCGGGCGATGTCCTTGACGTCGCCGTCGCCGAAGCGGCTGTCGTGCAGGCGGGCGACCGTGTCGTAGACGTAGAGGCCCTCCTTGGCCTTGGTCGTCGACTTGACGTGCCAGCGCAGGAGCGGCAGGCCCAGCGCGCGCGCCACGTTCTCGGCCAGCAGCGTCTTGCCGGTGCCGGGCTCGCCGCGCACGAGCAGCGGCCGGGCCAGGGCCACCGCGACGTTGACGGCGTGGCGCAGCTCGTCGGAGGCGATGTACGAGGCGGTGCCGCTGAACTGATCGAAGGACATTGCCCCGAGGGTAGCACCGAGCCCGCCGGCGCCACCTTGCCGCGGCTTACCCGCCGCTACTGGGGCAGCCGGTCCGAGAAGTCCTTGACCATCTTGGTCGTGTCGCCCGCCTTGATCTCGACGTTGAAGGTCTCCTTGATCCCGAACTCGTTGTTGAGGAGCGTGATCTTGTGCTTGCCGGCGGGCAGCTTGAGGTCGCGCTGCGGGGTCTTGAGGCCGGTGTTGCGGCCGTTGATGAAGATCTCGCACGGTGGCTTGGCGCCGAGCGACAGCGTGCCCTCGCCCTTGCCGCCCCCCCCGGCGGTGACCTTGTCGTCGCCGGTCGTGCCGCCGCCGGTGCCGGTCTTGCCGCCGCCGGTCGTGACCTTGTCGTCGCCGGTCGTGCCGCCGGTCGTGCCGCCGCCGGTGCCGGTGTCGCCACCGCCGGTGCCGGCCCGGTCGCCGCCGCCGCCGGTGGTCTTGCCGCCGCCGCCGCCGGTGGTCTTGCCGCCGCCGGTGGTCTTGCCGCCGCGATCGCCGCCGCCGCCGAGCGCGGCCACCTGGGCCCGCTCGAGGTTGATGACGACCTTCTCCTCCGGCGAGCCCGAAAGGACCAGCGGCCGGGTCTGCGACACGTAGCCGTCCTTCTCGAAGACCACGTCGTAGCGCTCGCGCGGATCGATCTTGTACTGGGTCGGCGTGGGCCCGACCTCGATGCGCTTGCCGCTGACCAGGAGCGAGACCTGGGCGCCCAGCGGCGTGCTCTCGAACGAGGCGACGACGTCGATGGGCTGCAGCTCGATGACGATGTCGAGGGTCTCGCCGGCCTTGACCTCGCCGTCCTGGGTGACGCTCATGAAGCCCGGCGGCGCGTCGATCGCCACCCGGTGCAGGCCGGCCGAGGTCTTGACCAGCACCGGCGGCTTGGTCTGCTGCGGCTGGCCGTCGACGCGCCAGCCGGTGACGCCCGCGGGCTTGACCGTGAGCTTGAACGCGCCCTGCCCCGTGGCCGGGGCGGTGTCGCCGCCGGTGCCGGGCCCGGCCGCGACGCCGGCCCCCGCGGCGCCGGTCGCGCCGCCGCTGGCAGCGCCGCCAGCCGGCTCGCCGGCGGAGCCCGCCGTCGAACCGCCGCCGTCCCTGGAGCCGGAGGTGATCACGACCACGGCCACCGCCGCGCCGATGAGGACGACGCCGCCGAGGAGCGCCCACAGCAGCGCCTTCGAGCGACGCGGCTGGGCGACCGCCGACCCGAAGGACGCCATCGGGTTGAAGGCAGGATCGTAGGACGCCTCGTGGGCGGCCAGCGCCGCGACCGCCGAGGACTCGCGCGGACCGTCGCCGCCGAAGGGCACGAACGGCACCTTGCTCGAGCCGCTGGCCAGGGGGCCGTGGCCGTTGGCGCCGTTGCCGGGTCCGCCCGCCGGGACGCCGGGGCCGACGCCGGGGCCGACCTGGCCGAGCAGCGTCGGGGCGCCGGGCGGCGCCGAGATGCCGCCCGCCGGCGCGACGCCGGGGAGCGGGCCGCCGGGCGCGGCGCCCCAGCCCTTGGAGGTGCGGACCAGCGAGGA
>CAADGB010000068.1 GCA_900696455.1 uncultured delta proteobacterium
CGGCCCCGGCGCGGTCGACACCCCCGCCGGCGCGGACGCGGTCGGCGCGGACGCCGCCGCCGGCGCGGGCGCGGAGGAGGCCGCCGCCGGCCCCGGCGCCCCACCGATCTCGGGCGTCGCGCGCGCGCCGGGGTCGTCCAGTCCGTCGGCGGTGACGATCGGGTGCTCCTTGGTCTGCCGCTTGGGCAAGATCGTCACCAGCTCCCGGGCCGTCGCGTCGCGGTCGGCGCGCGCGGCGGTCTGGTCGACCTCGCCGGCCGCCGTCGCGGTGTCGGCGCCGCGGGAAGCGATGACCCGCGGCCCGGACGGATCGTCGACGTCCTCGAGGACCCACGGCGGGGGCAGGGGGGTCGGCCCGTCATCGACCGGGCCGGACTGCGCGTCATCGGTGACCACCTGCGGGACCGCGCTGGTGTCCACGCCCGCCGGGGGCGCCGCCGCGGCGGCGAGCACCGGCGCGGTCCCGGCCAGCGCCGCCGCCGGCGCCGCCGCCGCCCCGTCGAGGGCGGGCGCGCCGTCCCCGACGCCGGGCGCCGCGTCAGCGGGCAGCGTGTTCGCCGGACCGCCGCCGAGGATCGCGTCGATGTCGCCGAGCCCGACCAGGTCCGACTCGTCGATCGCCTTCTCGACCAGGCTCTTGCGCCGGGGCGGGCGCAGCGGCGCCCCGACCTCCGCCAGCGTCGCGACCCTCCCCGGGCTCACCGGCTCCGTCCCCGTCCCCGTCCCCGTCCCCGTCCCCGTCCCCGCCTCCGTCCCCGCCTCCGTCCCCGCCTCCGGCTCCGTCCCCGCCTCCGGCTCCGTCCCCGCCTCCGGCTCCGTCCCCGCCTCCGGCTCCGTCCCCGTCCCCGCCTCCGCCACCGGTCGCGTCGCCAGCACCTCCATCGCCCCCGAGCCCTCATCCGCGACCGCGCCGACCACCGCGCCCGACGGCTCGCTGGCGACGAACGCCGGCGCCGGTGCGAGGTCGTGCGAGGCGAGCAGCCCCAGGCTGTCGCCGGCCACCTGGACGGCGCCGCCCTGGCCCGGCGTCTCCTCGAGCGCGGTCGGCGCCACGGTCCACTCCGCCGACGGCGACTCGCGGCCGGGCCCCAGCTCGAGGAGCAGGCCCTCGAAGTAGAGCTTGGCGATGACCTCGAGGCACTCGAGGTCACCGTAGTCGCTGGCGTCGATCACCTGCATGACCGTGCGGCGGGTGTCGAACAGGCGCAGGATCGCGTTGTGCTCGTCGGGGATCTCGCCCAGCCGCGCGGCCAGCTCGCGGGCGTCGACCTCGAAGCGAGTATCGAGCGACGGGAGCTGCTCGGTCAGGCGCCCCCACTCGTCGAGCCGGCGCATGCCCTCCATGAGCAGGGCCTGCGACGACACCATGATGGCGTCGCGGCGGCGCACCGTGCGGAACACGACCTCGAACTCGCCGTCGTTCCAGGTCAGGAGGCGATAGACGGCGTCCTCGGCCTGCAGCGGCCCGGCCTCGGCGTCGATCACCTTGCCGTCGCGGAAGTAGATCGCCGCCTGCTTGCCGCCCTCGCCGGTGAAGGTGATGAGGCCCGACTTGCGGCTGATCTCGACGGTCTGGATCAGGTCGACCACCGGCATGTCGGAGAGCCGGCCGGCGAAGCGGGTGCGCCCGTCGCGCCGCTCCTCGATGCGCGTGCGCTGCCGCTTCTGCAAGAGGATGCGGGCGCGGGCGACGATCTCCTTGATGTAGATCGGCTTGGTCAGGTAGTCGTCGACGCCCAGCTCGAGGCCGCGGATCTTCGACTCGATGTCGGTCTGCGCGGTCAGGAAGACGAACGGGATGTCGGCCCACGCCGGGTTCGCCTTCAATCTCTGACAGAAGGTGAAACCGTCAACTTCGTCAAGGACGGTCTCGGCGATGACCAGGTCGGGCGCCGCCAGCTCGACCTGCTCGAGCGCGTCGCGGCCGTTGACCGCGGCGGTGACGTTGAAGCCCGCCTTCTTGAGCGAGACCTCGAGCACGCGGAGACTGCGCGGGTCACCGTCGACGAGGAGGAGGCTCTGCTTGGACACGGACGGGAGCGGGGCGGCGGGACGGACGCCGGGGACGCCGCAGCTCCCCGGGCCGCAAGATGGTACAAGAGTCGCGGGCGCCGGGCCATCCGCCGACCCCTCCGCCGTGCCGCTCACCGTCCTCGACCTCCCGTTCGGCGCCGGGTCGATCCGCGCCGCCGTCACCGGCCGCGTCACGGAGGTGGCCGCGCCGGTCGGGGACCACCCGCCGCGACCGGCGACCGAGCTCTTCGACCAGGCGCTCGATCGGCCGGTGGCCAGCGCGCGGCTCGAGGCGCGGGCGCGGCCGGGTGACCGCGTCGTGCTGATCGTCAGCGACGCGACCCGTGACGAGCCGCGGGCGGAGCTGGTGGCCGCGGTGCGCGCGCGCCTGCCCGACGTCCGGCTCACGCTGGCGATCGCCACCGGGACCCATGGCCGCGCCGGGGGCCTGGCCGCCGTCGGGCTCGACGGCGCCGGGCTCGACGGGGTCGCCGTGCTGGATCACGACGGCCACGACCCGCGCGAGCTGGTCGAGGTGGGGACCACGGCGCGAGGAACGCCGGTGCGGGTGCATCGCGCGGCGGTCGAGGCCGACCTGGTGATCGCGACGGGAGTGATCCGGCCACACTACTTCGCGGGCTGGGGCGCGGGCGCCAAGGCGATCTTCCCCGGCCTGGCCGAGGCCGGCGCGGCGCGCGTGAACCACCGCTGGAAGGAGCATCCGGCGGCGCGCGCCGGCGCGGTGGACGACAACCCGTGCCGGCTGGACCTGGAGGAGGCGGCGCGGCTGGCAGCCCCGCGCAGCTTCCTCCTCGACGGCGTCGCCGATGGGGCCGGCCGGGTGCGCGGCGCCGTGGCCGGTGAGCTGCTGGCCGCGTTCCGCGCGGGGGCCGCGATGGCGCGGCCGTGGGTGCGTGTGACCGCCGCCCGCCACCGCGTGATCGTGGTGAGCGATCTGCCGCCGGTGACCCGCTCGCTGTACCAGGCCAGCAAGCTGGTCGCCGCGGTAGCGCACCTGCTCCTGCCGGGCGGGACGATCGTGGTGGTGGCGCCGTGCGAGGCGGGGACGGGGCCGCTCGACGTCGTCAACCAGGGCATCTACGAGACCGGTCTCCGGCCACGCCTGCCGGCGGGCCATCGGATCGCGCTGGTCTCCCGGCTCGACCCTGCGGTGGTGGGCGGGACGTACGCGCGGCCGGCGGCGACGCTGGAGGCCGCGATCGGCGAGGCGCGCGACGGTGGCGCGATCGGCCACGCCGAGGAGTTGCTCGTGGTCCAGGGTGCCAGCAAGCTGCTCCTCGATGTCGCCGAGTCCTGAGCTGGGTCCTGCGCTGCGCCGGTTCGTGGAGCTGTTCGTGCGCTGGAACGCGCGGATCAACCTGTCGGCCGCGCGGACGTCGGAGGAAGTTACACTACAGGTAGTGGATTGCCTGGCGGTGGAACCCTATGTGGAGGGTCGGCGGGTCATCGATGTGGGTAGCGGGGGTGGGCTCCCGGGTCTGGTCCTGGCCATCCACCGTCCGGACCTGGAAGTGGTCTCGATCGAGCCGATCCAGAAGAAGGCTGCCTTTCAGTCCGCCGCGGTGCGCGAGCTCGAGCTCGCCAACGTGCGCGTCGAGACCCGGAAGGTGGACCCGGCGGTCGACACCGAGTTCGATACCGCGGTCTCCCGTGCGACCTTCGATCTGCTGGAGTGGCTCGAGCTGGGACGGCGACTCGTCCGGACCGGAGGCGTGGTGCTGGGGATGGAGGGGCGGGCGCAGCGGGAGCTGCCAGAGGGGGCGGAGCGCCTACCCTACGAGCTGAGGGACCGGACGCGTGCGATCATCCGCTGGCGATCCGGAGCCGCGAAGCGGCACTGAGTGATCCGGTGTTTCACGTGGAACACCCGTGCCCCGGGCGCGGAACCAGAGCCCGACTCCGAACCCGAGGCCCGAACCCGAGCCCGAGCCCGACTCCCCGACCCCGAACCCGAGCCCGAGCCCGAGCCCGAGCCCGAGCCCGAACCCGAGCCCGAGCCTGAGCCCGAGCCCGAGCCCGAGTCCGAGCCCGAGCCCGAGCCTGAGCCCGACTCCGAACCGAGCCCGACTCCGCGGCTCCGAACCCGAGCCCGAACCCGAGCCCGAACCCGAGCCCGAGTCCGAACCCGAGCCCGAGTCCGACTCCGAGCCCGAGCCCCGAGCCCGTCTCCGAGCCCGAGCCCGAGCCCGAGCCCCTCCGCTCAAAGGTCGGCTGCGACCTGGAGGGTCGACGCGAGCTGCTCGAGCTGGGTGGGGACCGCATACACGGGAGCCTCCACCCGGGCTTCGATCTCGCGGAGGTTGCTCGCGGCGAGCTCCGGGTCGTCGTCGGCACGGACGGAGACGGCGATCGCGAGCAACCGGCAGCCGCGACGGACGATCGACTCGGCGCTGAGGAGGGTGTGGTTGATCGCGCCGAGGCGGGCAGGGGCGACCAGCATGACCGGAGCCCCGAGCTCGGCCACGACGTCCGCGAAGAGCAGGTTCGGGCCGAGGGGAACCAGCCAGCCCCCGGCACCCTCCAGGAGGGTGAGCCGGGCCGCCGCGCCGGCGCGACACCAGTCCACGAGCAGGGCGCGGTCGATGGTCTTCCCCTCCGCGGCTGCGGCGACCGCTGGCGCCGCCGGCAATGCGAAGGTCCGGTAGACGGTGGAGGTGAGAGGGCGCCCGCTCGCCGCGGCCAGGGCTCGGGCGTCGGAGGTGGCCTCGGACCACCCGGTCTCGGGCGGCTTGAGCCCGATCGCGTCGAGGCCGCAGCGGCGGAACGACGCGAGCAGGTGTGTCGTCACGAAGGTCTTTCCCACGCCCGTATCCGTGCCGGTGACCGCGATGATCATGGCGTTCCACGTGGAACGTCGAACCCGGCCCTCCGCAGCAGCTCCAGTGCCTCGAGGACCCGTCCGACGTCCTCCTCGCCCAGCGACGCCGACAGCGACATCCGCAGCCGTGCCGTCCCGTCCGGAACCGTCGGCGGCCGGATCGCCTGCAGCAGGACCCCGACCTCCTTCACCTGCTCCATCACCTCCATGGCGCGGCGATCATCCCCCACCAGGATTGGGATGATGTGGCTGGCCCCGCCCACCTGAGCGACCAGGTCTGCCAACCGGCGGCGGCGCCGCTGCCCCTCCTCTCCCCGGACCAGACGCCCCGCTTCGCTCGCTGCCGCCAGCACCGGCACGGCCACCCCGGTCGAGAAGACCAGCGGCCGCGCGCGGCTCCACAGCAGCTCCGCCAGCGCCGGGGGACCGAGAACGTACGCCCCAGCGGCCCCGAACGCCTTGCCCAGCGTCCCGACCACCACATCCGCGCCGGCCGCGCCCCCGTACCCCGCCCCCTCGCGCGCGACCCCGACGGCATGGGCATCATCCACCATCAGCATGGCGCCGTGGCGCTGGCTGACCTCGCGCAGCTCGGCGAGCGGCGCGACATCCCCGTCCATCGAGAACAGGCTCTCGGTGATCACCAGCCGCCGCCGACCGCCCCCCTGCCGCAGCAGCGCGTCGACGTGCTCCGCGTCGCCGTGGCGGGCGATCCGCACCCTCGCCCGGGAGAGACGACAACCGTCGATGATGCTCGCATGGTTCAACTCGTCCGAGACGATCAGATCGTCTTTTCCGACAAGAACCGGAATCGTGCCAGTATTGGCGGCGTAGCCCGATCCGAACAGCCGCGCCGCCGGCGCGCCGTGGAACGCGGCCAGCGCCCGCTCGAGCGCCTCGGCGCGCGCCAGGTTCCCGGTGATGAGCCGCGACGCGCCCGCGCCCACCCCGTCCTCGCCGACGGCGCCGGCCACCGCCGCCGCCAGCGCCGGATGCGTGGCCAGCCCCAGGTAGTCGTTCGACGACACGTTGATCAGCCACCGCCCGTCCACGCGGATCCGCGGCCCCTGCCGGGCCTCGATCACCCGCGGCACCCGCCGGCGACCGGAGGCCTCCAGGGCCTCCAGCTCCTCCACGAGGAAGTCCATCCGGCTCACCGCCGCACTCTACCCCACCCGCCGGCGCCCGCCGCGACGTCCGCCGCGGGTGAACGCACCCCACGCTCCGGGCGGGTCACTTGCCGATGCAGAACCGCGCGAAGAGCTCATCGAGGATCTCCTCCCCCACCGACTCGCCCTCGAGCGCAGCCAGCGCCGTGGCGGCGGCGCGGACGTCGAGCGCCGCCAGCTCGAGCGGACGCCCCGCTCGCAGCGCCCCGGCCCCCGCGTCCGCCGCCGCCCGCGCCGTCGCCGCCGCCGCCCGCTGCCGCTCGGTCAAGAGCACCGCGCTACCCGCCTCGACGTCCTCCGCCAGCCCGACCCGCGCCACGATCGCGCGTCGCAGCTCCGCCACGCCCGCGCCGGTCACCGCCGAGGTCGGCAGGAGCGCCGGCCCCGGGCCCCAGCCCAGATCGACCTTGCTCGCCACCCGCAGCTCGTCCCCGACCGCCTCGCCGCGCGCCTCGCCCCCGACCACCTCGCCCCCGCCCTCGACGCCGTCGTCCGGGCCCACCACGCGGACGACCACGTCGGCGCGCGCCGCGCGGCGTCGTCCGAGCGCGATCCCGCGCTCCTCGAGCCCGGCCGCCGCCGCGCGCTCGCCCGCGGTGTCGACCACGGTGACCGCGACGCCGTCCCAGATCGTCCGGACCTCGACGTAGTCGCGCGTCGTCCCTGGCTCCTCCGAGACCAGCACCCGCTCCTCGCCCACGAGCGCGTTGAGCAGCGACGACTTGCCGGCGTTCACCGCGCCGACCAGCGCGACCACCAGCCCGTCCCCCAGCGCCCGCGCCGCCGCGAACGATCGCTCCAGCGCCGCCGCCCCCGCCGACACCGCCGCCAGCTCGGCGATCAACGCGTCGCGGTCGGCGGGCGCCAGCCCGTCGTCCGGGAAGTCGAGCATCGCGTCGAGGGTCGCCAGCACGCCCGACGCCCGGGAGCGGAGCCCGCGCACCGCGCGGGCCAGCGCGCCGCCGAGCTGCTGCTGCGCCAGCGCCCACGCCCGCGTCGAGGGCGCGGTCACGACCGCGAGCAGGGCCTCGGCCTCGGCGACCGAGAGCTTGCCGGCCGCGAGCGCGCGCCGCGTGAACTCGCCCGGCTCGGCCAGCCGCGCCCCGGCCGCGACCACCACCCCCAGCACGGCGCCGACGTTGACCGCACCGCCGTGGACATGCAGCTCGACCACATCCTCGCCGGTGAACGAGCGGGGGCCGCGCATCGCGACGCCCAGCCCGTCGTCGAGCCGGCCCCCGGCGGCGTCGCGGAGCCGCACCCGCACCAGGCGGCGCTCCGGCCACGCCGTCACCGCCCGTCCGGTCACCGCCGCCGCCACCGCCAGCGCCGCCGGCCCGCTCAGCCGCACGATCGCCACCCCGCCGGCGCCGCTCGCGGTCGCGCACGCGGCGATCGTGTCGCGCGGCTCCATCTCCATCGCCGTCGCCGCGGCCCTCGGGAGCGCCGCGGCTACTTCGCCGCCAGCGCCTCGGGCACGACCAGGATGTGGCGGTCGTCGCCCTCGCCCTCGGAGCGGCTGGTCAGCCCCGGGATCGCCGCGATCGCCATGTGGACGATGCGCCGATCGTGCGCCGACATCGGCGACAGCTCGACGATGGCCTGGGTCGACAGCGCCTTCTCGCCCATGCGCTGGGCCAGCGACTCCAGCCGCTGGACGTGCTTCTCGCGGTAGCCGCCGGCGTCGACGACGATGGGCTTGCCCTTCTCGCCGGCGCGCTCGCGATAGACGACCTTGCTCACCAGGTGCTGGAGGGCGTCGACGACCTGGCCCTTGCGCCCGATCACGACCTCCGGGTCGGCGGTCTGGATCTCGAGCACGATCTTGTCGTCGCCCTCGTTGACGTCGATGTCCGCCTGGATCCCCATGCGCTCGAGGACCCCCTGCAGGAAGTCACAGGCGCGCTCGGCGATGTCGGTGGTGTCGCTGCTGGTCTCGGTCACGGACAGCCTCTCGTTGGTTGTCGAAAACGATCGTTCGGCGGGCGCGGGCGCGGCGCGCGCTACTTCTTCTTGCCCCGCCGCTTGCCCCGGCGCGGCTGACCCGGGCCCGGGGTGCGCGCGGCCTGGCCCCGCGCCGGCGCCGGCGCCTCGTCGGCCTCGTCGGCCTCGTCGGCGTCGACGTCCGCGCCGCGGGCGCCGGCGTCCTCGGCCGACACCGACACCGCCCGGGCCGACGTCGCGTCGCCCTTGCTCGCGTCGCCCTTGCTCGCGTCGCCCTTGCCCGCGTCGCCCTTGCCCGCGTCATCCTTGCCCTTGCCCGCGGCCGCCGCCGCCCGCCCCGCCGCGGTCGGCGCCTCGCGCTTCATGTACAGCGTGTGGCCGATGCTCAGGACGGTGTTGGTCAGCATGTACACGCCGAGGCCCGACGGAAAGTACAGGCCCATGAAGCCGAACATGAGCGGCAGGCCGTAGGTGAGGATCTTCTGCTGCATGGAGTCGCCGGTCATCGGCTGGACCTTCGACTGCAGGAACATCAGGCCAGTGAGACAGACGGGCAGGATGTAGAACGGGTCGCGGGCGGTGAGATCGTCGAGCCAGCCGCCGATGAAGATCGCGCCGTGCAGCTCGCCGGCCACCGACAGCATCTTGTAGAGGGCGAACCAGATCGGCATCTGCAAGAGCATCGGCAGGCAGCCGGCCAGCGGGCTCACGCCGTGCTGCTTGAACAGCGCCATCTGCGCCTGCTGCTGCTTGGCCTTGTCGTCGGGGTAGCGCTTCTGGATGGCCTCGATCTCGGGCTTGAGCGCGGCCATCGCCCGCATCGAGCGCATCGACTTGGTCGTCCAGTACAGCGTGGCCAGCTTGACCACGATCGTCAGCAGGATGATGGCGACGCCCCAGTTGCCGACCAGGCCGTAGAACCAGGTTAGGAGCCACAGCAGCGGCTTGGCGATGAAGCTGAACCAGCCGAAGTCGAGGACGTCGCGGAAGCCGGTCTCGTGACCGCCGATGCGGTCGGCGTGCTCGAGCTTCTCCAGGTAGCGCGGCCCGGCGTAGACCGTCAGCTCGCGCCGCATCGGCGGGTCGCCGGCCTTGAGCGTGGACTCGGGGTAGACCAGGTCGACCTGGACGCCCTCGGCCAGGCCATCGAGGCGATACTCGTTGCAGGCCAGGCCCTCGGTGCGGCCGTCGCGGGGCGAGATCGCCACCAGGTCGTAGCGGTGGGCGAGGCCGACGTAGCGGACCGTGCCGTGGCGCTCGCGCGGCCCGCGGGCCAGCGCCGCGGAGCGCACGTTGGTGACGGTGCCGTTGAAGTGGCACGAGGTGCCGGTGGGGATCCGCGTGCGGCGCGCCAGCTCGCCCGACGGGGTGTGCCCGAAGACCGACACCGCCAGCTTCTGCGCGGCGGCCGGCCCGCTGGCGCCCGACGGCGCCCCGACCTCGACCGTCATCTTCATGACGAAGTCGTCGGGGAACAGCTCGAACTCCTTGACGATGTCGAGGGCGGCGTCCTGGTAGCGGTAGCGGACCTTGCGATCGCTCAGCTTCTCGCCCTTCCACGCCGCCGCCACCGGCAGGACGTGGGTCGAGTTGACGAAGTTGACCGCGCCCAGCCCCTTGCCCGGCTGCCCGGCGAGCACCAGGTGCTCGTTCAGCACGCGCCCCTTGACCGGATCGTGGAGGATGACCCAGTCCTTGACCACGCCGCCGAGGTTCGAGAACACGACGCGCACCGCGGCCGACTCGAGGACCAGCTCCTCCTCGGGCGCCTCGGTGGCCACCGGCGGCTCGGCGCCGTCGCGCGGTCGCCCCGCCGGCGAGGTCGGCGTCGGCGGCGCCGCGGTCGCGCCCGCCACGTCGCCAGCCGGGGGCTTGGGCTTGGGCGGCTCCGCCGGGAACAGCCAGGTCCACGCGAAGAAGATCAACCCCGCGAGGACCACGAACAGGAGGATCCGCTTGCCTTGGTCTTCCATCAGGACTGCCTGTCCCGGGCCAGGTCGAGCGCGACCGGCTCGGCGCCGAGGCGGCAACGATCCCGGTGATCCACCGGATCGTGGCCGCCGTGAAACAGCGGGTTGCAGCGGGCGATCCGCCACAGCGCCTTGAGCCCGCCGACGATGACGCCGCGGGTCTCGATGGCCTCGACCGCGTACGCCGAGCACGTCGGCAGATAGCGGCAGGTCGGCACCGGCTTGAGGCCGGAGAGCACCCGCCGGTAGAGGCGGATGGGCGCGAGGACGAGCTCGCGCAGCATCAGCCGATCCTCGCCACGACGCGCTCGAGATCGCGCGCGACGTCGGCGGAGGTCGACGTCGCCGCCGCGTCCTTGGCGACGAGCACGACGTCGCGGCCCGACGGGACCCAGCCGTTGCGGCGGAGCCACTCGCGAGCGCGTCTCTTGATGCGGTTGCGGATCACGGCGTTGCCGATGCGCTTGGTGACCGTCAGCCCGACCCTCCCGACGGGGGCGGTGGCGGCGGTCTCGACGACCAGGGCCACGAACAGCTTGCCGTGGACCTTGCGCCCTGACGACTGGACGGCGACGAACTCCGGACGGCGGCGCAGCCGCATGGCCTTGGTCATGCGCTGCGCCACGCCGCCTACTTCTTGGCGATCGTGACCGACAGGCGCTTGCGGCCCTTGGCGCGACGGCGCCGCAGCACCTCGCGGCCTCCGCGCGTCTTCTTGCGGGCGCGGAACCCGTGGGTGCGCTTGCGGCTCTTGTTGTGCGGCTGGTACGTGCGCTTCATGACGAGGACTCCGGGCGGGCCGAAAAAGGAAGTGGATCGATACTCGTCGAGGCCGGGGGTGTCAAGGATGCGTCGCGCCATGCGCGCGCGATCGTCGTGGGGTGCCACCCACCTGCCAGCCCTCGTCCGCTCCCGCGACAACTATCCACAGGCACATCACTCCCGTCACCACCTCGCCCCTCGGGAGTGACGTGAGATCGAAGGCTTCTGAATTCCAGCCCTTTTGGCCTTGATGATCGCGCTTTTGCTCTGCTAGACACAGGCCCTCGCGGCGTCCTGGACGACGCACGCGTGGCTTCTCGAGCCCAGTCGATCGCGGAAGCCTCCCGGGGGGAGAACAAGCGCTCCCTACCCTGGGTGACGTCTGTGGACAACTCGTGTCTTGGCTTCGGCTTCTGCATCCCATGAAACAGTCCAAGCAACTGACTTTCCTCAAGGATCCATCGGTGATCAGGTACCCGGGAGGCACTCTGTGGATAACTCTTCGAGCGCCGCTCACAGCCTCACGTGGGGCTCGCAGCGGACCTCCGAGCGGACGACGGGAGAGGCGATGACCACCGGCGCCCCGCCCTCGATCGGCGACGGCCTGCACCCCGTCAGCCCCGCCGAGCTCTGGCAGACCGCGCTCGGTCGCCTCGCCGGCAAGGTCTCCCCCCAGAACTACGACATGTGGCTGCGGCCCATCGAGTGCCTGGGCAGCGACGGCGCGGTCCTCCACCTCCGCGCGCCCAACTCGTACGTGCGCCTGTGGTTCGAGTCGAACTACCTCGAGACCGTGCTCGACGAGATCCGCGGCGCGACCGGCGTGCCCTACCGCGTCGAGCTCAGCGTCGACGACGGTCGCCGTCCCGAGCCCGCCCCCCGCGCGGCCGAGCCGTCCCCCGCGGCCACGCCCGCGATCGCGACCCGCGACGACGACGGCGCCGGCGAGCTGGGCGCCTTCCCGCCCGAGGTCTCGAACCTCAACCCCCGCTACACCTTCGACACCTTCGTCGCCGGCCCGTCCAACCAGCTCGCCTTCGCGGCGTCGCAGGCCGCGGCCAACGCCTACCCGCCCAAGTACAACCCGGTCTTCATCTGCGGCGGCGTCGGCCTGGGCAAGACCCACCTCCTGCACGCCATCGGCCGCGCCCAGCTCGCCCTGCGCCCCGGCGCGCGCATCGTCTACATCTCGAGCGAGCGGTTCATGAACGAGTACGTGAACGCGATCCGCTCGGGGAAGATGCACGACTTCCGCACCCGCTACCGCGAGGGCATCGACGTGCTGCTCGTCGACGACGTCCAGTTCCTCGCCGGCAAGGACGGCACCCAGGACGAGCTCTTCCACACCTTCAACGCGCTGCACGACACCCACAAGCAGATCGTGCTGACCGCCGACCGCAAGCCGCACGAGATCAGCGACATCGCCGACCGCCTGCGCACCCGCTTCGCCTGGGGCCTGCTCGCCGACATCGAGCCGCCCGAGCTCGAGGTCCGCATCGCGATCCTGCGCAAGAAGGCCGCGGTCGAGAGCATCCACCTCCCCGACGACGTCGCCCTGTTCATCGCCAGCTCGATCAAGTCGAACGTCCGCGAGCTCGAGGGCGCCCTCATCCGGCTGGCCGCCTACGCCTCGCTGTCGCGCCGCGAGATCGACCTCGCCTTCGCCCACGAGACCCTGGGCGGCGCGCTGGCCCGCCCCCGCGAGCACATCACGGTCGAGACCGTCATCAAGGCCGTGGCCAGCTACTACGGCGTCAAGGCCCTCGACCTCAAGAGCCCGCGCCGCCACCGCTCGATCGCCGGCCCGCGCGCCGTCGCCATGTACCTGTCGCGCCAGCACACCAAGGACAGCTACCCCGACCTCGGCCGCGCCTTCGGCGGCAAGCACCACACCACGGTCATCTCCGCGGTCGAGAAGATCACCGAGCGCCTGCGCGACGACCCCGGGCTGCGCGGCGAGCTCCACGCCATCGAGGCGACGCTCCTGCGCTAGCAGGGCCCGTCGGACCACCATGGTAGGAGAGGAGGTGCCTGTGGATGGAGCTGTGATCCCGACCGGGTGGTTGGCTGTGGACCGGGATGTGGAGACCGCGCCGTCCACCGTCTGCCCACCGCACCCGCGCCCCAGACCGACCGCCTCGCTCACACCCGCCCGCGCCTCGCGCGCAACCATCCCGGGCGCTTCCACCGTTACCCACACCGTCCACAGCACCTACTGATCTTCCTACTTCTCTTTCAAGATCGATCATACAGAGAAGAAGAGAAGCGACGCACGCGCCGCTCGAGGAGACCGAGATGGAGTTCCGGATCAACAAGGCCGAGTTCGTTCGCGGGTTGCGGCTCGCCCAGAGCATCGCCGACCGCAAGAGCACCATGCCGATGCTGGCCAACGTGCTCCTGCGCGTCAGCGGCAAGACCAAGCTCCTGTGCGTCGCCACCGACCTCAACGTCTCGCTGTCGGCCGAGCTCAAGATCTCGGGCGGCGTCGAGGGCGGGCTGACCCTGGGCGCCAAGGCGCTGCACGACATCGTCGTCAACCTGCCCGGCGACGAGCTGACGCTGCGCAAGGTCGAGAACAACTGGGCCGAGATCAAGGCCGGCAAGGTCAGCTACCGCGTCGTCGGCATGCCCGACCGCGACTACCCCAAGGTCCCCGATCACCGCGAGGCGACCTTCGCCGAGGTCGACGCCAACACCCTGCGCGAGATGATCGACCGCACGCTGTTCTCGGTGTGCAACGACGAGACGCGCTTCCACCTCAACGGCGTGCTCTTCGAGTCCAACGGCTCGAGCGCCCGCATGGTGTCGACCGACGGCCACCGCCTGTCGCGGGTCGATCGCGCGCTGCCCGGCGGGCCGCAGCTCTCGGCCGGCGTCATCATCCCCAAGAAGGGCGTGCTCGAGATCAAGAAGGTCCTCGACGGCGCCGGGCCGTGCCGGCTCGCGATCAAGACCCCGTACCTGTTCCTCTCGGTCGCCGACCTCACCCTCGCGGTCAAGCTCATCGAGGCCCAGTTCCCGCCCTACGAGCAGGTCATCCCCAAGAGCCACAGCCGGTCGGCGGTGGTCGACCGCGCGCTGTTCATCGACGGCATCAAGCGCGCCCAGCTCATGTCGAGCGAGACCCGCGGCGTCAAGCTCAGCTTCGGCGAGCACGGCTTCACGATCGCCAGCGACAACCCCGACCTCGGCGAGGTCCGCGAGGAGATCGACGCCGACTTCAAGGGCGAGCCGGTCGCGGTGGGCTTCAACCCCAAGTACATGGTCGAGCTCCTGTCGCAGATGCAGTCCGACCAGGTCGCGATCGACCTCGGCGGCGAGCTCGATCCGGGGCTCATCCGCCCGCTCGCCGGCGACGACTACCTCGGCGTGATCATGCCGATGCGCATCTGAGGCCGGCGTGCGCATCGTCGCGCTGGCCGCCGAGGGTGCGCGCAACCTGGCGCCGCTCCAGCTCGCGCCCGGGCCGCGCTTCAACGTCTTCACCGGCGACAACGGCCAGGGCAAGACCAACCTGCTCGAGGTGGTCTACGTCCTGGCCACGCTGCGCTCGTTCCGCTGCGCGCGGCTGGCCGACACCATCCGCCGCGGCGCGCCGCGCGCGACCCTGGCGGCGCGGGTGGTCAAGGACGACCTCGAGCGCCGCTACCAGGTCGTGCTCGAGCCCGGCCACCGCAAGGTCACCCTCGACGGCAAGGCGCCGCGGCCGCTGGCCCGCTACTTCGGCAGCTTCAACGTCGTGCTGTTCGCGCCCGAGGACCTGCAGATCGCGCGCGGCGCGCCCGCCGAGCGCCGCCGCTTCCTCGATCGCGCGGTCTTCGGCTGGCGGCCGGCGTACCTCGAGCTGGCCCAGGCCTACGAGAAGGTGCTGCGCAGCCGCAACGCGGTCCTGCGCAACGCGCCGCACGATCGCCGCACCCCCGACCTGCTCGCGGTCTACGACGCGCAGCTCGCGCCGCTGGCGGTCGAGATCGCGCGCACCCGCCGCGGCCTGCTCGACGAGCTGACGCCGCGCTTCGCCGCGGGCTTCGAGGCCATCACCCGCAGCGGGCTGCCGGTGGCCCTCGAGCTGGCGACCGCGCCCGAGCTCGCGGCCGGCGACGCCGGCGCGGTCCTGGCGGCGCTGGTCCGCGACCGGGCGCGCGACCTGGCCCGCGGCGCGACCTCCCTGGGCCCGCACCGCGACGACCTCGTGTTCCGCTTCGCCGGCGCCGAGGCGGCGCTGTTCGCGTCGCAGGGCCAGCTCCGGGCCCTCATCCTGGCGTGGAAGACCGCCGAGCTCGACCTGCTGCGCCAGACCCACGGCGACCCGCCGATCCTGCTCCTCGACGACGTCTCGTCCGAGCTCGACGACGCGAGAAACGTCTATCTCTTCGACCACCTGGCCAGCCGGGACCTGCAGTGCTTCATCACCACGACCCATCCGCGCCACGTCCGCCTGACCCGGGATCGCGTCGATCACGTGGTGGTCGATGGGGTGATTTCCCCAGTTGTTCAAGTTACTTGAGTCGGATCTCGCGGGCCGAAAATACCCTTCCAGCGCCCCGGCGGATGTGGTACGAACCCTGACCCTTTCCGGGCCCGGGTACATGGCGGAACCTACAGTCAATCCAGGCACTTCAGATACCGCGGCCGCGCCGGCGCCCGATGGCGCCTCGGCCGGCTACAGCGACAGCGACGTCACCGTCCTCAAGGGCCTCGAGGGCGTTCGCAAGCGCCCGGCATGTACATCGGGGACACCGACGACGGCACCGGCCTCCACCACCTGGTGTTCGAGGTGGTCGACAACTCGGTCGACGAGTCCCTCGCCGGCTACTGCGACCGCATCGAGGTCGTCATCCACATCGACAACTCGGTGACGGTGAAGGACAACGGCCGCGGCATCCCGGTCGGCATCCACCCGGTCGAGAAGCGACCCACCGCCGAGCTGGTCATGACCGTCCTCCACGCCGGCGGCAAGTTCAACCAGAACACGTACAAGGTCTCGGGCGGCCTCCACGGCGTCGGCGTGTCGGCGGTCAACGCCCTGTCCGACTGGCTGCGCCTCGAGATCCACCGCGACGGCCACGTCTACTACCAGGAGTACGCCCAGGGCGTCCCCACCACCGGGCTCGAGAAGCTGGGGCCGACCAAGGAGCGCGGCACCAGCGTCACGTTCCACCCCGACCCCACGATCTTCAAGAACGTGACCGCGTTCAGCTACGAGCAGCTCGGCCAGAAGCTGCGCGAGCTGGCCTACCTGAACAGCGGCCTCTCGATCCGCATCACCGACGAGCGCACCGACAGGTCGCAGGAGTTCAAGTACGAGGGCGGCATCCGCACGTTCGTCGCCGACATGAACGCCACCGACACCGTGGTCCACCCCGAGGTCATCGCGTTCTGCGCCGAGGCCGAGGGCGGCATCACCGTCGACGTCGCGCTGCAGTGGAACGAGGGCTACAACGAGCAGATCGTCTGCTTCACCAACACCATCAAGAACCGCGACGGCGGCACCCACCTCACCGGCTTCCGCCAGGCGCTGACCCGCACCATCAACGCCTACGCCGCCGAGTACAAGCTGCTCAAGGACATGAAGGCGTCGCTGTCGGGCGAGGACCTGCGCGAGGGCCTGACCGCGGTGGTGTCGGTCAAGGTCCCCGATCCCAAGTACTCGAACCAGGCCAAGGACAAGCTGGTGTCGTCCGAGGTCGCCACCGCGGTCAACGCCGTGGTCAGCGAGAAGCTGGGCGAGTTCCTCGAGCGCAACCCCAAGGAGGCGCGCACCGTCATCACCAAGGCGGCGCTGGCCGCCAAGGCCCGCGAGGCCGCTCGCAAGGCCCGCGAGATGGTGCAGCGCAAGGGCGCGCTCGAGCTGACCTCGCTGCCCGGCAAGCTCGCCGACTGCCAGGAGCGCGACCCCGCCAAGTGCGAGCTGTTCATCGTCGAGGGCGAGAGCGCCGGCGGCTCGGCCAAGCAGGGCCGCGATCGCGCGATCCAGGCCATCCTGCCGCTCAAGGGCAAGATCCTGAACGTCGAGCGGGTGCGCTTCGACCGCATGCTGAGCTCGCAGGAGATCGCGACGCTCATCACCGCGCTGGGCACCGGCGTCGGCGTCGAGAAGGACATCGGGCGGCTGCGCTACCACCGCATCGTCATCATGACCGACGCCGACGTCGACGGGTCGCACATCCGCACCCTCATCCTCACGCTCTTCTACCGCCACTTCGAGGAGCTCATCCGCGGCGGCCACGTCTTCATCGCCCAGCCGCCGCTGTACAAGGTCAAGAAGGGCAAGCACGAGCGCTACCTCAAGAACGAGGAGGCGCTCGAGGACTACCTGCTCGACAGCGTGTGCGACGAGGCGGTGGTCAGCGGCACCCGCGCCGGGGCCGCCCACACCCTCACCGGCGACGGCATCAAGGCCGCGGTCAAGCGGGTCTACGCCGCCCGTCGCATGCACGGCCACCTCGACAAGCGCGGCGACGGCCGGATCGCCGGCGCCTTCGCCGAGGCCGGGCTCCAGCCCGAGCACCTGCGCGATCAGGGCCGGCTCACGGCGATGTGCGCCACGGTCAAGGCCGAGCTGACGCGCCGCCACGGCGAGCTGGGCGGCGTCGAGCTCGAGCTGCGACAGGACGCCGAGCACGGCGCGTGGCTGGTGCGCGCGGCCCCCGGCATGTTCGGGGTGCGGCGCGAGACCATCGTCGGGTTCGATCTGGTCCGCTCGGCCGAGTTCGTCGAGCTGCGGCGCATCACCGACGAGCTCGCCCACGAGCTGGCGGGGCCGTTCGTCGTCACCGCCGCCGGCGGGGTGACCCGCGACGCCCAGACCTTCGACGAGGTGGCGACGATCATCGAGGAGCTGGGCCGCAAGGGCCTGCAGATCCAGCGCTACAAGGGCCTGGGCGAGATGAACGCCGAGCAGCTCTGGGAGACCACGATGGATCCGGCGCGGCGCAACCTGCTCAAGGTCGACGTCCGCGAGCCCCAGGTCGCCAACGAGATCTTCGCCACCCTCATGGGAGACCTGGTCGAGCCGCGGCGGGCGTTCATCGAGGAGAACGCCCTCAACGTCCGCAACCTCGACATCTGACGGCGCGGCCGGCGGCCGCGTCACGCACGCACGCACGCACGCACGGGGGAATCCATGTCGCAGTTTCGCAGCCGCATCCTGGCGGTGGGGGCCTACGTGCCGCCCCGCGTGGTCACCAACCACGACCTGGCCAAGGTCATGGAGACCAGCCACGAGTGGATCGTCGAGCGCTCCGGCATCGAGGAGCGGCGCTGGGTCGACCCCGGCGAGGCCGGCGCCGAGATGGCGGCCAAGGCCTCGGCCGAGGCCCTGGAGAAGGCGGGCGTGGCCGGCAAGGACGTCGACATGCTCATCTACGCGACGCTGTCGCCCGACGTCACCTTCCCCGGCACCGGCGTCTTCGTGCAGCGGCTGCTCGGGCTGCGCGACATCCCCTGCTACGACATCCGCCAGCAGTGCACCGGCTTCATCTACGGCCTGGCCATGGCCGACGCCTTCATCCGCACCGGCCAGTACAAGCACATCCTGGTCATCGGCAGCGAGGTCCACTCCACCGGCCTCGACGTCAGCACCCGCGGTCGCGACGTGACCGTGCTGTTCGGGGACGGCGCCGGTGCCGCGCTGGTCGGCCGCGCCAGCGACGACGCCCACCTGATCCTGTCCACCCACCTCCACGCCGACGGCGCCGAGGCCGAGATCCTGTGGACCGAGTCCCCGGCGTCGCGCAACCACCCGCGCATCACCGTCGAGGACATGGACGCGGCCAAGCACTACCCGCACATGGTCGGCAAGAAGGTGTTCAAGCACGCGGTCACGCGCATGCCGATGGTGCTGATGGAGGGGATGGTCGCCAACGGCCTCAAGCTCGATGACATCGACATGGTCATCCCCCATCAGGCCAACCTCCGCATCAACCAGATGGTGGCCAAGATGATCGGGCTGCCCGAGCACAAGATGCACAACAACATCCAGAAGTACGGCAACACCACCGCCGCCTCGATCCCCATCTGCATGCACGAGGCGATCGCGCTGGGGAAGATCCAGCCCGGCAACCTGGTCGCGCTGATCGCGTTCGGCGCCGGCCTGACCTGGGCCAGCGCGATCCTCCGCTACTGAGCCCATCACCGACCGCGGTCGGTGATGGCGGGGAACGAACGGCGAGCCCATCGCTCCGGTCGCCCTGAGCGCTTCACCGACCGCGGTCGGTGATGGCGGGGAACGAACGGCGAGCCCATCGCTCCGGTCGCCCTGAGCGCTTCACCGACCGCGGTCGGAGATGGCGGGAAACGAACGGCGAGCTGCATCGCTCCGGTCGGCCTGAGCCCTTCACCGACGCGATCGGAGATCGCGGGAGACCGAACGGCGAGCCCATCGCTCCGGTCGGCCTGAGCCCTTCACCGACGCGATCGGAGATCGCGGGAGACCGAA
>CAADGB010000069.1 GCA_900696455.1 uncultured delta proteobacterium
CGGCCGCGGCTTGTCGGCCTTCGACACGCCCTCGCTGACGCTCGGGCGGCTCAGGCCGACCGGAGAGATGCAGCTCGCCGTTCGGTTCCCGCGATCTCCGACCGCGGTCGGTGAAGGGCTCAGGCCGCCCGGAGCGATGGGCGCGCCGTTCGTTTCCCGCCATCTCCGACCGCGGTCGGTGAAGGGCTCAGGCCGACCGGAGCGATGGGCGCGCCGTTCGTTTCCCGCGCGCTCCGACCGCGGTCGGTGGAGGGCTCTCAGGCCGACCGGAGCGATGGGCGCGCCGTTCGTTTCCTGCCCGCTCCGACCGCGGCGTGTCGGCCTTCGACACGCCCTCGCTGTCGCTCGGGCGGCACAGGCCGACCGGAGCGATGGGCGCGCCGTTCGTTCCCGCGCTCCGACCGCGGTCGGACGAACCACGCGTCAGAGCGAGCCGGCGTAGTAGCGGACGCCGAGCAGGAAGGCCAGGGTGTCGGCGACCCCGCCGGCGGCCGGCGTCAGGTCGAGGCCGATGCCGGCGGCGACGTCGAGGGCGGGGATCGCGTTGTAGACCGCCAGCAGCGACGCGGGCGTGCGATCGGCGAAGATGAAGGCGTTGGCGGAGTCGGCGATGCTGAAGGTCGCCAGGTTGGTGTCGAGCTGCAGGTAGAGCTCGGGGGTCGGCTGGAAGCCGACCGCGACCGGGAGGCCGAAGGTGATCGGCGTGGCCATGGCGGCGTCCTCGGCCAGGCTCACCGCGAGCTGACCGCCGGGCGTGATCACGGCGAGCTTGTCGCTGATGTTGTACTGGACCTGAGCGCCGAGGCCGAGCGGGGTGAGGGCCTCGCCCAGGAGGCTGTAGCCGACCACGGCGCGGGGCACGACCTCCAGCTTGCCGCCGGCGGCGCCGCGGAGGGCGGCGTAGCCGACGCCGGCCTTGAGGTCACCCTTGATCTCGAAGTCCTTGAGGCCGTAGCCGTAGAACAGCACGGCCTCGAGCTTGTCGGAGATGCCGTAGCCGGCGACCAGCGTCGTCGACACCGCCGAGAAGTCGTTGTTGGCGGCGGGATCCATCCCGACCATGACCACGCCCGACGGCAGGGTCAGGGGCCGCATGATGACGTCGCGCGGCCAGCGCGTCGGGGCGCTGGCGTCGACGGCCGCGGTCGTGGACGCGGCGCCGGCCGCGGGCGCGAGGTCGGCCCCGGCCGGCTCCTCGCCCTCCTCGGAGCCGGGCAGCGCGTCCGGCTCCTCGGCGCGGGCCGAGACAGGCGCGAGGGCGAACAGCGTGGCGGCGAGCAGGCCGAGCTTGGATGCGAAGCGGATCATGTGCGTGTCCTCCAGGTGTGACCGCACCCTATCGACCGAAAGGCACCGGCATGTTTCCTGGACGCTAATGTTCCGGTGCGCGCGCTGAGCCGTGCTCGCGCGCGCCGTCGATGACGCCGGCTCGCCGCCGGCGGCGGCGGGCTGACCGCGCGCGGCCGCTGCCTGAACCGACATCCGACGTGGCCTCGAGGTCAGGGCGCGGCGTCGAGGGCGAGCCAGCGCTCCGCCGCGGCGCGGATCTCGGCCGCCGGCAGCCCCACGTCGAGCGGCACCGGCCGGCCGACGATCTGCTCGAGGGCGTGGTGGGCGTAGTAGCGGACCAGCGGGTACTCGTGGGCGAGGTGCGGCACCAGCGCCGGCACGGCGGCGCGGACGCGGTGCTCGCCGAGGGCGCCGATCGCGGCCGCCTGCTCGTGGGCCTTGCCCCGCGCGACGGTGGCGGCGAGCGCGTTCACGCCCAGATCGTCGCCGTACAGCCGGCGCAGGGCGACGCGGTCGAAGCGCACCGGCCACCAGGCCTCCATCGTCGTCACCAGCTCGGCGACGCTGCGGTCGGGGTGGCACAGCGCGCACTCGAGCGGGCGGGCGCCCTCGACCCGCGCGCGCTCGGTGGGCGAGCCGATGCGGTGGTAGCGGACCAGCTCGTAGCCGAGGCCCATGTTCTTGCGCGGCATGTGGCAGTTGAGGCAGCGCGCGCCGGCGCTGTCGGCCGGGTGGTGGGTGTGAGCGGCGGCCGCGGCGGCGTCGGCGAGCGCCGGGTGGCACGAGGTGCACAGCGCGTCGCCGCCCGCGCCCGCGAGCGCGGCCAGCCGGTCGTCGCGATCGCGGGCGTGGGGATCGTGGCAGGCGGTGCAGGCCAGCTCGCTGGCGCAGCCGCCGAGCAGGAAGTCGCGGGCCTCGCCGGAGTTGGTCGTGCTGCCGCCCGGCGTCGGCTGGTCGCGCCGCCCGCCCTCCCAGGTGTGGGGGTAGGCCGAGAACAGGACGGTGTGGCAGCGGGCGCACACGCGGTTGATCCGCTCGGCCTCGGTCGGGGCGCGGGCGCCGGGGCGCGGGCCGATCCGGAGCGCGGCGCTGCGGACCTCGAAGCTGGGGAGGACGTCGGGATCGTCGACGTGGGCGCGGGCCCCGTTGTGGCAGGACTCGCAGCCGATGCCGAGCTCGACCACGCGATCGCCGTCGAGGTGGCGGCGCGCCGTGGTGATGGCCTCGGCCAGGAGCGCCGGCAGGGGCCCGCCGGCGGCCTCGGGCGGCGCACCGCGCAGGAAGGTCAGCTCGTCGACCAGCGCCGTCCGCAGCGCCTCGGCGTCGGCGATCTCGACCGGCCACGTCCGCGCCGGGGGCAGCAGGCGATCCGACATCGTGCCCTGGTAGCTGGGCGCGCCGGGCCCCAGCAGGTCGTCGAACAGGAGCGCCAGGTAGGGCAGCGTGTTGTGGCAGCCGATGCACTTCTGCGCCCACGCCGCGCCCGGGCGCATGCCCGGCCGCTCCGGGGTCATGACCGAGTAGCCCTTGTAGCGCCACGATCGGGTCGAGTACACGAACGACATCGGCATGACCCGCTCGCGGCCGCCGGCGGTGAAGGGGTCGCGGGCGTGGGTGACCTCGACGCCGGCGAAGTCCTCGCGGTAGCGGCCGCCGATGATCTTGGTGACGCGGTACCGGCGCTCGCCGGCGCTGGTCGACGACAGGCGGACGAAGCGGTGGCCGCCCGCGGTCTCCATGGTCACGGTGTCGTCGTGGACGCGGAAGGTGGCGCCGTCGAACGGAGCCTCGACGCGGGCGGTGGCGGCGTCGCGGGTCATGAGGTGCATCGGCGAGCCGGCCCAGGCCGCGGCGAGGTCGGCGTGGCAGTCGGCGCACGCCGCCGAGCCGGCGTAGTCGGCGCGCAGGATGTTGCTGGCGACCCGCGGCGGGGGCGGGGGCGCGAGCGCGGGCGTCGGCTCGGCGGCGTCGGGGGCGCGACCGCAGGCCGCGAGCAGGCCGGCGGTGGCCGCGACGAGCGCGGCGGCGCGTGGGATCCTCCAACCGAGCACTTGGTGCTCATAGCATCGCGGCGCCGACTCGACCACGCCGATCGGTCCGGCCCGGCCGCGCCGGCCGCGGCCGCAGCCGGAGGGCGACCCCGGCGTCAGAAGCCGAGCAGGGTGCCGAGCTGGAAGACCAGGAGGCTGGCGGCGTAGGCGAGCGCGGTCATGTAGGCGACCAGGAACAGCGGCCAGCGATAGCCGCCGGTCTCGCGCTTGACCACCGCCACCGTCGACATGCACTGGCAGGCCAGGGCGAAGAAGACCATCAGCGACAGGCCGGCGAGCGGGGGGTAGGCGCGGGCGCCCGCGGACGTGCGCTCGTCGCGCAGGCGATCGCGCAGGGACGCCTCGTCGTCGCCCGCGCCGTAGATCACGCCCATCGTGGCGACGAAGACCTCGCGCGCCGCGAACGCGCCGATGATGCCGACGCCGATCTTCCAGTCGAAGCCGAGCGGCTCGATCGCCGGCTCGATCGCCTTGCCCATGCGGGCGCCGTAGCTGTGCTCGAGCAGGGCTTGGTCGCGAGCCCGCTCGAGCACGGTGACCTCGTCGGCGGCGTCGCGGGCGCTGGCCGCCGCGATCAGGTCGTCGTAGCGCGGGGCCTCGGCCGGCAGCTCGCGCGGGAAGTAGAGCAGGGCCCACAGCGCGATCGTGCACACCAGGATCACGGTCCCGGCCTCGCGCAGGAACATCGAGGCCTTGGTCCACATCATGCGGAGGACGTCGCGCAGCCGCGGCGCCCGGTACGGCGGCAGCTCGATCACGAACGGCAGGCGGCGGGCGCGCAGCGGCCGGACCGTGCGCGACAGCACCCAGGCCGCGATCAGCGCGGTGACCACGCTGAAGCCGTACATCGCGACCATGAGCAGGCTCTGGGTCGACAGCCCGCCGAACGAGCCGACCGGGAACAGCGCGGCGATGACCAGGGTGTAGACCGGCAGCCGCGCCGAGCAGGTCATGAGCGGGATCACCAGCATGGTGAGCGTGCGGTCGCGCTGCCGCTCCATCGTCCGCGTCGCCATGATCGCCGGCACCGCGCAGGCGAAGCCCGACAGCATCGGCACGAAGGCGCGACCGTGCAGGTTCATCGACCGCATGATGCGGTCCATGAGGTAGGCGACCCGGGCCAGGTAGCCGAAGTCCTCGAGCAGGCCGAGCAGGAAGAACAGGAGCAGGATCTGGGGCAGGAAGACCAGCACCGAGCCGACGCCGGCGATCAGCCCGTCGACGACGAAGTCCTCGACGACGCCATCGGGGAGGGCGGTCCGGGCGTGGCCGCCGACCCACGCGAACAGGTCCTCGACCAGGGTGATCGCCGGGTCGGCCCAGGCGAACAGCGACATGAACATGACGAACATCACCGCGGCGAACACCACGAGGCCGAGGCCGCGGTGGAGCAGCACGCGATCGAGGCGGTCGGTCAGGCGACGGTCGGGTGGGCGCTCGGCGAGCGGCGCGACGTGGGCGTCGAGCCAGGCCCAGCGGCCGAGGACCGCCTCGTCGTCGTCGCGGGCGTCGGGGGCGGCGACGGCGACCGCCGCCCGCACCGCCGGCGGGATGTGATCGAGCTCGTCGTCGCCGATGCTGGCCAGGGCCCACAGCGCGAGGCCGTCGCTGACCGGCCACGCGTCGGGGAAGGCGGCGCGCACGCGCGCCAGCTTCTCGACCAGGGCCGGCGACGGCGTCCAGCGCAGCGGCACCGGCGGCGGCGGCTCGGCGAGGGCGCGGCCGATCGCGGCGCGTAGCTCGTCGACGCCCTGGCCCGAGCGCGCGACCACCGGCACCACCGGGCAGGCCAGGGCCCGGGCCAGCGCGGCGGGGTCGGGGGCGGCGTCGCCGGCCTCGTCGACCATCGTGAGCGCGACCAGGCAGCGGGCGCCCAGCTCCTGGGCCTGGATCAGCAGGTAACACGAGCGGGCGAGCTGGGTGGCGTCGACGCACACCACCACCAGCGCCGGACGCGGGCCGGGCCGGCCGCCGTCGTCGACGCCGAGCAGCACGTCGAGCGCGATCTGCTCGTCGGCCGAGCGCGCGGTCAGGCTGTAGGTCCCGGGCACGTCGACGACGTCGACGTCGTCGCGTCCGCGCAGGAGGCCGTGGCGGCGCTCGACCGTGACCCCGGGGTAGTTGCCGACCCGGGCCTGCGACCCGGTCAGCGCGTTGAACAGGGTCGTCTTGCCGGTGTTGGGGTTGCCGCAGAGGGCGACCCGGTGGAGGGCGGACGACGACGAGGGTGACGACATCCGGGGCGGACCTAGCGCGTGACCAGGATGTGGGCGGCCTCGTGGCGCCGGATCGACAGCCGGCCGCGGCGGACCTCGATCTCGAGCGGGTCGCCGAGCGGGGCCACGTTGGTGACGGTCACCCGGGTGCCGGGGACGAGGCCCATCTCCATGAGACGCCTGCGGAAGCTCCGCTCACCGTCGACCGAGGCGATGGTGACGGGGACGTGACGCCCGACGTCGGCGAGTGACGACACGGTGGCACGCTAACACATTGAAAGCCGCTTTCAACTTCGGCGGCGTCGCCGTGTCGTGCCGTCCCCGCTGGCGTCCTGGCCCGTGATCGGCGGCGCGGTGCGTCGTCGGATGGAGATGCTATCGTCTGGGCTGTTCCCGATGGAGGCCACGGCACCGGGTCACAAGACCCTTCTCCTGTCGCAGAGCTACGAGCCCATCAAGGTCATCTCGTGGCAGCGGGCGATCACGCTCCTGTTCCTCGGCAAGGTCGAGGTGGTGGAGGAGTACGGCGACGCCGTCCGCTCGGTGACGTTCATCATCAAGATCCCGAGCGTGGTCCGGCTCCTGCGCGCCTTCCGCCGCCACCACCGGCCGGTGAAGTTCTCGCGGGTCAACATCTACGCCCGCGATGGCTACGCCTGCCAGTACTGCGGCGACAAGCTGGGCGTCGACGAGCTCACCTACGATCACGTCGTGCCGCGCTCCCAGGGTGGCCGCACCGAGTGGACGAACATCGTCACGGCGTGTCACGACTGCAACCGCAAGAAGGGCGGGCGCACGCCGCGCCAGGCCGGCATGGCGCTGCGCGCGCAGCCGGTCCAGCCCGACTGGGTGCCGGCGGTGACGATCCGGGTCAGCCTGCGGTCGGTGCCCGACGCCTGGCGCGACTACCTGTACTGGACCGGCGAGCTGTCGGACTGAAGCGGAGACGTCCGGACGTCGGAGGAGCGAGAGTCGTCCGGAAACCGGACGAGCAGCTCGGATCCGGACTCGGCCTCGGGCTCGAAGGAGACCCGCTCACCCTGAGCGGAGCCCCGAAGGGGCGGAGTCGAAGGGGCTCGGGCTCGGGCTCGGACTCGGGCTCGACGTCGGAGTCGGACTCGGGCTCGGGCTCGGGCTCGGGCTCGGGCTCGGGCTCGGGCTCGGGCTCGGACTCGGGCTCGGGCTCGGACTCGGGCTCGGGCTCGGACTCGGGCTCGGGCTCGGGCTCGGGCTCGGGCTCGGGCTCGGGCTCGGGCTCGGGCTCGGGCTCGGACTCGCAGCTAGCAACGAGGGCGAACCATTCCCCCGCTCGCCCTGAGCTCTTCACCGACCGCGGTCGGAGATCGCGGGAAACGAAC
>CAADGB010000070.1 GCA_900696455.1 uncultured delta proteobacterium
CGCCGTCCCGCCCCTGGCGGAGGCCGCCGCCGCGTCCGCCCACCCGCCGCCCGCCCCCGGCGAGTGACCCCGCAGCCTACGACGCGCGCGCGTCGCCTGGCCATGTGGGGTTCGCACAGCGGTTACGGATCACCGATCCGTCTCTCATGATAGACAGTTCTACCACAATGCCTATAATGAGATACGATGCCAGCGAGAGCGCCACGTGGCGGCAAGACAGCGACGACGAAGCTCGCGGCGCTCGGCGCGCGCCTCCGGCATCATCGCCGCGCGCTCCGCGTGACGGCGATCGAGCTGGCCGAGGCCGCGAACATGTCGCGCATGACGCTGCACCGGATCGAGAAGGGCGAGCCGTCGGTGACCATGGGGGCCTACCTGAGCGCGATCGCGGCGCTCGGCCTCGAGCTCCAGCTCGCGGAGCCCGGCGACCGTCGCCCGGCGCGCGCCGCCACCGCGCTGCCCCGCGCGATCCGGGTCAAGGACTACCCCCAGCTCGCACGGATCGCCTGGCAACTCGCCGACACCGCGCTCTCCCCCAAGGAGACCTTCGCGCTCTACGATCCGGCGCCTGGCCCCGGGCCGCTGAGCGGCCGCGCACCAGTTCCTGGAAGTGTCAACCTCGCGACGGGGAACACTGTAACTCATTCCTCCGCTGCCTCCCACGGAGCAAGCGGAGTCTCGATCTCCCACTGCCGCCCTAAGTCGGTGAACTGGCTGGCGACCTCCTCAACTGAGGGACGGCGCGCGACATCGGCGACGAGGACCGGTTCGAGAATCCGCGCGAGCTCCGGCGGGCCCGAAAATGGGCCACGGTCGTCCGCACGCATTACCCATTCGTCCACGTCGTTTGGCGAGACTCGGTAAGCGTGCTTCCTGGTGAACGCAAACCAAAGAGTGAGGGCACAGGAGAACAGATCCGACGTCGCTGACGACTCGAGGGTCGAGGGAACCTCGGGCGCGTCGTAGCTGTGTCCGTCAAACAGGTCCCCGTACGGAGGATCGTGCTGGTATCCGAGCACGCGGACGGCACGCGGTGCGATCCCGGCGAGCGAAAGGCCGGCAGCAGCCTCCGAAACATATACGGTCTCAGGACGGATGCCTTGGATGCTCACGTGGCGGACCTTCGAGGCAGCAAGGACCTTCATCAGTCCAAGCGCCACGCGGACGATGTCGTGTGGATGCATAGGCCCCGTCTGATTCGACATCGGCGCACCCAGTGGTCGTTGCTCGACTATCCCACGCATCTTTTCGGGAACGTTCGGCTTCGGATCTTCGTAGCCGTCGGGGCGACCGTAGTAGAGAAACGGCATCACGCCGGGAACGTCGAAACGCAAGCTATCGACGAGTTCGGGTTTCCACGAGTGGGATCGAACCGTGATGAGGACTTCGAGCTGATCGGCGACTCGCTGGCCGGCATAGATGCCGCGCATGTTGTGACCGCGGAGCCGATTGCCCTGGCGATAGCGACCACCGTCAAACGTTGCACCTAGTCCAAGAACGGGCGTGGTCATGGGTGCTGCCACTCCTTGTCATCCGACTTCGGAAAGTGCTGAGGCTTGACAGCGAACGTGTCACCGATCTTCCCCGGTGCCGACCATTGCGCATACAGCTTGCCGGACCACAGTTCCTTGCCGTTGGCGTCCTTCACAACCGCCTGCACTTCGTACCAGTACTGCTTCCGCCGCTCGTGCCAACGGACAACCTTGGAGTTCTCGAGGTGAACCTGCACGCGAGGCCTAGGATCTCCCGGAAGTGGATTGACCAGCTTGCCGTCACCTGCATGAGCGAAGCGTGTGTAAAGCACGTGCGAGGTTCCATCGCTGATCGTGCTGATGTCGGAAGCTGACGGGATGATCCCGGAGTCTCGGGCGTTCGTGGGGTCGGTGAGAATTTCCGCGAACGTGAGCCCCTCGCCATCAGGGCCATCTCGAAGCGAGCGATCAACCTTCGGTGCGTCATCTGGCGCCGAAGGGCTTGGCCCGGGATGCGTGTGTCCGAGCACGCGTACGTCGTTGGGCAGCAAGACGCTGCGATAGCTGCCGGAATAGAGCACGAAGCCATCGCGCAGTTCGACAAGCGCCCACTCGCGCCCCGTCGTATCAAAGCCGGCGGGCACTCCATTGATGCCGATGTCTTCGAGCGCGCTTGCATCACCCTTCGCGAGCCGAGCAAGAAGGCCGTGACCGTCGGAGGCCTTCTTCAGCTTGTTGCCGATCGGGACGGAATGGCCAGATTTGTGCGCCTTCTCGATGTCCTTCCACGAGAACTCGGAGTCCAACTTTCGGAACGGAAGAAGCTCACGCCGATCCAGCGGACGGCGAGGACCTGCGGGCTCGACACGAGGGTCTTCGTAGGGCGCTCTCGTTCGATCGGGCACGATATCCACGTCCGCATCGGGAGCATCCGGCTCGGCGTCCGCATCCCTTCCTCTTTGGTCGTGTGGCTTGTCTGCACCGTTCGTTCCGTCATGCCCGTGTGGTGAGTCTCCCGGTGCACCCGGTTCATGCGGCCCACCACCGGGAACGTCGATGCGCGTGCCACCGCCGTTCCTTGCATGGCGGATCTTGCGGAACAGCGCCCGTCGCGCGGCGCCAAGTCCACCGCCAGCCTTTGACGCCCACGAGAAGATATCGCCAGCCGCATCGAGCTTCTGGATGATCGCGACGAGCTTGCCCCATCGGCTGAGCGCCGCGAAGGCGATGCCCTCCGCGGCGGCGCCGCCGGAGATGATAATGATCGCGATCTGGGTCGCGATGTATCCGATCACCTCGCCGCGGAAGTTGCCGCACTCGAATGAGTCCGGATTGTTCCAGTCCTCCTTGAACTTCTGCCCCATCGCTGCCATCGCGGCGGGCGCCTTGTCGAAGAAATCGCCGACCTTCCCTGCGACGTGGATCGTCGTTCCGATCAGCCCGCTGGTGACGAACGTCCGTGCGATGTCGAAGGCGAGCTCGAGCACGTCGGCTACACCCGTAGCGAGGTCCTTCACGGCGCCCCCCGCGCCCTCGAGCACGCCGAGGCCGAACCCCGCCGCAAACGCAGCGTCGGTGACGATGCGCTTGGCCGTGACGCCCAACTCGACCGCGCCCTTGCCCGCGAGCACCGCCGGTGCGGCATCGTGCATGGCCTGCAGGCCAGGCGCGTGGTCGATCTCACCGAGAGTCAGCTGCAGAGGCTCCTTGGCGACCTCGAAGGCCGTGACGACCAGGTCCATTTGGACCGGCGGGCCCTTCCTGTCGTGGAGCTTCCTGGCCGCATGGGTCAGCTCGTCGCGGGCCTTGCCGACGGCGATCACGGCGCTCGTGGAACCCAGGCCGTGCTTCTTCGCAGCCTGAAAGACCAGATCGTAGTGCGCCGCGGTGTTCATGCGGACGACGACGTCGTCGAGAAGATCAGCGGCGGATTCGCGCTCGCTGGTCTTCACCAGGTCCCGCGCCGCCATCACGTGGTGCCGCATCTCAGCGTACGTCTGGGGGGCCGGCAATTGAGCTTCCGAGCTACGCGCCGACGCCGTCACATCGGCCACTGCATTGGCGTCTGCTGTCGCCTCGGTCGGAGGGCGGGCTGGCCCACGCACCTTGAGAGTTCCGCCGATCGCCCCGTCCGAGTCGGTCACCGAGAACTGCCCGTTGCGCCACGAGTACTTCTTGCGCCTGAGGTCGGCCGGATGGCTCGCCTTCGGAGAGAACGCGATGGTGATTGTCATCGATGCGCCGGGGACCAGGCCGTCGCCGCCGGTCTCGCCGCCGACGACGGCGAAGTCGCCCGTCGCATCGGTGCGTCTTGTTCCATCCAGATCCGGGAGGACGGTTCCGATGAAGTCGTGGACGTGGAAGGGCTCCGCAGAGGTGTTGGACAGGACGACCTCTTCGTACGTCGTCTGGCCGTATTCGGTTGGCTGAAACTTGATGCCACGCGGGTTGGCCACGAGGCGTGAGGTCGACGGACCAACGCGAACTCCTTGCGGCGGCAACGGAGCCCCCGGAAGCTTCTTGAACTGGACGTCGGAAGAGTGGTCTCCGTTGCTCGCAACTCCTCTCGTCATCTGGTCGAGCAGCCGCTCGGCCGACTCGCCGGCGACTACCTTGTCGGCGACAGCATCGGCATGTCGCTCGTACGCGTCGCCTACTTCACCGACACCGCCCTTGAGTTGCACGCCGTCCTTCTGCTGGACGACGTGCGCGGCTTCATGCGCGGCTGTGTGCAAAGCCGGCATGCTCTGGAATGCGACGTGATCGCCGGTCGCGTAGGCCTCGGCTCCCATCGCTGCGCTCGCGTCCGCGGCTGCACCACCGACGTGAGCCTGCACATGGGTGACGTCGTGGCGTCCGAACGACCTCTGGATCTGCTCGAGATGCGGCAGCGGTTGTGCCGCCGTCGCGACTCCCCGCGCAGCAGCGGCATGCACTGCGTCCGGCGATTTGTCGGCGCGCTGAGCACTCAGGTGGAGTGCGAATGGGTCGTCGATTTCCGCGGCGCGCGCCGCCCTGCGCTGGACCGGCTGCGCGAGGAACTCGTGGCCGTCGGACGAACTCGGTCGTGGTGAGCTCACGGCGCGCCGCTGGACCGGCTTGATCTTCGACGTGAGCGTGACCTTGCCGGGCGCGGGGCGGCGCGGCTGCTCGTCGCGCTCCTCGTCGGGCTCGCCGTAGAGACCGCGTAAGAAGTCCCAGCTCACGCCTGCACCTCGGGATCTCGTCCGCACATGTTGTGAGCGGCGAGTTCGTCGTCGACGAGTCCGGCGAAACGAGGATAGACAGGGCTGGGTTCGTTCACGGTGGCTTCTATCGAGACCGGTCGCGCGGGGTTGCGGATCTATTGGAGGAATCGTGTAACCACTCGATCCTCAAGCGCAACCTCCCGGTCATGGTCTCGCGCCATCCTACGGTTGCCGGCGCCCTTCCTTCCTCAAGTGCAACCCGGCGCGGCGAGAACGCGGCTCGGGTGACGGCGAGCGGCTCGCGGGGCCGCCGATCGATGTCGAGCTGCGTGAAGAACCCGCTGTGGTTGCCGAGACGATCGAGCGGATATTCGGTAACGACCTCAAGGCGGGTTAGGAGCGACGTAGACAGCGTACGAGCCGTTGTAGTTGGAGGCCCAGTAGAGCTGATCGCCGCTTGTCGCGCCTGCCGCCCGAGCCGCGAGTGGTGATGCGTGGGCCGAAACGGAAGCGGCCGGCTGAGAAGGTGCTCTCAACCGGCCGTCATCACACGCGCAGCGTCGAGCGGGATATGGGATTCGAACCCACGACGTTCAGCTTGGGAAGCTGACACTCTACCACTGAGTTAATCCCGCAGCTTGGCGCAAACATACCGGAACGGCGGGCGCGGTCAAGGTCAGGGGGGCAGGAGCGCGTCGAGGGGGACGCGGAGGAGGAAGCCGTCGAGCTGGCCGGCGGGGGGTGGCGGACGGGAGGGCGCCGGCGGTGTAGCCGGCGACGAAGAGGGCGCCCGGGGTGAGGGCGAGGGCGTGGAGGGTCTCGTCGGCGGGGCTGCCGTGCTGCCAGGCGCCGGTCCAGGTGCCGTCGGCGGCGAAGCGGACGACGAGGAGATCGAACTCGCCCTGGTTGGCGGCGCCGGGCAGCGCGCGCGTCGCGGGCGAGGCCCACCGGGTGCTGGGGCCGCTCGTCGCCGAGCTGGGCGATGACCGGCGCGCCGGTGCCGTCGCGGGCGAGGCGGGCGATGGCGCGGGCGCGCATGGGACGGGCGAGGTAGCAGGCGGCGCGCGGGGCGACGCGGCGCGCGGGGCGACGCGGCGACGCGGCGCGCGAAGCGCGCGGGGCGCGCAGGTGCGGCGCGCGGCCCCGGGCGGGGCGGTACAGTCGCGAGATGAGCCCGAGCACGGCGCGGCCGACGACGCGCGAGGTCGTGGAGCAGGTGGTGGCGGCGTGCGACGGCGCCGCCGCGGACGCGAGCGGGGAGCGGCGGGTGGTGGACGCCAGCGAGTGGCTGGAGGACGAGGGTGGGCTCGACGAGCTGTACGAGGTGTGGAGCGCGGAGTACATGGCGGCGCTGGACGTGTGCCGCGGGCTGCTGGGGCCGCCGAGCTACGACGAGGCGTCGGCGCGGGAGGACGTGGACGTGTGGTACGCGGAGGCGATGCGGATCGCGTGCTGGCGGCGGGGTGAGCGGACGGTGTACCTGGCGCTCGAGCACGCGGACCGCGAGGCGCCGATCGCCGTGACGGCGGGGTGGATCGGCGACGAGGAGATCGAGCGGCTGCGGTAGCTGGCGGGGGGAGGAACGGCGCGACGCCCTTCGACGGCGGCGTCGGTCGCGTTGTGTTCGGGGAAAACGAACCGTCCCACCTGCTGCGCTCCCTCCGCCTGGCTCCTAACGAACGGCGCCGGCAAGCGCCCGACATCACTCGCGCGACGGCCGCGGCTTGTCGGCCTTCGACACGCCCTCGCTGGCGCTCGGGCGGCTCAGGCCGACCGGAGAGATTGGCTCGCCGTTCGTTTCCCGCAATCTCCGACCGCGGTCGGTGAAGAGCTCAGGGCGATCGGGGAAAGGCGCGCACCGCGAGCGATCGGGGTCCGTCCGAGGCCGTACCCGAGGCCGAGGCCGCACCCGAGGCCGACTCAGAGGCCGGGCTCCGGCGCGGGCGCGCGGCGAGGCTCAGAAGCGGCCGGTGACGACCAGGCCGCCGCCGGTGGGATCGAGGCGCGGGGCGACGGTCACGCCGCCCGCCTCGGGCGAGGACGGGGCGCCGGTGAACCAGAGGACGGCGGCGGCGCCGACGGCGACCGCGCCCACGCCCCAGCCGATCTGGGCGAGGAGGTACTTGCCGTTGGCGTCGTCGGTGAGGCGGACGCGATCCTCGTTGGTCTGCGCGGCCTCGGCGTCGTCGTAGATGCCGCTGGCCTGGAGGTAGAAGACGGTCCCGCCGATGGCGGCGAGGACGCCGACGCCCGCGACGCCGAGCGCCGCCTTGCGCTTGCCGGTGAACGACGACGGCCGCTCGCCGCCGCCCGCGCCGCCCGCGCCGCCGCCGCCCGCGCCGGTGTCCTTGCGCGGCAGCTCGCGGAAGCGCGGCACGTTGACCGACTGCTTGTCGCGCTCCTTGCCGACGGTGACCTCGGTCGACCACGCCTCGTAGGCCGGGGCCTTGCCCTCGACCTTGTAGGTGCCGCCGTCCACCGGGATGTCGCGGTTCCACTCGGCGGCGTCGACCAGGGCGCCGTTGCGGGTGATGGTCAGGCCGTCGACGCGCGCCTCGTCGGGCACGTTGATGATGAGGAACGACAGCCGCCCCTCGAGGCGCGCCGCGCGGTCGCGAGCCGTGGTGGTGAACGCGGCCTGGTCGGCCTTGCCGCGGGTCTGGCGCTCGGCCTCGATGAAGTGCCCCCAGGCGGTGGCGAGCTCGCCGTTCTTCTCGCGGCAGTCGGCCAGGTTGAGGAGCGTGGTGACCGCCGGGTCCTTGCGGAAGCTGCCGTCGAAGGCGACGCACGCCTCGGCGATCTTGCCCTGGCCCATGAGCGTCTTGCCCTCGCGGAACAGGGTCTCGGCCACCTGCGCCTGGGCCGGCGGGGCGAGAGCGGTGAGGGCGACCAGCCCGGCGAGGGCGGCGAGGGACGAGGAGACGAACGAGATGGTGCGCATGGAGATCCTCCGTGACGAGCCGAGGCTAACCGAGCTGCGGGTCGACAGGCGCTACCGCTTGTCGGGAATCCCGTCGCAGTCGAGGTCGCCAGGCGTGGGGTTGGGACACCCACCCTTGTCGGCCGGCGGGGTCGGCGGTTGCGTGGTCGGTTCGACGTTCTTGTCGTCGCGCCTGTCGTCGCGCTTGCCCTTGTCGCGATCGCGATCGCGCTTGCTCTTCGACGACGACGACGAGCGGTCGTCGGCGGTCGCGACCGCGACCCCGGCGTCGATCGCGACCGCGGTCGTGCCCGCGGTCGCGACGTCGGTCGTGGCCCCGGCGGCCCCACCGGCCGCGACGTCGGCGCCGCCCGCGGGCGCGGCGACGTCACCGCCCCCGGCCCCGGCCGCGGGGCCCGGCGTCGGGTCAGGCGGCGGCGGCGGCGCCTCGGGCTGGGCGGCCGCGCCGGCGGGCGTCACGCCCTGCCCTCCCCCGCCGTCGCCCTTGCCGCCGCCCATGGACAGCACCAGCACGACGCCGGCGGCGACGCCGACCGCGCCGACCGCGGCGATCACGATCCCGAGCTTGCTCTTGCCCCGCGGCGCCGGCGCCATCGAGCCCGGCTGCGACATCGCGCCGACGCCCCCGCCGGTGTTCCAGCGGACGCCCGACGCGCCCGACAGCGTCGTCGGCGTCGGCGTCGGCATCCCCGGCGCCGCGAGCTGGCCGCTCGGCATCACCGCCGCCGCCGGCTGGCCGCCGTGGCCGAGGAGCCAGCCGATGTGCTCGGCGAGCTCCGACGCCGACTGGAAGCGCTCCTCGGGAGTCTTGGCCAGGCAGCGCAGCACGAGCTGGTCGAGCTCCGGCGGCAGCCCGGGGACCACGTGCGACGGCACCGGCGGCGGCTCGCGCAGGTGGCTGGCGATGATCTCACCCACGCCCTCGCCGTCGAACGGCGTGCGCCCGGTGATCAGGTGGAACAGCACACAGCCGAGCGCGTAGACGTCGCTGCGGGCGTCGACCGCGCCGGCGCCGCGGCACTGCTCCGGCGACATGTACATGGGCGTGCCCATGATCGCCGCGGTGTGGGTCTTGACCTTGCTCTCGGTGTCGCCGGTGAGCTTGGCGATGCCGAAGTCGAGCAGCTTGGGCCGCTCGCCGCCGGCGACCTCGCGATCGGCCACCAGGTAGATGTTCTCGGGCTTGAGGTCGCGGTGGATGATGCCGCGGGCGTGGGCCGCGGCCAGCGACGACGACGCCTGGCGCAGGATGCGCAGCGCGTCGAACGGGTTGAGCCGACCGAGGCGCTTGAGCCGCGCGTCGAGCGGCTCGCCCTCGAGATACTCCATGACGATGTAGGCGCTGCCGTCGGTGTGGTAGCCGAAGTCGAAGATCTGGACGATGCCGGGGTCCTGGATCGCCGTCGCCGCGCGCGCCTCGTTGAAGAAGCGCTGCACGATCTCCTGGTTCTGCGACAGCGCCGGCAGGAGCATCTTGATGGCCGCCTTGCGGCCGAGCAGCGCGTGCTCGGCCGCGAACACGGCGCCCATGCCGCCCTCCCCGAGCTTCTTCGTCACCCGGTACTGACCGATCACCGCGCCTTCCATGGCCGCCTCATTATGCGCGAGCCATCCACCTCGGTCGAGTGCTGAGGCTGCGGCACCGTGCCCCAGCGATTCCGGAGCGTTGAACGCCGGCGACGCCGGCAGCACCGCCGTCTTGCGGGGCGCCGCCGGGGCCGGGCCCGCGGCAGGCGGGACGTGGGTGAAGCGGTCCTTGCTCATGACTGCCTGCTCCTTTCGATCGGAGGGGCAGCCTGTTGCGTGTCCGCGGTCGATTTCTCGACCGCGGACGGAATCCCATGAGATTCCCGCCTCTTGGAGAGAGGTACGGCGGCCTAGTTCGCCGCGCCGGGCGTCGGCGTCGCGATGACCGCCCAGTCGCTGGCAGAGTTGTCCGTGTCGAGGCCGTTGGGGACGCGACCGATCGATGCCGCAGTACCGGTGTCGGCCACGGTCGCCGCCGTGCCCTCGACCAGCGACACCGGCCCGGAGAAGCCCGTGATGTTGGCCGCGGTGATCGATCCCTCGTACGACAGCGCGTCGATGAGCGTGTTGGTCGAGGTGTTGATCAGCGCGATCCCATCGGGCGCGCCATTCTGGATCGTCCCGACGCTCGGGGGCGTGAACGTCACCACGAGGGTGCCGCCGGGGATGTTGGTCAGGTTGGTGCTGTGGACCAGCAAGTAGCCCCCAGCCGGCAGCTCGGCGCCAGCCGAGCTGAGGTCGAACCGCGCGTACTCGGCGTTGTTGCCGCCGTTGACCAGCACGACCGCGACGTTGGCGAGCGAGATCGCGCTCGGCGTCGGATTGAAGATCTCGATGAACTCCGTCAGGTCATCGCCCGGCTGGTCGTAGTCGATCTCGTTGATCACCAGGTGCGTCGGCGACATGAACGCCGTGAACGACGCCGTGCTCGGCGTGCCGAGGGCGGTGCCCTGCATGTCGGTGATGCTGTTGGCCACGGTCACGACGTGCATCGTGCCGTTCACCTGCACGCCGGTGGTGACGGTGACGGTGCGGCCGCTGACGGTGGCGGCGCTGGCGGTGAGGCCGTTGTCGAACGTGAACTGCGAGCCGTCGGCCATCAAGCTGGCCGGGTCGACGTTGCGCGAGAAGGTGACGTTGACCGTCGTCGCCGTGGTGGCGGCGGCGGCCAGCACCACCGGCGCCGGGCAGTCCGTCAGGGTGTAGTCGGCGGTGACGAAGGCCGAGAGCTGGGCCACGGCGTTGAAGCGGTGGACCGGCGTGTTGTCGAGGGTGAAGTTGCAGCCCATCACCAGGTCGTAGCCGTCGCGGATCGTCGTCGGCACGCGCAGCGTGAGGCTCGAGCTGGCCGTGCCGATGCCAGCGGTGGTGATCTGCGCCTGGACGAAGCCGCTGCCGGCGGCGGTGAAGTCGGCGGCGATGGCGCCGGTGACGTCGATGAGCTCGCTGTCGTAGGTGCCGAGCGCGCTGACCAGGTCGGCGGCGGCGCTGACGTCCTGGGCCAGGGCGCCGACGTCGGCGCCGCTCGACGCGACGGTGAAGCCGGTGATGGCGGTGGCGCGGGGCTGGCCGGCCACGGTGGCCTTGGCCGTGATCGTGAAGCTGACCACGTCGCCGACGGCGGGCGCCGGGGTGAGCGTCGCCGGGTCGACGGCGATCATGAGCGCCGGGCCCTGCTGCTCGGCCTGGATGGTGAATCCCGCCGGGTCGTTGGCCGGGGTGCCGCCGACCGGCTTGAGGTACGTGACCGTCGCGTCCTCGATCGTGAGGCTGAGGCCGCTGCCGTCGGCGGCGGCGCGCGCCAGGGCGATCCAGCCCGACGGCGTCGGCGTGGCGTCGATGGGCGCGTCGACCGCGGCGTCGGTCATGGCGTCGACCGCGGCGTCGATGTCGGGGGCGTCCACCTCCTCGGCGTCGGTGACGGTGGCGTCGATCACCGTGGCGTCGACGCGGCGGGCGTCGACGGAGCCGTCGCCGTCGTCGCCGCCGCAGGCGACGAGTCCGAGGACGGCGGGCAGGACCAGCAACGAGGCGAGGCGGGTTCGCATGGGCGCGGTTATACCCCAGCGAGGTGACGGGGCAAGCCCGGAACGTGCGCCCGCCTGTCACAGGCCCCGGGCGCCGTTGTGCGCGAGACCACGCCCGGGCGCCGGGCGTGTAGGATGCGGCGGGTGAGCGAGCACCGCGCCCAGGGCAACATCCGGGTCGACGGCTTCGGCGCCACCATCGGCGAGCCCCCGGCGACCCGCCGGCTCGACTTCCCCCACGCCGAGATCGCCGGCCTGCGCGGCGAGGCGGGCGCCGTCGAGTACGGCGCCGACGACGTGACCTTCGAGCGCCTGACCGGCCGGCTGTCCGGAGTGCACTGGTCGACCGACGCCGCCTCCGCCGGCAAGCTGCGGGTCCGCGACAAGCGCGGCCGCTTCGAGCTGACCGTGGCCGGGGTCGAGTTCCCGCGCGGCGTGCGCATGACGCGGTCCGCCCACGGCGGGGTCGAGCTGGTGGCCCCGCACGCGTCGTTCGCCGACCTCCACCTCCACGTTCCGGATCTGGCAGCGCTGACCGCGCCGCCCGCGCCGCCCGCGCCGCCCGCGCCGCCCGCCGGCGCCGCCGCGCCGCGCGACCCGAC
>CAADGB010000071.1 GCA_900696455.1 uncultured delta proteobacterium
TCCGGACCCGGGCGTGGGGCGCCAGCGCGCGGGTGGCGAGCCCGGCCGAGGTCGCGGTGGCGCGGGCGGTCAACGATCGGCGCTTCGCCGCCGCGCTGGCGGCCGACCGCGGCGTGGCGCTGCCCGGCGCGTGCGTGATCACGCGCGTCGACGCGCTGGCGGCGCACCTGGCCGCCGGCGGCGCCGGCGCCAGCCCCACCGGGACGTGGGTGGCCAAGGCCGCGCTCACCGCCGCCGGCCGCGATCGCGTGCGCCGGCGCGGCGACGTGCTCGATCCGCCCACCGCCACCCGGCTCGCCCGTCTGCTCGCGGTGCACGGCGCGCTGGTGTTCGAGCCGTGGATGGCGCGCACCCTCGACGTCGGTCAGGGCGGCGAGGTGGGCGCCGGCGGCGCGATCGCGCTCCACCCGCCCCACCGCGGCCTGGTCGACGACGCCGGCGTGGTGCGCGGCATCGTCATCGACGACGGCGCCGCGCTCGAGCCCGGCGAGCGCGCGCTCCTGGCCGCCACCGCCCGCGCCGCCGGCCTCGCGCTGGCCGCGGCCGGGTACCGGGGCTCCTTCGTCATCGACGGCTTCGTCCACGAGCGCGACGGACGGCGCCAGCTCCACCCGATGTGCGAGCTCAACGCCCGCCTCACCTTCGGGCTGGTGGCGCGGGCCTGGGCGGCGCGCCTGGGCACGCCGCTCACCCTCGGCCTGGGCGGCCCGCCGCCGCCCGGCGCCCACGCCCTGGTCCACGACCGTGATGGCACGGCGGCGGCATGGGTCCTACCCACGCCCACCCGGGCCCAGGATCGGGGCAAATCGCCACGCTGAGGCCACCAGCTTGCAGCGCCGTGATGGGCTGCCATCCACCGGGGCTTCAAGCGTGCGCCGCTGGGAGATCATGATGCCGTCCATGCTGCACACGGTCCGCGTCCCCGCCCTGCTCGCGTGTCTCGTCGGCGCCCTCGCCGCCCTGGGCGGCACCGCCGCGACCGCCCGCGCCCAGGTCGACGCCTTGCCGGGCGACCTGCGCGGCCCCGACGAGCCGCCGCTCCTGGTCGACGACAGCGCGATCGTCGGCGCCCGCCGCCCCGATGGCCTCAAGACCGGCTTCATCGACACCGGCGAGCCCACGGTCGCCCCCGGCGGCTCGCTCGGCTCGCGCATCATCTACCTCAACAACTGCAAGGGCGAGACGACCTCCACCGGCGTGCCGGGCTGCCGGATCACCCGCGCCAGCACCAACGACTCGCGCACCAACCGCTCGACGATCGCCAGCGGCAACCTCCTCGCCTACACCGGCAGCGACACCACCTGGGCCTCGATCGTCGCCTGCGTGCGCGAGACCTACGCCCCGTTCAACGTCACCGTGGTCGACACCGATCCCGGCAACGTCCCCCACTTCGAGGCGATGGCCGCCGGGCGCCCGACCGAGATCGGCTTCTCCAACGGGGTCGGCGGCGTGGCGCCGTTCTCGTGCGGCATCATCAACAACGCGATCACCTTCAGCTTCGCCAACCTGTCGCCCAACAACGTCAACCAGAACTGCTGGACGATCGCCCAGGAGACCGCGCACGCCTTCGGCCTGTCGCACTCGATGCTGGCGTCGGATCCGATGACGTACATCCCCAACCCGCCGGTCAAGCGCTTCCAGAACGAGTCGGCGTGCATCGGCACCTCGGGCTGCTGCCAGCCCCAGGGCGAGTGCCGCTGCGGCGACACCATGCAGAACTCGTATCAGCGCCTGCTCGGCATCTTCGGCCCGGCGACGCCGACGCCGCCGGTGGTCATGATCGAGACGCCGCTGCCCGGCGTCCCGGTCACCCCGGGCTTCGTCGTGCGCGCCAACGTGATGGACGATCAGGGCGTCGCCAGCGTCGAGCTCCTGGTCGACGGCGCGTCGGTCACGCTCCTGACGACGCCGCCGTGGGCGTTCAACGCCCCGGCCTCGATCACCAACGGCACCCACACCGTCACCGTGCGCGCGACCGACATCAACGGCCCCCCCGGCGAGGCCACGATGCAGGTCCTGGTCGGCGAGGCCTGCGGCAGCGACGCCGCCTGCGCGATCTTCGATCCGGGCCTGGTCTGCGTCGACGGCCGCTGCGTGCCCGGCGAGAGCACGACCGGCGGCCTGGGCACGACGTGCGAGGGCGCCGACGAGTGCTTCTCGGGCCTGTGCGCCACCAAGGACGGCGAGAACCGCTGCACCGAGAGCTGCGACCTCGCCGCCAACGCCTGCCCCGACAACTACGAGTGCCTGTCGAACGGCGCCGGCGGCGGCCTGTGCTGGCCGTCGAGCGGCGGCTGCCTCGGCTGCTCGACCCGCGGCGGCGCCGACCCGATGCTCCCCATCGGCGCCGGCCTCGTGCTGGGCGCGCTCTTCCTGCGCCGCCGCCGCCGGCCGCTGGCCTGAGCCGAGCGCAGCGAGGCGGCTCTGGTCCGGATGAGATCGGACGAGCCCGTCTGCGGGCGAGGTCGATCGATCGAAGGAGAGCCTGGCATCGATTCGATGACAGGCTCCGAGCCGAGCGCA
>CAADGB010000072.1 GCA_900696455.1 uncultured delta proteobacterium
CGGCGGCGGCGGCGGCGGCGGCGGCGGCGGCGGCGGCGGCGGCGGCGACAAGGACCGCGGCGCGTAGCGCAGGGCGGGCGCCGGGATCAGGCGGCCTCGTGGGCGAGCAGCCACCGCTTGATCGGCAGGCCGCCGCCGAAGCCGATCAGGGCGCCGCCGGCGCCGATGACGCGGTGACAGGGCACGATGATGGGCAGCGGGTTCTTGCCGTTGGCGGCGCCGACCGCGCGCGCCGCCAACGGCTTGCCGACGGCGCGGGCGAGCTGGCCGTACGTCCAGGTCTCGCCGTGGCCGATCGTGGTCAGCGCCTGCCACACCGCGCGCTGGAACGGCGTGCCGCGCGCCGCGAGCGGCACGGTGAAGGCGCGGAGCGCGCCGGCGAAGTAGGCGTCGAGCTCGCGGGCGGCGTGATCGATCACGGGGTGGGCGCCGGGGTGCGGGTGCGCCGGCAGCGGGCGCGGCGGGTCGGGGAAGTCGATCGCCACCAGGGCGCGGTCGGTGGCGACCAGGCGGAGGACGCCGATCGGGGAGGGCAGGGGGCGGGCGACGAGCGGGGCGGTGGCGGCGGTGGGCTCGGTCATGGCGGGGCTCCGGTCCAGAGGTGGAGGACAGCGTAGGCGCGCCACGGGCGCCACGGCGCGCTGGCGCGCTCGGCGGCGGCGGCGGTGCCGCCGAGGGCGCGGCGCACGATCAGATCGCCGGCGAGGAAGGCGTCGGGCCAGGCCAGGGCGCGCATCGCCACGTAGCTGGCGGTCCACGGCCCGATGCCGGCGATCGCGGTGAGCGCGGCGTGGGTGCGCGCGGGCTCGGCGCCGGGCGCGAGGTCGATCGCGCCGCGGCTGACCGCGTCGGCCAGGGCCAGGAGCGTGCGCGCGCGCGCCGCCGGCAGCCCGATCGCCGCCACCGCCGCCTCGCCGGCGGCGAGCAGCGCCGCCGGGGACGGCATCGTCCGATCGAGCCCGGGCGGGGCGGCGGGGATGGTGCCGCCGAGGCGCTCGACCAGCCGGCCGGCCAGCGTGGTGGCGGCGGCGACCGAGATCTGCTGGCCGAGGATCGCGCGCACCGCGACCTCCCAGCCGTCGAACGCGCCGGGGACGCGCAGGCCGGGGCGGGCGCGGACCGCGGCGGCCAGGCGCGGATCGCGCGCGAGGTGGCGGCCGATCGCGTCGGGATCGGCGTCGAGGTCGAACAGCGCGCGCGCCCGCGCCAGCACCGCCGGCAGGCGGGGGACGAGCGACGCGGCGAGCCGGAGCTCGAGCGCGGCGGCCTTGCCCGGCGCCGGTCGCGCCACGAGCCACCCGGCGGCGCCGTCGACGACCACGCCGCGGTGGTAGCCGGCGGCGTCGACGCGCTCGACGCCGGGGACGGCGCGGGCGGCGAGGAAGGCGAGGAGCGCCGCGGCGTCGAGCGGCGGCCGCGCATCGAGGCGGAGGGTGACGGCGTCGCCGGCGTCGGCGGCGCGCGCGGTGGCCGCGTCGCGGCGCAGCGCGGAGGGGGCGCGGCCGAAGCGAGCGCGGAACGCGGCGTTGAAGCGGCGCACGCTGGCGAAGCCGGCGGCGAACGCGATCTCGGCCAGGCCGAGGTCGGTGTCGTGGAGGAGCTGCTTGGCCAGGGCCAGGCGCCGGGTCTGCGCCAGCTCGACCGGGGACACGCCGAGCTCGGACGCGAGCGCGCGGCGCAGGTGGCGATCGCTGACCCCGAGGCGGTCGGCGAGGTCGGCGACCGAGCGGTCGCCGAGGAAGCCGGCGTCGATGAGGCGCGCCGCCGCGGCGGCGAGGGCCGGCACCGCGTCGACCGGGACGCGGCGGTGCCGCCCCGGCGCCAGCTCGGGGCGACAGCGCAGGCAGGCGCGGAAGCCGGCGCGCTCGGCCAGCGCCGCCGACGCGAAGAACCGGCAGCGGTCGGCGCCGGGCGTGCGCGCCGGACAGATCGGCCGGCAGTACACGCCGGTCGTCGTGACGCCGACGAAGAACACGCCGTCGAACCGCGCGTCGCGGGCGCGCAGCGCGGCCAGGCACGCGTCGTCGTCCATGCCCCCTTGTAGCCAGCCCGGCCCCGTCGTGTCTGGCCGTTTCCGGACGTGGGGACGGCGCCGGCCGTCCCCCGCGGGCTCAGTTTTTCGCGGCGGGGGGCGTGCCGACGCACGGGTTTGGCACACGCGACGGCGCGGGTAGCGAGCAGTTCCGGGCGGTTGGGGGTGGCACGAGGGGTGCTATTCCTGGGCCTGGTCATGCGCGCGTCCATCCTCGCCCTCGCGATCTGCCTCGCCGGCTCGGCGGGCGTCGCCGAGGCGCAGCGCGCGCGACCCGCGGCGAGCCGGGTCGGCCAGGCGCCGACGCCGGTCGAGCGGGCGGCGGCGGTGGTGGCGAACGCCGAGGCGGCGCGGGCCCAGGTGGTCGCGGAGCGGGCGCAGCTCGCGCGCCGCTACGAGGCCGAGCTGGCGGAGGTCGACCAGCTCAAGCGGCAGAAGCCGTCGTGGCGGCGCGACCGCGCGCTGCGCGGCAAGCTGGCGTCGTCGCTCGAGACCGCGCGCGCGCTCGACGCGGTGGCGGCGCGGCTCAAGCGCGCCGACGCCGACGTGGTGCGGGCCCGGGCGGCGGCGGTGGTCACGATCGATCAGGCGCTCATCACCGCCACCGGGCCGCGCCGCGTCGAGCTCGAGCGTCGCCGCCGGGTGTGGGCCCCGGCGCCGGCCGCGCCGCGCAAGATCCTCATCCCCGACGAGCGCCTCGATCCGCTGGCCGACCCCGAGGAGCTCGAGCTGCAGGCGGCGGCCCTGCGCGACGCCGAGGCCGAGCTCGGGCGCGAGGTCGCCCGCCTCGAGCAGCAGGCCGCCCGCTACGACCGCATGGCCGCCCTGCGTCGCCAGCACGAGCGCGCCGAGGAGCTGGCCCTGCGCGACGAGTCGGATCCGCGGCGCATCGGCACCACGGCGCGCGGCGGGGGCAACGAGGGCCTGGCCGCCGCCGACGACGGCGCGCCGGCGCCGGGCGAGCACGACCTCTCGGATCCCGGCCTCGACAGCCGCGACCTCGCCACCGCGCTCGCCGACGTGGTCGATCCGAGCACGGTCGACGCCCTGCGCCGCGCCGAGCGCTCGACCGATCCCGCGGCGCGAGCGGCGGCGGCGCGGCGCGCCCGCGACGCCGTGCGCGCTCGCCTGACCACGATGCGCACGAAGCGGGCGGCCATCGAGGGCCGCGCCCGCGAGCTGCGCGCGCCCTGATGTCCCGGTGATGCCCCGGCGACGTCGGGTGGCGTCAGGTCGACGTCGCGTGACGCCGGGCGATGTCGCGCGCCGACCGCCGGTGGTAGCGTGAGGGCGATGCGGGTCGTGGCCGCGCTCGTCGCGCTCGTGGTCGCGGCCCCGGCCGCGGCCGGCGCCGAGCCGTGGCGGGCGCGGGTCGAGGTCGGCGCCGAGGTCGACAGCAACGTCCGGCGCATCGCCGTCGTCCCCGGGGGGCGGCGGGCCGAGACCGCGCCGCTGGTGCGCGCCCTGGCCGAGGTCCGCCGCGCCGGCGCGGCCGGCGACCGCACGCGGTGGGCGATGCGGGTGAGCGGCGGCAGCCGCGCCGTGGTGGCCGGCGGCGTCGTCGGCGAGGACCTGCTCATCGCCGCGGTCGACGTGGCCGGCGAGCGCGCCGGGCCGGGCGACGACGTCAGCGCGCTGGTGCGCGCCACCCACTACGACGTGTTCCCGGTGGGCGGCGAGCACGGCGCCCGCGCCTTCGCCAGCTCCGGCGTCGATCTGGGCGTCCGCCTGCGCGGCGGCGCGGGCCGCACCGCGACCGTCACCGGCGGCGTGCGCCGGCTCGACTACAAGCCGGATCCCGACTTCGACTGGACCGGCCAGGTGGCGGCGGTGCGGGTCAGCGACGAGCTGTGGCGCGCCGCCGACGAGCGCTGGCTGGAGCTGACCGCCGGCTACCGCGTCGAGCGCCGCGGCTACCGCGGCCGCGCCTTCACCGACGGCTGCGCTCCCGCCGAGCCGCGGACGCCGGCCTGCTTCGTGCCGACGCGCCAGCCGCGCACCGACCTCCAGCACGTCGGCGCGGTCGAGCTGACCTACACCGGCGACGCCGTCCTGTCGGCGGGCTACCAGCTCGTGCTCAACGACTCGGCCAGCTTCGGCAGCTCGTACCAGCGCCACCGGCTGAGCCTGTCGGTGACCCGCGGGCTGGGCGCGCGCTGGTTCGCCACCGCCACGGTCACCGGCCAGCCCGACCGCTTCCGCGATCCGCTGCTGGTCACCGACGACCTCACCATGACGTTCACCTCGATCGACGACGAGAACCGCAGCGGCGCGGCGGTGCGGGTGGCGCGGACGCTGGGCGGGTCGTGGGAGCTCGAGGCCCGCTACGCCTTCCAGGCCGACGCCAGCGGCGGCGACGACCTCCGGTACCGCCGCCACCTGGTCTACGCCGGCCTGACGTGGGAGCGGGCGACGGTGGACCCGGCGGCGCCCTGAGCCGCGGGCGCCGCGCCGGGCCGGCGTCGACCCGGGCTGGCGGCGGGTGTGCTATGTGACCGGCCATGCGCTCGCTCCACCTCGCCCTCCTCGCCGCCGTGCTCGCGGCGCTCGTCGGTTGCTCGCGGCCGAGCGCGGAGGACTGCGAGGCGGCGCTGCGCAACTGGTTCACGCTCGTCTACTGGGAGGAGGCGGAGCAGGAGATCGCGGCGGCGCCGCCGGCCGAGCGCGAGGCGCTGCGCCAGGCCAAGACCGCGGAGAAGGACAAGCAGCTCGAGGGCGGCCTCGACCTGGCGGTGATGCAGTGCCGGGGCGCGCGCGATCACGACGGCGTCAAGTGCATGAAGGAAGCGACGACGGCGGCCCAGGCCCGCAAGTGTCGCGCGCCGAAGGACTGACCGCGCCGGCTCGACGTCCGCCACGGCGCCCAGCGCGACGTCCGCCACGGCGCCCGGCGCGTCGTCCGCCACGGCGCCCGCCGCGTCGTCCGCCATGGCGCCGGTCCGGCGGCAGGTCCGGCGCCCGGCGCGTCGTCAGCGGTGATCCCGCACGCGGGCGCGGCCGCCCGCGGGGCGCGCGTCCTGGTCGTCGCGGTCGTCGTCGTCAGCGCGGTCGGTGCGGTGATCGCGGGTGCGCTCGCGCGGCGCGGGCGGCGCGGGCGCGGCCGGCGGCGCCGACCCCGCCCGGTGATCGCGGGCCGGCGCGCGCGTCGGCGCCGGCTCGTCGACCGGCGTGCGGTGATCGCGCACCGGCGCGCGGTCGCCGCCGGGCGGCAGCCGCTCGTCCCCGCCCCACGACGCCGAGCCGCCGCCGACGGTCACGCCGAGATCGACGGTGAGGATCCCACCGCCGCCGATCCAGCGGCCCTCGACCCACACCCACTGCCGGCCGTTCCAGGTCCAGTGCCCGGCCCGCCACCGCGCGTCGCTCGCCGGCGGGAGGCCGGCGACCTCGGCGACCGGTGGCGGCATGGGCGGCCGGAGCACGGCGCCGAGCGCCACCAGCGCGTCGACCACGTCGCCGCGCGCGTGGACCGCGAGCGCGGCCCGGCGCTCGGCCTCGGCCAGGGCGGCCTCGTACGCGGCGAGCTCGGCGGCGGCGCGGGCCTC
>CAADGB010000073.1 GCA_900696455.1 uncultured delta proteobacterium
CAGCGGCCTCGTCCCCGACGGCTTCGCCGGCGGCACCCGCGCCGACGCCGTGGCCTTCACGCGGATCGGCCTCGACCGCCGCCTCGGCCGCCGCTGGGTGGTCGGGGCCAGCGCCGGGGCCTCCCGCGCGTTCGCCGCGCCTGCGATCGACACCCTGGACGTCGCTCTCCACGCGAGCGCGTACTGGTACCCGCTATGGCAATGACGTTCGCCGCCGCGCCCAGAAGGACGCCGCCGGGCGCGGCGCGTGCCGGGCGGTCAGATCTTGACGGGGCGGCCGTGGCGCAGATCGTCGAGCAGCGCGGCGAGCTCGCTCGCGGCGCCCTCGAAGGCGTGGGCGACGATCTCGAGCGCCAGCTCCTCGTCGGACGGGCCCCAGCGCCGGGCGATGATGCGACCGATGTCGGCGACGTCCTGGTACCGGTCACCGATCGCGCGCCGCGGCGAGACCGCGGCATGGAACTTGAGCGCGACCAGCGCGCCGCGCGGCACGATCCGCACGCGCTGGCCCAGCACGGTGGCGGGCTCGTGGTGCCGCGCCGCGGCCGCGAGCACCGGGTTGGCCTCGCGCGCGACCAGATCCGCGATCGCGTCGTCGGAGTCGGGGCCCGCGTCGGGCCGGAAGACGCGCACCATGTCGGACGTCTCGGCGACCACGTAGCCTCGCGCTTCGAGCGCCCGCGCCAGCGCGGCCAGGTGGTCGCGCGGGACGAGCAGGTCGACGTCGACGGTCGCGCGCAGGCGACCGTGATAGCCGACCGCGATGCCGCCGATGAGGACGTGGTCCGCGCCGACCTCCGCGAAGATCGCCGTCAGCTCGGCCAGCGTGCGCGCGCGCTCGTCCAAGGTCTCGATCGGATGATACGCGACGCCCGGGATCGCCACTCACTGACGCTACCACGCGGTCGGCGTGGCGGCCCGACCGGGCGCCGGGTGCCGGGGCCGGCCCGTGGCATGCTCGCCGCATGAGCCTGGCGCGCGACAGCTACCTGGTGGGGCGGGCGGTGGCCCGCGTCCTCGCCGACTCGACCCGCACCCACGAGATCCACCGGGTGGAGGAGATCACCGGGCGCCCGCGCTACCGCGCGCTCCTGGCCGAGCTCGCCGGCGACGTCGAGGGGCGGCGGCTCCTCGCCGAGCGCCCCGAGCTGTCGAGCGACCACGTCGACTTCGACGCCCTGCGCCGGCTGCCGGCGACCACCCTGGGCGGCGCCTACGCCCGCCACCTCGACGACAACGGCATCACCGCCGATTACCAGGCCGCGGCCACCCGCCACGTCGAGGACGAGGACATGGCGTACCTGATGCGCCGCTTCCGCCAGACCCACGACGTCTGGCACGCCCTGCTCGGCCTCGGCATCGCCGGCCACGAGGAGGTCGTCATCCACGCCTTCTCGTGGGGGCAGCTCCGCCTGCCGGTCTCGGCGATGGTGGTCGGCTTCGGGACGCTCAAGCACCTCGTCCTCGAGCGGCGATGGGGCGCCCTGCGCCACTCGCTGCGCGAGGCCTACCAGGTCGGCCGCGACGCCGCGCCGCTCCTCAAGGTGGTGTGGGAGGAGCAGTGGGCCGACCCCCTCGACCAGGTCCGGGCCCGCTACCGGGTGAAGCCGCTGGAGCGCCGCTGGCTGGCCTGAACAACTCGGCGTATGGTCCCGGGACCCAACCGAGGTCGTATCCATGGCTACCGTCGAGATCAACCTGGACAACTTTCAGCCCACCATCGAGAAGGAGGGCATCGTCCTGCTCGACTTCTGGGCCCAGTGGTGCGGCCCGTGCCGCATGTTCGCCCCCATCTTCGAGGCGGCGTCGGCCAAGCACGCCGACGTCGTCTTCGGCAAGATCGACACCGAGGCCCAGGAGGAGCTGGCGGCGGCGGCGGGCATCCAGGCCATCCCCACGCTGATGCTGTTCCGCGACGGCGTGCTGCTGTTCCGCGAGAGCGGCGCCCTGCCGGCGGCCGCCCTCGACCAGCTCGTCGAGAAGGCGCGCGAGCTCGACATGGAGCAGGTCAAGAAGGAGATCGCGGCCCACCCGCACGAGCACGGGCCCGACTGCGACCACGATCATGACCACGGTCATGGCCACGATCACGACCACGGGCCGGACGACAAGCACGAGCCCTGACCTGGCGCGCGCGGTCCGGGCTAGGCTCGGGCCCATGCGAACGCGCGGCTCGATCGTCCTGGCGCTGACGGGGCTGACGGCGCTGACCGCGGCGCCCGCCGCCGCCGAGACCTACCGCGTCGGCCCCGGCCAGGCGCTGGCCGAGGTCGGCGAGGTGCCGTTCGAGCGCCTGGGCGCCGGCGACGTGGTCGAGATCGCCTGGCGACCGACGCCGTACCGGGCGAAGTTCGTCGTCGGCAACGGCGGCACCGCCACCGCGCCGCTGGTGGTGCGCGGGGTGCCGGGGCCGGGCGGCGAGCTGCCGGTGATCGACGGCGAGGACGCGACCACCCGCGCCCAGCTCAGCTACTGGAACCAGGTCCGCAGCGTCATCAAGGTCGGCGGCTCGAACGCGCCGGCCGACGCCCCGAGCCACGTCGTCCTCGAGGGCCTCGACGTCCGCGGCGGTCACCCCGACCACGGCTTCCGCGACGCCGCCGGCGCCACCCAGCGCTACGCCGGCAACGCCGCCGCGATCCACATCGAGAACGGCGCCCACGTCACGATCCGCGGCTGCGTCCTGCGCGACTCCGCCAACGGCCTGTTCGTGTCGAGCGCCGCCAGCGACGTGGTGATCGAGGGCAACCACGTCCACGGCAACGGCGTGGTCGGCGACATCTACGTCCACAACAGCTACACCGAGGCCCGCGGCATCGTCTTCCAGTACAACTGGTACGGGCCGCTGGCGCCCGGCGCCAGCGGCAACAACCTCAAGGACCGCTCGGCCGGGCTGGTGGTCCGCTACAACTGGATCGAGGACGGCAACCGCCAGCTCGATCTGGTCGACTCGTCGACGCTGTCGACCCTGCCCGCCTACCGCACCACGCTGGTCTACGGCAACGTCCTGGTCGAGGGCGAGGGCGAGGGCAACCGCCAGATCGTCCACTACGGCGGCGACAGCGGCAACCTCGGCGGCTACCGCCAGGGCACGCTCCACTTCTACCAGAACACCGTGGTGTCGACGCGCGCCGATCGCACGACCCTGTTCCGCCTGTCGTCGCCGGGCGAGCGCGCCGAGGTCCGCGGCAACATCTTCTATACCACCGCGCCCGGCGGCGACGTCGAGCTGGTGGCCCAGGACGGGGACCTGGCCTGGGGCTGGAACTGGATCAAGCCCGGGTTCGCGACCTCGTTCGCCGGCGCCACCGGCACCATCACCGATCTCGGCGGGCGGCTCGAGGGCAGCGCCCCCGGCTTCGTCGACGCCGCCGGCGGCGATCTCCGCCTGCGCGCCGACGCCATGGCCCGCGACGTCGGCGCCCCCCTCGCCGCCGGCGTGCCGGCGGTGAGCGAGCAGTACGTCGTCCACCGCGCCGCCGTCGCCCGTCCGGTCGACGGACCGCTCGATCTGGGCGCGTTCGAGCACTGCGCGGGCGGCTGCGTGGCGATCGACGCCGGGCCCGGCGGCGACGGCGCGTCCGGCGGCGACGGCGACGGCGGGGTCGAGCCGGGCGCGAGCCCCGGCGGCTGCTGCGACGGCGGCGGCGGTGAGGGCGGGCGCGGCGCGCTGGCCGGCGGCCTCGCGCTCGCGCTCGCGGCGATCGTCGGGCGCCAACGACGTGGCCGCGATCGCCCGGCCGGCGCCTGATTCCGCTATGGTGCGGACGTGGGGCTCTATCGCCAGCCCAACGACTTCACCTGCGGCCCGTACGCGCTCAAGCACGCGCTGACGGTGCTGGGGGTGCTCGCCGATCCCGCGCAGCTCACGAAGCTGGCCCGCACCCACTGGTGGTCGGGCACCGACGAGGTCCGGCTGGCGCGGGCCGCCCGCGCCCACGCCTGCGACATGCCCCTCATCGAGGCCACCGAGGAGCGGCTGGCGCGCAAGGCGCTGGTCAAGCAGCTCACCGAGGGCTACCCGACGCTCCTGTGCGTCGACGCGTGGGAGCACTGGATCACCGTGGTCCACCACGCCAGCGGCAAGTTCGTGATCCTCGACTCGCGCGAGGAGCCGGTGGTGGCGGTCGTCACCTGGAAGGAGCTCGAGGCCCGCTGGCGCTACGAGGACCACGAGCAGCTCGCCGAGCTCCGGGCCATGGTCGGCAAGCGCCTCGCCCACACCCTCGAGCTGCCGGTCTACTACGACCTCCACCCGGTCCGACCGCGCTTCCGCCGCGACCTGCGCGCCCGGTTCTCGGTGCAGCGGGCCCGCTTCCTGCGCCGGCCCGAGCACCGCGACCTCGGCTCGTGCTGGGACGACTACCTGGCCGACCTCATGGAGATCTGCCGGCCGCGCTCGCCGCTCCACGTCGGCGCGCTGTCGATGGGCGAGCTCCTGCGCCGGCACGGCGAGCTCCTGCTCGACCGCGTCGTCTACTGGCACGGCGCCGTCGAGCGCGACGACGTGAAGCGGGTCGCGCGCAACCTCGAGTTCGTGGCCGACACCTACGGCCTGGTGGTCCCGGCGGCGTCCACGCGCCGCGCCTTGACCGATCTGGCGATCCTGCTCAGCCTGTGGTCGGCCGCCCGCGAGGGCGTCCAGCCCCTGTACGCGTCCGATCAGAAGCGCCGACGGAGGAAACCTCGTGCCGCCCGCAAGAAATCGACCCGCAAGAAGAAGTAGATCCGGCTCCGGCGAGCGGATCCTCGTGCTCTGGAACTCGGTGGGCGAGGATCCGTACGAGAAGTTCAAGGACCCCCAGCCCCTGCCGTGGAACCCGACGGAGACCGCGGCCGACATCGGCACCGACGCCGACGAGCTCGACGCGATCATGGACGCGCTGCGCGGGCGCGGCTACAAGGTCAAGGGCGTCAACATCAGCGAGAGCTTCGACGAGCTGCTCGGCGCCCTGCGCACGTTCAAGCCCAACGCCGTCTTCAACCTGGTCGAGTTCTTCAACGACAGGCCGGTGCAGGAGGCCTACGTCGCCGGGCTCTACGAGCTCCTCCAGGTCCCGTACACCGGCGCCACCCCGGGCTGCCTGCTCACCTGCCAGCGCAAGTTCCGGACCAAGGTCCTGCTCGAGTCGCAGGGCGTGCCGACGCCCGAGTACACGCTGGTGCGCGAGCTGCCGGTGCCGAAGAACCTCGAGGTCCAGTACCCGGTGATCGTCAAGCCGGCCCGCGAGGACGCCTCGGGCGGCATCCACAAGGACGCGGTCTGCCACGAGCACGCCGAGCTCGAGGTCCAGGTCGAACGCGTGCTCCGCGAGTACCAGCAGTCGGCGCTGGTCGAGCGCTTCATCGAGGGCCGCGAGATCCACGTCGCGATCCTCGGCAACGATCCGCCCGAGGTCCTGCCGCTGCTCGAGCTCGAGTTCGACGAGCGCGAGGGCGACGAGTTCAACCCCAAGATCCTCACCTACGAGGCCAAGTGGGATCCGCTGTCGCCCGACTTCTACGCCCTCGACGTCCAGGTCCCGGCCAAGGGGCTGCCGCGGCGGCTGGGTAACCGCATCCGCGAGGTGGCGCTCGCCGCCTACAAGATCACCGAGTGCCGCGACTACGCCCGCGTCGACCTCCGGATCGAGGAGGACGGCGAGCCCTACGTGCTCGAGGTCAACCCCAACCCCAACCTGGCCGAGGGCACCGGCTTCATGCTGTGCGCCGAGAAGAGCGGCCGGACGTTCGAGGAGACGATCGAGCAGCTCGCGCGCATGGCCCTGGCCCGCGGCCCGGCGCGGCCGGTCAAGCCCCGGCCCCGCCGCCGTCAGCGGACGACTGCGAGCACGTCGACGAAGTAGACCTGGACGTGGCGGGGGCCGTGGACGCGGATCCAGGGCAGGCCGGCGCGGTCGGCGACCACGCGCCAGCCCTCGGCGGCGAGCAGCGCCCGCAGGCGGGCGTCGTCGCCGGTGCCCAGCGACGGGTCGGGCGTGGCGAGGATCAGGCGACCGCGCGGGCGCAGGGCGCGGGCGGCGGCGCGCAGGAGGCGCTCGGGCGCCGCCAGCAGATCGACGACCTCGACGGCGACCACGGCGTCGACCGAGCGTGGGGCCAGGGCCAGGGCCTCGGCGTCGAGCACGGCGGCGGCGACCGCGGCGCGCCGGCGCCGGCCGGCGGCAAGGCGACGCGCCGGCGCGCGCAGCGCGGCGCGCAGCGACAGATCGGCGACC
>CAADGB010000074.1 GCA_900696455.1 uncultured delta proteobacterium
CGACGCCGACGCCCGGGCGACCGCGGCCGCGGCGCGGCTGGCCGGCGTCGACGACGAGCTGCGCGCGCTGCGCGGGCGCGTCGAGGGCGTCGATCTCGACGAGCTGGAGCGGCGCCTGGGCCAGCTCCGCGTCGCGGTCGAGCGCGAGCGCGCGGCGGCGCGGGCCCTGGACGAGCGCGCCGCCGACGCCCGGGCCGCGGCCCACGCCGCCGCCGAGCGGGCGCGGGCGAGCCAGGGCCGCCGTGACGAGCTCGACGCGCTGGTGGTGGCGGCGACCCGCGACCTGCGGGCGGCGATGGCCGCGCTGGGCGTCGACCCGCTCGCCGGCGACGACGCCGCCCTCGCCCACCACGTCCGCGTCACCCTGCGCGGCGACAGCTTCCGCAGCCTCGACACCCTGCGCCAGCGCGTGGCCGACGAGGCGCGGGCCGCCGACCTCGCCGCCGACGAGCTCGAGCGCGACGGCTCGCGCGGCGTGCGCTACCTGGCCCACGCCGGGCGCTTCGGCTTCGCCTACGACCGCGACCGCAACCTCGTCGAGGACCGGCGCGGCCAGCCCCTGGCCGGGGTCCTCGCCGAGCTCGACCGCACGATCACCGAGCAGCGGTCGGTGATCACCGACCGCACCCGCACGCTCATGGACACGCTGGTCATGGGCGAGCTGGCGCGCCAGCTCCAGGGCCAGGTCCACCACCTCGACACCACGGTCAAGGGCATCAACCGGGTGCTGCGCGGCCTGCGCTTCGGGCCGAGCGAGTACCAGTTCCAGGTCACGCCCCGCCCCGACCGCGCCGAGCTGATCGAGCTGGTGCGCCGGCTGTCGATCCTGGACGAGGACAGCCGGGTCCAGTTCCGGGCCTGGATCGACGCCCGGCTCGACGAGCTGCACGCCGCCGACGACGGCCCGCCGCCGCTGCTCGACTACCGGCGCTGGTTCGAGGTCAAGCTGCGCATGAGCACCACCGACGCCGAGGGCGTCGAGCTCACCCACCGCCTGCGCCAGGTCGGCTCGGGCGGCGAGCAGGGCGTGCCCAACTACCTGCTGGTGCTGGCCCTGGCCAAGCTCATGTTCGACGCCGGCGGCGCCGCGATCCGCCCGCTGCTCTTCGACGAGGCCTTCTACGGCATCGACGCCGGGCGCCGCGACCAGCTCCTGCGCCTCGCCACCGACCTCGGCCTCCAGCTCCTGGTGGCGTCCCCGGATCAGGACGGCGTGACCGAGGCGGTGCGGGCGGCGACCACCCTGTTCGTGGTCAAGGACGCCGACCACGACGTCCACCTCGCGCCATACCACTACTGGAACCGGGCCCGCGATCCCCAGGCCGAGCTGTTCGCGCCGCCGCCGGCGACCGGCGAGGACGCGACGTGTCGGACCTGACGCGAGGCGCGCGACGGGCGGGCGGCGGCGATGTCGGAGCCGGGTGCGAGGGTGACGGCGTGAAGCCCTCCCGCCCCCCGCGCGCCCTCACCCTGCGTGACCGTCTCAGCCGCCTCGACTTCGTCGCCGCGTGCAAGCTGGCCGGTCCCGGCGGCGCGGCGCTCCTCCGGGACGGCGGCGCGCTCGAGCTCGAGCTCGACGGCCACGTCCTCACCGACGAGCGCTTCGCGATCCGCGTCCCGGGGCCGGGCCCGGATCGGGGGGCGGTCGAGGTCACGATCACGCTCGACGACGCGCGGCCGGGGCGCCTGCGCGCGAGCTGCGCGCGGTGCCGGGCGGCGTGCGTCCACGTCGGCGCCGCCCTGACGCTCATCCTCGAGGAGAAGGTCGCGCTGGGGCTGGCCGCGCTGCCGCCCGAGGCCGGCCGCGGCGACGCCGTGACCCGGGCGCTCGAGGAGCGGCGCGAGCGGGCGCGGGCCGAGAAGATGACCGTGCGCACCGTCGACGGCACGACACCGTGGACCGACTACGCGGTGACCAGCGCGCTGTCGGGCAGGTCCTACCGGGTGGCGCTGCGCAGCGCCGAGCGAGGTGACTCGTACTGCTCGTGCCCCGACTTCCGCAAGAACACGCTCGGCACCTGCAAGCACCTCCTGCACGTGCTGGCCAAGGTCGAGCGCCGGTTCCCGGCGGCGGCGCTGCGCCGGCCCTACGTGCGCACCGACGTCTCGGTCCACCTCCGCTACGGCGACGAGACCGAGCTGTGGGTGGCCGCGCCGGCCAGGCTGTCGCGGGCGGCCCGCGCGATCCTGGCGCCGGTGGTGGACGGGCCGGTCGCCGACGTCCACGACCTCCTGCAGCGGATCGCGCGCCTCGAGCGCCTCGGCGAGGCGGTCCACGTCTACCCCGACGCCGAGGAGCACGTCCAGCGCGCGCTGTTCCGCGACCGGGTGCGGGCGCGGGTCGCCGAGATCCGCGCCGATCCCGCCGGGCACCCGCTGCGCCGCGAGCTCCTGCGCGAGGACCTCCTGCCCTACCAGCTCGACGGCGTCGCGTTCGCGGTCGGCGCCGGCCGCGCGGTCCTGGCCGACGACATGGGCCTGGGCAAGACGATCCAGGCCATCGGCGTCGCCGAGCTGCTGGCGCGCGAGGCCGGCATCCAGCGGGTGCTCGTGGTGTGCCCAGCCTCGGTCAAGGCCCAGTGGCGAGGCGAGGTCGAGCGCTTCTCGGGGCGCGGCGCCCAGCTCGTGCTCGGCGGCGCCCGCGAGCGCGCCGCCCGCTACGCCGGCGGCGCGTTCTTCACGATCTGCAACTACGAGCAGGTGCTGCGCGACCTGCGCGCCGTCGAGCGCACGCCGTGGGACCTGATCATCCTCGACGAGGGCCAGCGCATCAAGAACTGGGAGGCCAAGACCAGCGACGTCATCAAGGGCCTGCGGTCGCCGTTCGCGCTGGTGCTGTCGGGGACACCGCTCGAGAACCGGCTCGACGAGCTGTACTCGGTGGTCGAGTTCATCGACGACCGACGGCTGGGCCCGGCCTTCCGCTTCTTCGATCGCCACCGCGTCGTCGACGACGACACCGGCAAGGTCCTGGGCTACCAGCGCCTCGACGAGCTGCGGGCCCGGCTGGCGCCGGTGTTGCTCCGCCGGACCCGGGCGTCGGTCGCGCAGGAGCTGCCGCCGCGCACGACCGAGATCATCCGCGTCACGCCGACCGCCGAGCAGCTCGAGCACCACGACGGCAGCATGCGGACGGTGGCGGCGATCGTGCGCAAGCGTTATCTCACCGAGATGGACCTCCTGCGCCTGCGCAAGGCCCTGCTGCTGTCCCGGATGGCCGCCGACAGCACGTTCCTCGTCGACAAGCGGGCGCCGGGTCACTCCAGCAAGCTGGCGGCGCTCGAGCCCCTGCTCGCCCGCCTGTGCGCCGAGGGCCGCAAGATCGTCCTGTTCTCGGAGTGGACCACCATGCTCGACCTGATCGAGCCCGGCCTGCGCGCCCTCGGTGTGCGCTGGGTGCGGCTCGACGGCGGGGGGCCGCAGAAGCGGCGGCAGGCCCTGGTCGACGAGTTCCAGCGCGATCCCGGCTGTCGCCTGTTCCTCACCACCAACGCCGGCGCGGTCGGCCTCAACCTCCAGGCCGCCGACACCGTCGTCAACGTCGACCTGCCGTGGAACCCGGCCGTGCTCGAGCAGCGCATCGGCCGCGCCCACCGCATGGGCCAGACCCGGCCGGTCCACGTCTACGTCCTCATCAGCGCGGGCACGATCGAGGAGAACCTGCTCGCGACCCTGTCGGCCAAGCGCGAGCTGGCCCTGGCCGCCCTCGATCCCGACTCCGACGTCACCGAGGTCGAGCTGGCCACCGGCATGGACGAGCTCAAGCGCCGGCTCGAGGTGCTCCTGGGTGCCCGCCCCGACGCGCCGGTGGTCGAGACCGCGCGCGCCCGCGTCGAGGCCGAGGTCGCGGCCGCCCGCGCCCCCGATCGCGAGCGCGTCGCCGAGGCCGGCGGCCAGCTCGTCGCCGCCGCCTTCCGCCTCCTCGGTGAGCTCCTGCCCCCGGCCGACGACACCCGCGCCGCCCCGGTCACGGCCCTCGTGCGCGCCCAGCTCGCCAGCGCCCTCGGCGCCGACCAGGCCGGGCGCCCGGTCCTCACCCTGACGTTGCCGGACGCCTCGACCCTCGATGCCCTGGCCCGCACGCTCGGTAGCCTGCTCACCGGCGGCGTGGGCGCGGGCGCGGGCGCAGACCCGCCGCGGGTCCTGCCCAACTGAGACGGCGGGTGGCTGGCGCCGGCCACGCGCCGAGACGGATCACGGTAGACTCGAGTCGTGCTGCGCACCGGCCTGCTCGTTCTGACGACGCTGAGCGTGACCCTGGGCGTGATCGCCTGCGGCCAGCGCGATGATGACGCGGCCGCGAGCCTCGATCCGCGCCGCGACCACGCGCGCGCGCTGGTCAGGCAGGTGGCCTTCGAGGCCTTCCCCATCTGGGCCACCCGCCCCAGCAACGCCGGCACGTGTCCGGCGCCGTCCCAGCTCGCCGAGTATCTGGGCCGCCGGGACCTTCGCGACCCGTGGGGCCGCGACCTCGTCGTCGCCTGCTCGGATCTCCCGCCGGGCGCGGCCGGGATCGCGGTCTCCTCGAACGGCGCCGACGGCAAGCCCGGCACCGCCGACGACATCCGGTCCTGGGCCGATTGAGTGCCCGGCCGGGGGACCGCCAGACGCCGCGGCCTGAGGTCCTCCGCCTGCGCCCACCGGCGGGCGCCGAAAACGAAGCGGACCTCGCAAGTCCGCGAAGCCCTTGGCGTATCGAGTGGAGCTGTGGGGGATCGAACCCCAGACCTCTAGAGTGCGATGGTCCGGAACGCGGACGGCTTCAGACCTTTCGCGGACTTGTCACTCCGGTATGACTCGCAACTTCCGGAAGTGGCAGCCGATCCGTACCTGAACCGTACCTGCCTACTTCGCCACGTACTCGGCGATGTCAGAGTCGGACTTCACCAAGTTCTTCACACGCTTCACAATGGCCGCGTCGACATTTTGCTCCGCGAGGATTTCGCCAAGACGATCCACAAGAAGATCCTTCTTCTTCGGCGCGGTGAGTTTCACCTGCTCGCACTCCGCGAGCACTCGCTCGGTCGTCTGTTCTTCGAGAGGGACCGTCTTCAAGCGACGGACGAGCAGCTTCTTAACCGTCGGATCGATCCAAGCGCACGCTTCGTTGAGAACCGTGTCGATCCTCTTCTTGAAGTCATCCTCCGTGCAGACGTCCGGGACCCAGTCGGCGGTCCCGACGCGCGAGTACATCTTTCCGACGAGCCATCCGAGCTTGTGCTGGAAGCCCTCGTCGAGCTGCAAAATCTTGGCGTCGAGGCACGTCGCATAGTGCAACTCGCTCTTGATCGCGATCGACAACGTGAGGAACCCGCAGTGCGGCTCCGTCAGGCCGGCCTGAGCGCCCGCGTATTGATGCGGATGGAGATAGAAGAACTCCTCTTCGTTGTTGTTCAACAACCGCGCGAGGAACTGTTCCACCTTCTCACGATGAGTCGCGTCGCAGAGACGGTGGTCACGCTCTAGCGATGAACGCTGGTACTTCTCTATCTCCCTCGAAATCACGCGGTCGAGAGGTCTGACAGCAGCGACCGAGATGTACCTCGCCTTGCATCGCTTCGCGTCGCCGCTACCGATCCTGCGCACCAGGTCGCAGGTCTGCGTCAACACCATCAGGTAGCGGTAGTCTTCCTTGGTGTAGTGAGGGTGGACCGTTGTCAGCAACGCATCGATCGATGGCGTTCGCAGAAGCACGTCCCCCTGCTGGAGCGAATCGCGATCCAGCTCGGCCGCGTACGTGATGTGCACGGCTCGCTCGCGTTGTCCTACCGCTCGTTGAGCTTGCGGATCATGCGACGCGTAGCGGCCTCGCCCGCATCGTAATTGATCGTCACACGCTCGGCGACCGCAACGACTCGAACAGTCTCGGTAGGAGGACGCGGCGTAGTCGTCGTGTCGAGCGTAGTGGCCGGCATGTACTGCGCTGGCGTGGTCGAGTAGTCGCCACGAGGCAGCGTCGACGTCGATCCCTTCTCTTCGATGCTCATCGGTCAGCCTTCCCCAAGATCGAGTTCGTAGGCGTCTTGCAAGAACTTCGTCGCAAGCGCTCGGTGTTTCGTCACACGGCCATCGAGATAGGTCGCGGCTGTAGCAGCTCCATCAACGTCACGATGGAAGTTGAGGTTGACCACGACCTGCGACCCGTTCGTCTGTCGCAACGAAAGGTTGAGAACGCCGTCCTGCGGCAGCCGGAGCCGGCGCTTGAGTTCGGTTCCCTCGACCACGAGATCCGCATCGGCGATCCGGGACAGGTCGGGGGCCTTGAAGAGCTTCTTCAAGTCGTCCGACGGTGCTTCTTCCAGGAACGCGAAGTTGATCCCGATCGCGCTCACCGGTGTGTGTGCGAGGACCGTAAGGATCGACTTGCTGTACGACTCCATTCGGCCGAGGACCTCCGGGTCGTCGGCTGACGGCGCAAGCACAACGTGATCGCGCGTCACCACCAAGTGCACGCCGCTGAGCGTGTAGCGGAGCGGCATGTTCGGGTTGCCGATCGGGAACTCGATCTGGACCGGACCGGACGCGCCGAGATGCTTCGTCAACCAATCCGGCGTCAGGATCGCCGTGTTCCACGCACCAACGAGTACGATCGACCAGTTCTCAACCTGAGCCTTCATCGGAGCGCCTGCACAAGATCTCGCATCGTTGGGGGGATCTTCACGCATACTAACTCGTGAGAATCATTTGTCAATCGCCTCGATCTTGACATGTGCAAGTACGCGAGATGATCGAGGTTCCGTCCGGATTCGATCAACGTAACCTAGGGCGATGGACGAACAACGAGAGGCTGCGCTCGACATGCTCGTCGCCGGTGTGAACAAGCGGCGGATCGCCGCGACGCTCGGTGTTCACCGCAACACCATTGCCAACTGGTGCCGCAACCCGGCGTTCTTGAAGGAGCTCGGGCGTCGCCTCGACGAGCGCAACGTGGAGATGCGCCTGCGCCGTGCGCAGCAGGTCACCCGTTACGCGGACCGATTGCAGTCGCTTGCGGACAAGGCCCTCGATGCTGCCATGCAGGGGCCGGTCGATGCGGCGACACGGCGAGCGATCCGGCTTTGGATCGACCTCTACCGGAAGATGGTCGTCACCGAGCGCGACGCAGTCTGATCCTCGTTGTGCGTGTTGTGCACCACCGCCTGTGCTGCGAAGCCAACCAGCCACGCCGCCACGGTTTTTCGTGGAAGGTGCACAAGAGCGCCGACTTTGCTGGAAACGGCTCGCCGACGCGCCGCACTTTCGCGCAACACGTTGTTATTGCATGCGTTTCCAGTGGCCGAAGGACGCCAACGTGATGTTCTCTGGACTCTTATAGGTTGAGAGGCCAGCGACCACCTCGCCGACGACAACGGATGGCCGCCGTCGTCAGTGCTCGAACAACTCGCCGAGCTTGACGCCGAGCGCGGAAGTGTCCCTATAGTTGTGTAGAAGCCGGTTTCTTGGACGGCCAAGAAAGACGGGAGAACCTCCAGGTTGCAACACCACAGGAGGAGCCCCGTGAAGAGACCAAGACGATCCCTTCGAGCTGAC
>CAADGB010000075.1 GCA_900696455.1 uncultured delta proteobacterium
CCGGGCGGTGCCACCCACCGGGCGGTGCCACCCACCGGGCGGTGCCACCCACCGGGCGGTGCCACCCACCGGGCGGTGCCACCCACCGGGCGGTGCCACCCACCGGGCGGTGCCACCCACCGGGCGGCGGTGCCACCCACCGGGCGGTGCCACCCACCGCAGCGGTGCCACCCACCTGTCCCGGGCCGTGACACGGCGGCTGTCACACTCGGGGCGCCTTCGGTGTGACACCGGCCGAAAAGGTGTGGCAGCGGGCGGCAAACGGTGGCGAGAAGAGGAGAATCTGTCTTCGTTCCAGCTACTTCCGAGGACGAAACGGGGGGCTCTGGCGGCGGCACGGGGGGTGCAAATGGGTCGGGCACGGCGGCGCGGACCCACGAGATCGCGACGTCACAACCACTCCCCCCCGACCTCGGAAGGTAGACCCATGAGCAACTTCGTCGAGACCTGGAAGAGCATCGCCCACGCCCTCGGCCGCTCGGAGCGCTGGTGCCGGTACATGGCGCAGCGCGACGGTGACCCGCTGCCCGTCTTCAAGGTCGGCGGCATCGTGCGCCTCAACATGCACGATCTCGAGGACTGGCTGGGTCGTCAGCGCACGCGCACCCTCGCGCGCCCGGTCGCCGAGGCCCTGGGCACGCTCCCCGCGGCGACCGCGGTCACCGCCGACCGCCCCGCGCTCAAGCTCATCGCCTGAGCCCGGCGACGCCGCGGCCGCGGCCTGCCGCACGCCCCACTCCGGATGGGGGGAGCCTCCGGAAGGGGCGTGCTATAGACCGGCCCCATGTCGCTGTCCCTGCGTGATCTGCGCGGTCCCGTCCGCGCGCTGTTCTCCGACGTCGACGGCACCCTGACCACCAACGGTCGGGTCGAGGCCTCGACCTACGCCGCCCTCGAGCAGCTCGCGGCCGCCGGGGTGCCGGTGGTGTTCGTCACCGGTCGCCCGGCGGGCTGGGGTCCGGCCTTCATGAGCGTGGCCGGCGCCGCCGCCGTGGTCACCGAGAACGGCGGCGTGACCTGGGTGCGCGACGGGCGCCGCATGAGCAAGCTCTACGGCGTGCCGGCGTCGAGCCTGCCGGAGTGGCGGCGCCGCATGCTCGAGGTCGTGGCCGAGGTGTCGTCGAAGGTGCCGGGGGCGCGGCTGTCGTCGGACAGCAAGTACCGCGAGGTCGACCTCGCGATCGACTGGAACGAGGAGGCGTCGCTGTCCAAGGAGGCCGCCGACGAGGTGGTGGCCATCGTCCGCCGCGCCGGCTTCGCGGCCTCGCGCTCGAGCGTCCACGTCAACTTCGGGCCGCCGCACTTCGACAAGCTGTCGGCGTGCGTGACCGTGGTCCGTCACGTCCTCGGCGGCGACGGCAACGACCTCGCGCCCTACGTCTTCGTCGGCGACGCTCTCAACGACGCGCCGATGTTCGGGGGCTTCCCCAAGTCGGTGGGCGTCGCCAACGTCCGGACCTGGTGGGACGAGCTCGCCTTCAAGCCGACCTACGTCACCGAGCGCGCCGAGGGCGCCGGCCTGCGCGAGGTCGCCGAGCACCTCCTGCGCGTGCGCGCCGGCGAAACGCGGTAACCTGTGGTGCTCGACGCCGTCGAGCTGTCCTTCGGTGAGCTGCGGGTCCCCGTCGCCCGGCTCGAAGAGCTACGGGCCCTCAAGCTGCTCGCGTGGCGACCAGGCTCCGCGGACGCCGGCGACGCGCGCGCGCTCGTCGCGTGCGCTGGGGAGGCGTTCGACCTCGAGGCGGTCCGCTCGCACCTGGCTCCGTTCGGGGCAGAGGTCGTGGCTCGCCTCGAGGCGCTCCTGGGCTCGCGCTGATCGCCCCGGGCTCCGCCGCGGTCAGGGCAGGAAGGCGAAGTAGCGCTCGGGGATGTCGTCGAGCTCGGTGGGCGCGCCGCAGCCGCCGCAGGTGAGGCGCGGGGCCAGGATGCGGTCGCCGTCGCGGGCGATGGCGCCGACCTCGAGCAGGCGGACCTCGTCGCGGCCGCAGGCGTCGCAGTAGTAGGGCGCCTCGAGCGACACCACCTCGCCGCCGGCCACGACCAGCGGCACCATCGCCGCCTGCGACGCGAACGCGATCGAGCAGTGGCGGAAGCGGAGGCGGGCGCCGGCCAGCGGGGCCAGGAGCTCGCACCAGGCGCGCACGCCGGCGGAGCTGATGTAGCGGACCGCGGCCAGATCGAACGTGACGTCGGTGGCTCCGGCGAGGCGGGCGGCCAGGGCCTCGAAGCGGGTCATCTCGGTGGAGTCGCCGTGGAGGAGCACGGTCACGCCGGGCCGACCGTCGGCGCGATCGTCGGGCTCGTCGGCGAGATCGAACAGCGCGACCTGCTCGAGCAGGAGCCGGGTGCGCAGCGGCACCTCGCCGGCCCAGGTCAGGCCGGCGACGTGGCCGCCGTCGATCGGATCGGCGGGGCGGCACCACGCCACCACCGCCCGGGTCTCGGGGCTGAGCTGATCGCCGGTGCGGAAGCGGGCGGCGACCGCGGTGCCGGCGGTGAGCGGCTGCTCGAGGCGCAGGCCGACGCCGCCGGCGCCGACGTTGGTGACCTGCCCCCCGAGCGTCGCCGCCCCGGTCGCCGGCAGCTCGATCTCGAGCTCGACGGCGATGCGGCGGTCGCGCCGCAGGGGCAGGCTGGTGAGCTGGGACAGGTGGGCGTAGAAGTCGTCGGCGGTGAGCGGCGGCGCCAGGACGTCGTCGCAGCCCGACGCCGCCAGGCGGTCGATCGTGGCGCGATCGATGGTGGCGACGCCGCGCGGCGGCAGGACCAGGGCGACCCGGGTGAGCTTGCCGGCCGGGCCGCGCTTGATGGCCTGGCAGGCGGCGTAGCCGTCGCCGCCGGCGAGCTCGACGTCGACCAGGGCCACCGCCGGCGGATCGGCGGCGACCGCGGCCAGGAGCTCGTCGTGATCGGCCACGACCTGGTAGCTCACCCCCAGGCGGAGGAGCGCGGGCGCGGCCAGGTAGCGGAAGATCGCCACGTTGTTCGTCGCCACCACGCGGAGCCCGGCCATCGGCCGATGGTAACCCGGGGCGGCCGCGCTGGGGTAGGCTGTCGAGGTGAAGCTGTTCGCCCAGGTCCTGCGCGCCCTCGACGACGGGCGCGGGGTCGCCCTCGCCACCGTGAGCGCGACCCGGGGCTCGACGCCGCGCCACGTCGGGGCGCGCATGGCGGTGCTCGACGACGGCCAGGGCCTGGGCACGATCGGCGGCGGCCGCATCGAGGCCGAGGTGGTGGCGGCGGCGACGGCGGTGGCCGGCGGCGCGCCCGCGCGGCGCCTCGCCCACCACCTGGTCCACGACCTGGCGATGTGCTGCGGCGGCTGGATGGAGCTGGTGATCGCGCCGGCGGCCCCGGCCCGCGACGCCCTGGCCGGCGCGCTGGCGGCATGGCGGCGGCGCGAGCCGGCGCTCTTCACCACCGTGGTCGACGGCGGCGCGGGCCCGCTCGGCGCGATGGCGCTGGCGCCGGCGAGCGCGGCCGAGGCCGCGGCCTGGCGCCGCCCGCAGGTGGTCGACGGCACCCTGCGCGAGGGCGTGGCCGCCCCCGAGCGCGCCGTGGTCTTCGGCTGCGGCCACGTCGCGCGGGCGCTGGGCCCGCTCCTCGCGCCGCTCGGCTTCGAGGTCGTGATCTGCGACGACGGGGACACCGGCGCGCTCGAGTCCCCGCCGCCGTGGGCCGCCCGCGTCGTCGACTCGTTCGCGGTCGCCGACGTCGAGCGCGCGCTCGGGCCGCTGGGCCCGGGCGATCACGTGCTGATCGTGACCCGCGACCACGCCGTCGACCAGCGTCTGCTCGAGGAGCTGATCGGCCGCGACCTCGCCTACCTGGGCATGATCGGCTCGCGCGGCAAGGTCGGGCGCTTCCGCAAGCGGCTCGAGGCCCGGGGTGTCGACCTGTCGCGGTGGGCGCGGCTGCGCGCGCCGGTCGGCCTCGACCTCGGCGCGGAGACGCCCGAGGAGATCGCCGTCGCCATCGCCGCCGAGCTGGTGGCGCTGCGCCGCCGCGGGCGCGCGGCGGCCGGGGACTGGTCGACGCCGGGAGCGGGCGGTCGCGGCGCGGGCGGCGGC
>CAADGB010000076.1 GCA_900696455.1 uncultured delta proteobacterium
CCGGCGCTGTCGCCGGTCGGCGGCGCGGCCGCGCTGCCGGCGGCGGGAGTCCCGGCCGGACCTTCGGCCACGCCGGTCGCGGCGCCGGCGTCACCGGGGCCGGTGGCCCCTGCGGCGGGGCTCGCCCCGTCGGCCGGTGCGAGCGCCGCCTGCCCGACCTGCGAGGCGGCGGGCTGCGCGCGGCCGCTGCCTTCTCTGTCCTTGTCCTTGCCCCCGCCCGAGCCCAGCGCCAGCACCGCGATGACGAGGATCACCGCGGCCACGCCGGCGACCAGGAAGATCTTCTTGGTGGGCGAGCGCTCGACGACGCCGTCGTCGAGGAGGCTGTCGCCGGGATCGACCGTGGCCCGCGCCCGCTCGAGGGAGCGGAGCTGGCTGTCGCCGAGCGCGTCGCCGTCGCCGGCCGCGAACCACGCTCCCGACAGGTTCATGCTGTCCGAGGGCCGGACGGCGCCCTCGACCGGCCCGTCGAGCTCGCTGGCCGCGCCGGCCGCGCTGGCCGGCGGGTCGGTGGGACGACCGGTGCGGCGCTTGCCGCGCGGCACGGTCACCCGCCCCTGCTCGTCGTCGACGTCCTCGGGCGCGGCCGCCGCCAGCACCGCGGTCGCCGCCGCGGGCCCGGCCGTGCCGGCGTCGCTCGCCGCCGGGACCGGCGGGGCCGCCGCCGGGCCGGGCGGGGCCGCCGCCGGCGCGGGCTGGGCCACCATCGGCATGCTCACGCGCTCGCTCGCCGTGGGCTCCGCCGCCGCCTCCGCGCCGCCCCCCACCGGCGTCACCACCGGCACGCCCACCGCCGGGGTGCCGGTCGGCCCGCGCCGCGAGTCGCTCGCGCCGGGCGACGGGCCCGAGCCGCCGGTCGGGGTCGCCACCGGCACCGCGTCGTCGGCCGGCAGCGCGCCGGTGGCGAGCCCGGTGCGCAGCGCCTCGACCAGCTTCTGCGCGGTGACGAACCGCTCGTCGGGCGCCTTCGCCAGCGCCCGCATCACCACCGCCTCGAACCAGGCCGGCACGTCGGGGCGGCGGGTGCGGAGCGCCGCCGGCCGCTCGTTGACGTGGCGGGTGAGGACGTCGAAGACCTTGCCGCCCACGAACGGCGGCTCGCCGGTCAGCATCTCGTAGGCGATGCAGCCCAGCGAGTAGATGTCGGCCCGGCGATCGATGGCGTCACCGCGCGCCTGCTCGGGCGACATGTAGCGCGGGTCGCCGAAGGTCATGCCCAGGCTGGTGGACGCCGCGGCGCCTCCGCTCTCGACCAGCTTGGACAGGCCGAAGTCGAGCAGCTTGACGAAGTTGGCCTTGCCGCGGCGCACCGCGAGGAAGACGTTGCGCGGGCGCAGGTCGCGGTGGACGAAGCCGACGGCGTGGGCCTCGACCAGCGCCTCGCCGACCTGGATGATGACGTCGGCCACCCGCTCGACCGGCATCTGGCGGTCGCGGGCGAGGGCGGCGTCGAGGGTCTCGCCCTCGAGCAGCTCCATCGCCAGGTACAGGCGGCCGTCGGGCGTACGACCGAAGTCGTGGATCTCGACGATGTGCTCGTTGTCGATCTCGGCGACCGAGGTCGCCTCGCGGCGGAAGCGCTCGATGGCGAGGTCGTCGCGCGACAGCTCGTGGTGCAGGACCTTGATGGCGACCTTGCGGCGCAGGGTCACGTGCTCGGCGCGGTAGATGCTGCCCGACTTGCCGTGCCCCATCCGCTCCTGGACGAGGAAGCGCTCGCCGAGGACCTTGCCGATCAGCTCGTCGGCCGCGCCCTCGCGCACGCGCGGCGTGCCGCAGGCTGGACAGAACGGCGCGGCGGCGGTGAGCTCGCGCCGGCAGTTCGCACACGTGAGGGGGGCGGGGTTCATCTCGGGGGCGGACATGGTGGGGAGGCCCGGCCCGCGCGGTCAATCATAGCGCACGCACCTGGGGCTGCCGCCCTGACCATGCACGCGGCGAGCCACCGCCCGCGCGGCCGGGGCCGCCCGGACGTCGGCGAGAACCCTCGCCGATCCGGGCCCTTGGCTGACCGGCTCGGGAGGCGCGGGCGGACCGTGGACGGGTGTTGTCGGCGGCGGCGCCCGACGGTGCCGAAAAACCACGGTCGAGATGTCGCGGATCCACCACGCCTTCGACGCCTTCGCCCTCCACGCCTTCCCTCCGCCCCCGGCCAACCGCTGCCTCGACCTCCGCCGCCTCGCGCGTCGGCCTCGCGTCGGCCTCCGTCGGCCCCCGCAGCGGCACCGCATCGGCACCTCCGAGTCCGAGTCCGAGTCCGAGTCCGAGCCCGAGCCCAAGTCCGAGCCCGAATCCGAGCCCGCAACTCGAGCCCGAAATTCGAGCCCGAATCCGAACCCGAGCGCGCCCCGTCGGCCCCGGCAGCTACTCGCCGCGGGCCCGCAGGACGTCGCGGATCGCCGCCTCGTACTCGTCCTCGGAGAGGACCCCGCGGTCGATGAGGACCTTGACCAGGGCGACGACGCGGGCGAGCGCGTCGGCCTCGTCGGCGATCTGGTGGAACGGCACCGTGCGCGATTGGTCCTGGGTGTCCTCGCCCTCGCCGACCCGGGCGTGGGGCCGGGTGTGGACCGCCAGGTTGGCGCCGAACACCCGGCCGCCGCCGCCGCGCTTGACCACCTGGGTGTTGAGCTCCTTGTAGCCGCGGTCGATGAGCTCGTCGATCGCCGACAGCGGCAGGAGCGCCGGGTCGACCACCGCGCCGGTGACCCGCTCGACCTCGGCGATCGCGCCCATGTCGGTGGGATCGGCCATGGCCAGCCAGATCTCCTTGTCGTCGTCGGGCGGGCCGCTGACCCGCAGCGGCACGACCCGCAGGCGGCGGCACAGGTCGCGCGACACCTCGCGCAGGGCGTCGGTCTCGGGCTTGACCGCCCGCGGGTCGACGCTCAGCATCCTGAGCTCGCGCCGGAACGCGCCGACCAGGGCGACCTCGTCGACGCCCAGCTCGCGCACGAGCGCCACCACCAGCGGCACCCGCTTCTCGTCGGCGAGCTGGCGGGCACGCCCGACGTCGGCGCGCGACATCAAGCCGGCGTCCACTGCGATCTGGGCGAGGGTCTTGGGCACGCAGTCGCTCGTGCACCCGGCAGGATTCGAACCTGCGACCTTTGGCTCCGGAGGCCAACGCTCTATCCAGCTGAGCTACGGGTGCGCGCCGCCTACAGATACCGGGAACTCCTCGCCTTCGCAAGCCGCGACGGCGTCGTTACGGACCATTGCGCGCCGGTCCCCGGCCCTGTAGGGTCCCGCCCATGCGCGTCCAGGACGCGCCGAGGTTCTCCGATGTCCAAGACGCAAGAGCTCGACCGGGTCGTCATCCGCTTCGCTGGCGACTCGGGTGACGGTATGCAGCTCACCGCCACCGAGTTCACCAAGGCCGCTGCCGAAGCCGGCAACGACATCTCGACGTTCCCCGACTTCCCCGCCGAGATCCGCGCCCCCGCCGGCTCGCTGTTCGGGGTGTCGGGGTTCCAGCTCCACTTCTCGTCGGGCGAGATCTACACGCCGGGCGACGCCCCCGACGTGCTGGTGGTGATGAACCCGGCCGCCCTCAAGACCAACCTGAAGGATCTGGTCGACGGCGGCGTGCTCATCGCCAACTCGGGCGCGTTCGTCGAGGCCAACCTCAAGAAGGCGGGCTACGCCAGCAACCCGCTCGAGGACGGCTCGCTGGCGAAGTACCGCGTCCACCAGGTCGACATCGCCCAGCTCACGCTGTCGGCGCTCGACGGCACGGCGCTGTCGACCAAGGAGAAGGGCCGCTCCAAGAACTTCTTCGCCCTCGGGCTGGTGTTCTGGATGTACGGCCGCGAGCCCGAGACCGAGATCCGGCGCATCACCCAGCAGTTCGCCAAGCGCCCCGAGCTGGGCGAGGCCAACGTCAAGGTGTTCAAGGCCGGCTACCACTTCGGCGAGACCGCCGAGGTGTTCCAGACGGTCTACAAGGTGCCGCCGGCGAAGTTCGCGCCCGGCGTCTACCGCAACATCACCGGCAACGAGGCGCTGGCCATGGGCCTGGTCGCCGGCGGTCACCTCGCCGGCAAGCACCTGTTCTACGCCGGCTACCCGATCACGCCCGCGTCGACGATCCTGCACTCGCTCGCCAAGTTCAAGAACTTCGGCGTGATGACCCTGCAGGCCGAGGACGAGATCGCGGCCATGGGCGCGGCCCTGGGCGCGGCGTTCGGCGGCGCGGTCGCGGTCACCGCGTCGAGCGGCCCCGGCATCGCGCTCAAGCAGGAGGCCATCGGCCTCGGCGTCATGACCGAGCTGCCGGTGGTGATCGTGAACGTGCAGCGCGGCGGACCGTCGACCGGCCTGCCCACCAAGACCGAGCAGAGCGATCTGTTCCAGGCCATCTACGGCCGCAACGGCGAGGCGCCGGTCCCGGTGATCGCCGCCAAGTCGCCGGGCGACTCGTTCTACGCCGCGATCGAGGCGGTGCGCGTCGCCACCCGCTACATGGTGCCGGTCTCCCTCCTGTCCGACGGCTACATCGCCAACGGCAGCGAGCCGTGGCCGCTGCCCGACGTCAGCAAGCTGCCGCGCTTCGACGTCCACCCCCGGACCGAGGCCGAGGGCTACTTCGTCTACGCGCGCGACCCGGCGACCCTGGCCCGGGCCTGGGTCATCCCCGGCACGCCGGGGCTCGAGCACCGCATCGGCGGCATCGAGAAGGACGCGCTCACCGGCAACATCTCGTACGCCGCGCACAACCACGAGCGCCAGGTCAAGGTCCGCGCCGAGAAGGTCGAGCGCGTGGCCGAGGCCCTCGGCGAGCTCGACCTGCGCGGCGACCCGTCGGGCGACGTCCTGGGCATCGGCTGGGGCGGCACCTTCGGCGCCCTGCGCCAGGCCACCGAGGAGCTGCGCGCCCAGGGCAAGAAGGTCAGCCACGCCCACCTGCGCTGGCTGTCGCCGCTCGAGCCGGGGCTGGCGAAGATCATCGGCAACTTCCGCCACGTCGTCGTGGCCGAGCTCAACTCGGGCCAGCTCCGCACGATCCTGCGCGCGAAGTTCCTCATCGACATCGAGGGCCTCAACAAGGTCCAGGGCCAGCCCTTCAAGGTGCGCGAGGTGGTCGCGGCGCTCGACGCGCGGTGCGGCGAGCCCGCGTCGACGTCGGCGGTGGCGAGCGCGGCCGCCACCACCGCCCCGGCCCAGGCCTGACCCGCACCCGATCGGCAGGAGACGAGCCATGAGCGACCCCGCCCCCAAGCTGGTGAAGCTGAGCAAGAAGGATCTCGAGTCCGACCAGGACGTGCGCTGGTGCCCGGGCTGCGGCGACTACGCCATCCTCGCCACCGTCCAGCGCACCCTGGCGCAGCTCGGCGTGCGCCGCGAGTCGACGGTGTTCGTGTCCGGGATCGGCTGCTCGAGCCGCTTCCCGTACTACATGAACACCTACGGCTTCCACTCGATCCACGGCCGCGCCCCGGCGGTGGCGACCGGGCTCAAGGTGGCGCGCCCCGACCTCGACGTGTGGGTCATCACCGGCGACGGCGACGGCCTTTCGATCGGCGGCAACCACCTGCTGCACGCGCTGCGGCGCAACGTCGAGCTCAAGATCATCCTGTTCAACAACCAGATCTACGGCCTGACCAAGGGCCAGTACTCGCCGACCTCGAAGCTCGGCACGCGCTCGGGCTCGACGCCGAGCGGCTCGGTCGACCACCCGCTCAACCCGCTGCAGTTCGCACTCGGCGCCGGCGCCACCTTCGTCGCCCGCTGCACCGACACCGACGCCAAGGGCCTGGGCGCGATCCTGACCCGGGCCCACGCCCACAAGGGGTCGGCGCTCATCGAGATCCTGCAGAACTGCCCGGTCTTCAACGACGGCATCTGGGACGCGGTCAAGGACGACCCGGCCGGCAAGCAGATGGTGCTCGCCGACGGCAAGCCGCTGACCTTCGCCGGCGGCACGATGGGCGTGCGCCTCGGCGCCGACCTCCGCCCCGAGGTCGTCAAGGTCGGCGACGACGGCGTGCCCGCCGATCAGCTCCTGGTCCACCGCGAGCGCGGCAGCGCCGCCTACGCCTACCTCCTCGCCGGCCTGCTCCACCCCGAGTTCCCGATGCCGGTCGGCGTCCTCCACAGCGAGGACAAGCCGACCTACGAGTCGATGGCCCACCAGCAGATCGCCGACGCCCGCGCCCGCCAGGGCGAGGGCGAGCTGCAGAAGCTGCTCATGTCGGGCATGACCTGGGAAGTCGGCGCCGACGGCACGCGGCACTGACGCCGCGCGCCGCTGCTCGCCCCCATCCCCCGCTCGCCCCCTCTCTCCGGTCGGCCTGAGCCCTTCACCGACCGCGGTCGGAGCTCGCGGGAAACCAACGGCGAGCCCATCTCTCCGGTCGGCCTGAGCTCTTCACCGACCGCGGTCGGAGCTCGCGGGAAACCAACGGCGAGCCCATCTCTCCGGTCGGCCTGAGCCCTTCACCGACCGCGGTCGGAGCTCGCGGGAAACCAACGGCGAGCGGCATCTCTCCGGTCGGCCTGAGCCCTTCACCGACCGCGGTCGGAGCTCGCGGGAAACCAACGGCGAGCGGCATCACTCCGGTCGGCCTGAGCCCTTCACCGACCGCGGTCGGAGCTCGCGGGAAACGAACGGCGAGCGGCATCTCTCCGGTCGGCCTGAGCCGCCCGAGCGCCAGCGAGGGCGTGTCGAAGGCCGACGAGCCGCGGCCGTCGCGCGAGTGAGGTCGGGCGCTTGCCGACGCCGTTCGCGAAGGGCGTCGCCGTCAGGTCCGGACGTGGCCCGGGCAGCTCGCCTCGTCGTCCACCGGATCCGACGCCACGTCGCGCAGGCGCCAGGCCTCGGCGTCCGGCACGAGCCGCGGCGTGAGCGGGTCCGCCAGCACGTCGGCCGGCATGCGATCGCGGTCGAGCTCGTAGAGCTCGAGGACGTGGTCGACCAGATCGACGCCGGCGTAGGCCTCGGGATCGAACAGCGCCTCGGCGTGGAAGGCGCGGTACTCGTGGTGGAAGGCCGAGGTCGGCAGGTCGTCCCAGTAGCCGACCTCGGAGCGGTTGATGACGTGGTTGACCTCGTGGACCAGCGTGGCCGCCAGCGCGCGCGCCCTGGCCGCGGCTCACGTAGATGCGGTCACTCCACATGTAGCCGTCGATCTCCTGGGCGATCGCGCGCGCCAGCGCGCTGCCAGGCCGCAGCCGGGCGTAGTCGGCCGGCGTCAGCGCGAGGGTGGTCAGCTCGGCCCGCACCCGCTCGAAGTCCCAGCAGGTCAGGTCGCCCAGCTCGTCGAGCCGCACCCGGCCGGCGCGGATGGAGCGCGCGGTCTCGCGCGCGATCCGGGCCTCGCTCTGCTCGAGCAGGCGGAGCGCGCGCTCGATCTCGTCGCGGAAGGCGGCGCTGGAGCGCGCCGGGTTGACCTCGACGAAGCCGCCGCCGCCGCCGCCGCGGTCGCCCTTGTCGTCGCCGACCACGTCCGGATCGGCGCCGTCCGACGAGTCGACGCAGGCCGCGGGCAGGAGCGCGGCGAGCACGAGCGCCAGGAGCGGATGCGAGCGCGACATGACCCCATCGCCAAGCAAGAAGGTGGCCGGCGCGGCGGCGTGTGAACTCGCGAGCTTGCCGGCGCGGTGGCGGCCGGAGTGGCCAGGTCCGCCGGCGCCGCGGGCGGGCCCGACAGCCACCCCGCGGTGCCACCCCGCGGTGCCACCCACCGGCCCGCGGTGCCACCCACCGGCAGCCGCCGCCCGCGGTGCCACCCACCCGCCGCGCCCGCGGTGCCACCCACCGCCAGGGGCCGCGTCCGCGGTGCCCCCCACCGACCCGCGCCGCGCCCGCGGTGCCACCCACCGGCCCTCCCCGGCCCTCCGCCACGCGGCGCCGCGGCGGCCGACAGAAGGTGACCCGACGGACGGGCTTGGAGCCGGGCGCGGCCGGGCGCTATCGTGCGCACCCCATGGGGATGCGCTCCGTCGTGGCGTCCGGGCGCCTCGGCCTCCTGCTGGCCGCCTGCGGCGGGGACGACGCCCCGCGCGTGCCCGCGGTGCCGGTGGTGTCGGGGCCGGCGACCCTGACCTTGTCCGAGGACCGGACAGAGCTGGTCTTCGCGCGCGGCGACCGGCGGCTCCTGACCTTCGGCGCCGACGACGTCCAGGTCGGCAGCGTCGACAGCCTCGACGCCGGCGACAGCTTCGACCCGTACTGGCTGTTCGTCGACGCGCCGCCCGAGCCGCCGGCCGGGCTGACCTGGCACGCGCTCGGCGCCGGCGAGGCGATGCGCGTCGTGTCGTCGAGCGACCAGGAGCTCGTGCTCGCGCTCGACTACCGCGGCGGCACGGCGACCGTGCGCTTCGCCGCGACCATGCCCGGCGGCTTCGCGGCCCGGCTCACCGCCGAGGTCGACGGCGCCCAGGCGGTGGCCTACCTGCGCCTCCGCCCCGACGCCGACGCCGCCGAGGGCTTCTACGGCCTCGGCGAGTGGGCCGACGGCGTCGAGCACCGCGGCAAGCTGCGGCCGATGCAGATGGAGCTCGACCTCCGCTCGGAGTCGTCGAACAACGAGAACCACGTGCCGGTCCCGCGCCTGCTCGGCACCCGCGGCTGGGGCGTGTTCGTGCGGAGCGACCGCCCCGGCACCTTCGACGTGGCGCGCGCGACGCCCGCGCTCGTCGACATCACCTTCGGCACCGGGCCCGACAGCGCCGCGGGGCTCGAGGCCCACCTCCTGTCCGCCGACCACCCGCTCGACCTGCTCGCGCACTACCACGAGCTCACGGGCCTGCCCGGGCTGCCGGCGCCGTGGGCGTACGGCCCGCTCCTGTGGCGCAACGAGCATCGCGACCAGGCGCAGGTCGTGGACGACATCGCGCAGATCCGCAGCCGCAGGTGGGCGGTGAGCGGCATCTGGTTCGACCGCCCGTACGCGTCGGGGGTGTCGACCTTCGACATGGACCCGGTCAAGTTCCCGGCGCCCGAGGCGATGTTCCGGGCGCTGCACGACGCCGGCCTGCGCTATGGCGTCTGGCACGCGCCGTACGCGGCGCCGGGCAACGTGGGCGACCCGGCGCCGGAGCAGCACGCGTACGCGACGGCGAACGGCTTCTTCCCGCCGGTGACCGGGGTCGTGCTCAACCCGTGGAGCAAGCCGCTCGATCTCACCAACCCGGCGGCGTACGCGTGGTGGCAGGAGAACCTGCGCCGCTACACCGATCCGCTCGGCCAGGGCGGCCTCGGCATCGAGGGCTTCAAGCTCGACTACGCCGAGGACGTCGTCCTCGGCCTCAACGGCCGCCGCGTGCCGTGGCGCTTCGCCGACGGCCGCGACGAGGGCACGATGCACCACGGCTACCAGCTCCTCTACCACCGCGTGTACCGCGAGGTGCTGGCGCCCGAGGGCGCCTTCCTCCTGACCCGCACCGGGCGGTGGGGCGACCAGGTCCACGGCATGATCGTGTGGCCGGGCGATCTCGACGCCAGCTTCGCGCGCTGGGGCGACCCCATCCCGGGCGGGAACAAGTACGCGGTCGGCGGGCTGCCGACCGCGCTGGCCTTCGGCATCGGGCTCTCGGCGTCGGGCTTCCCGTTCTACGCCTCCGACACCGGCGGCTACATCGGCTCGCCCCCGGACCGCGAGTGCTGGCTGCGCTGGGTCGAGGCCAGCGCGGTCTGGCCCGCGATGCAGATCGGCGACGCGTCGAGCCAGGCGCCGTGGGAGTTCACCGCCGCGAACGGGCGCGACGAGGCCGCGCTCGACCTCTTCGCGCGCTACACGACGCTCCACCTGCGGCTGTTCCCGTACGTGTGGAGCTACGCCCGGCAGATCGCGGCGACTGGCCGCCCCATCGTGCGACCGTTCGGGCTGGCCCATCCGGAGGTCGGTCAGCACCCGAGCGACCAGTACCTCCTCGGCGAGCACCTGCTGGTCGCGCCGGTCATCGCCGCCGGGCAGACGACGCGGACGCTGTGGCTCCCGCCCGGCGAGTGGCTCGGCTGGTGGGACGGCGTCGTGCACGACGGCGGCGCCGCGGGCGCGCAGGTCACGGTGCCGGCGCCGCTCGGCACGCTGCCGCTCTTCCTGCGCAAGGGCGGCGTCGTGCCGATGCTGCGCCCGGAGATCGAGACCCTGGCGCCGGTGCCGACCGGCTCGCCGATCGCGTCGTTCGCGAACGACGCCGGCGTCCTGTACGTGCGGCTGGCCGCCGCGCCCGCGGCGACGCGCTTCGACACCTACGACGGCACCCTGCTCACGCAGCAGGCGACCGGCGGCGCGCTGACGATCGGCGTCACGCCGTCCGCGCTCTACACCCAGGGCGTCGTGGTCGAGGTGATCGCGCAGGCCCGCCCGTCCGCGGTGTCGGCCGGTGGCGACGCGCTCGCCGAGCGCGCGTCGCTCGCCGAGCTCGAGGCGGCCGCCGACGGCTGGTGGTGGGAGGCGGCCACCGGCGGCACGCTGTGGATCAAGGTCGCGCAGGGCGCGACGATCGCGGTGGACTGAGCCGGCCCGCGATGGCACGCCGCCGCCACCCGCGCCGGGGCCGGGCCCGCGACCTCACCGCGCCGCCACGTCCTCCAGCCCCTCGCTGGCCAGGCGGCTCATCGCCCAGTCGAAGCCCGCCGTCGTCGGCGGAAGATGGGCCCGCATGGCGCCGAACCGTCCCTCGTCCATGCGCCCATCGTAGATGTTCGATGAGCTCGGTGAGCTCGCCTGGCAGATGCATCTGGACGTCTCCGGGGTCCCTGGCGGCGGAATCGACCGGCCCGGAGGAAGCCGATCGATTGCCCGTGGCGGTGGCCGGGCCAGTACGCGGACCGGGAGACGGGCGAATGCTACAATCGCTGGCGGTACTTCGACCCGCGCGCCGATAGCTACCGCTCACGGGATCCCCTGAGCCTCCATGCCTCGTTCCATACGTATGGGTATCCGAGCGACCCCCTCGCGACGTTCACCCCCCTCGGGCTCGTGGCGCAGCACCATCCGGTGCCGAGTCAGCTCGTGCGGCAAATGGTGGAGCGCGAGATGATCGACAGCCCTTCCAGCCGCTTCTTCAGTACGGCTCGTGGCGCGCTCGCACCGCTCGCGGATACGAGGGGCGCGGGCGCCCACACTCACAGCCAAGCGCACGCGGCCCTCTCCGATTTCCTCGACCCCGATGGCTCCCTCGCGCTCCGCCGTGGGACGCAGCACGGGGCTGATTGGGCTGATTGGGGTCGCTATCTCGACTCGCTCGGGGACGACCCGGCGCGGGTGCGTGCGGATCTCGATCGCTTCCATCGACAGTGGTCGCCCGACCAGGTAGCACGGGGGCGCAATCCGTTGATCGCCGATGCGGTCCTCGCGTCGATGCGCGCATCCTATGACAGCGAACGTAAGCCCGTGCTCGATTCCAGCCGTGGATCGTGACGGGAGGTGCGGGTGACGGGAGGTGCGGGTGGTATGGGTGTGATCTCGTACGAGTACGGACCGGGCCCGGTTCCCGGGTGGGGGCGTGTGCCCGAGGGGGCGTGGATTCGGCTCGTCCCGTTCGCGCTCAGCTACCCGCGAGTCGTCGAGTTCTCTCGCGAGGAGCGCGGCGGCTTCGTGTACGTCGACAAGGTGTACGACCTGAAGCTCTTCGGCGCGGGTGACTTCTTTGGCTCGGGGCCGGATCTGGTGGTCTCCGAGGACTTCGCTGCCGCCATCCGGGCTACCGGACTCGGTGGCCTCGCGTTCGAGGGGGTGGCGCACGCCACGCCGTTCTCGCCGAGAGTGCGCAGGCCGTTGTCGTGCAGGCCTACGCATCATGCGACCGCGGTCTCCGACCGCGTCGCGCTCATCCCACCGTCGCACCCGAAGGGGCGGTCCTACGGCTATCACGGTCGGCCCACGGAGCCTCTGGAGATCATGGCGCCACCGATGGCGAGTAGCGTCGCCTTCGGCGGTCCGTGGTTCGCGACCGCCTCGCTCCCGTTTCAGCCGCTCATCGTCCCGTCGACGTTCCTGTCGGCCTTTCGCGAGCACGTCGGTCGCGATCCACGGCTCGGCCGGGAGGACGTGCGGATCGTGGAGAGTGTCGAGCACGCGCTCGTGGCGCGCGTCGATACCTTCGGTGGGTCCAGCGCTGATCCTGGCCTGGCTGGCTACGCGTCGTTCGACGAGGCGCTCGCCACCGTACGCCGCGACGCGCCGGTGCGCGGCCATGTGATCGTCGGTGCAGAAGCCCGCCCTCGCGCGGTGGCACCCGCGGCGTGGAGCGAGCTCGCGCGGGTCGCTGGGTCGGTCTTCTTCCGAGGTGCCTTCGGGCTCTTTCCCGCGACTGAAGCAGACCGCGTCGCGATGGACCCCGCGTGCATCTCAGCCCGCAACGTTCCTGAGTACTGCGTCATGGGCGACCCGAGCCTGCACGCATCTTCCGTCGAGATCGGCTATCCATTGGAGCCCGACTGGACCCTGATCGGGTGGTTCGCTGGCGAGATGCCGAGCTTCCTCGCGATCACCCCGGATGGCGATGTGCGACGATGCGAGGCCAACGGGGAGGTCAACCTATGCTATCCGAGCTTCGGCGACTTCTTCGCCGACCTGATGGCCGACCTTCAGTGGGCCTTCGAGAATGGGAAGTATGGATGGCAGTGGCTCGGCGGGTGATCGATGACATCGGAGCGGTGACAGCACCTCCAGGGGCAGTCGTGGGCGTCGTCCAGGGCAGGAGAATCTTGGATCATGTCGACGACGCCGTCGAGCACACCGCGCGGGCCATCACGCCATCGCCGCGCCTCCCGCGTAGGCCAGCTCCCACACCGGGCCCGCGATCAGCGGCGGCGCCCGGCCGGCCGCGATCTGCGCGGCGCGGGCGGCGGCCGCGCGCCGGTCGGCGAGGCCGAGGGCGGCCCGGGCAGCGTCGGCCCAGCGGCGCAGCGTGCGCCAGCCCGTGGCCGCCGCCCCCGTCACCGGCCACGCGCATACGCGGCGGCGCACCGCCGGCGCCGTCTGCCCGGCGAGCGCCCACAGCGCGAGCGCGAACGCGATCGCGGCGTGCCCGTAGTGCCGGCGCGGCGCGATGCCCCGGGGCACGACGAGGATCACCGCGCCGCAGCCGACGCAGCGGTACCGCCGGCACACGACCACCTGCGTCGTCGACGCGGCGTCCACCGTCGGCGGCCCTCGGAGCTGGCGCTCGCGCAGGCCGTGGCCGTGCAGCCCGAGGCCCGCGCCGGGCGGCCGGCTCGCGGCGCCACAGCCCGGGCACGCGCCCGGCCGGGCCGCCTCGACCGACGGCGGCGCCTGCATCCAGCTCTTGACGTCGAGCGCGCTGTAGACGATCCGTGACTGGCGACTGGTCGGACTCCGCAACAGGTCGACCGGGAGCACGACGCCGGCGGTGTTGGCGCCCCGTCGGCGTCACCTTGTTTCGGCGGGCACCGCGCCCAGCTCCGGGATGGTCGGAGCCGAGTTCTACCTCGACAAGCCCGCCCGCCGCGAACCGCCGACGACGATGGCGACCACCTGCGCGTCCATCACGTAGCCCGCCTTGTCAGGCCGGCATCTCCGTCATCAGGCGTGGACGGGAACACGTAGCGTAAGCGCTGTGCGAACCCCACCTGGGCGGGTGCGGGCCGGTCGCCGAGACTGCCGGGATGCGAAAGCCCTACGAGCGTAGCAAGCGCGCGGCGCTGACCCGCGCGGTCCAGGAGCAAGGCGAGG
>CAADGB010000077.1 GCA_900696455.1 uncultured delta proteobacterium
ACGGCAACTGGAGGATCTTCTCGCCGTGCTTGTAGTCGCCCGTGCCGGAGATCGTCACGTGCTGGTTGGCGCTGGCGGTGAAGCCGCCGCCGGTCACGAGGCCGGTGACGCCGAGGGTACCGCCGACCGTCTCGCCGCCGGTAACGGTGAGCGTGCCTCCCACGGTCGCGTTGCCTTGCAGGCTCGCGGTCTGTCCGCTCGGCACCGTGAGGCCGCCGCTCGCCGTTAGTGCCCCCGTCACGCCGAGCGTACTGCCGAGCGTCGTCGCGCCGGTGACGCCCAACGTGCCGCCGACCGTCGCGTTGCCCTGGAGCGCCGCCGTCTGTCCACTCGGCACGGTGAGCCCGCCGCTTGCCGTCAACGCCCCGCTCACACCGAGTGTGCCGCCAAGGGTCGTCGCGCCCGTGACGCCCAGCGTGCCGCCGACCGTCGCGTTGCCCTGGAGCGCAGCCGTCTGTCCGCTCGGCACTGTGACACCGCCGCTCGCGTTCAGTGCGCCGCTCACGCCGAGGCTTCCGTCGAGCGTCGTCGCGCCCGTGACGCCCAGCGTGCCGCCGACCGTCGCGTTGCCCTGAAGCGCAGCCGTCTGTCCGCTCGGCACCGTGAGCCCACCGCTCGCCGTAAGGGCACCGCCCACACCCAACGCTCCGCCCACCGTGACGTCGCCGGTGGCATCGATCGTCGGCGCGGTGATGGCTCCGCCGGGGTTGATCGTCAGCGCATTCGCCTGGAGCGACTGCGCGATGAACGTCGCCGGATCGTCGACGTACTGGATCCACTGGTAGAGCTGGTTGAGCAGCCAGTTGACGTGCGCCGCGGCCGCATCGGTGCCCGGCACGAAGCCGGTGTCCTTGACGCCCTCGGGCGGCTCCGACATCACGGCGGCGCCGGTGGCCCAGCGAGGTAGGTCGGGTGGCTTGTTGACGGGCATGCGCTTCTCCTCGTGGCCTCGGTGAGCTAGGTCCAGTCGCCGTCGTTCCAGCCGGGCGGCGTGTCCCACTGGAGGGGTGTGATCGGCTCGGGCGTCGGCGCCTCGACGACCTCGTCGACATGCGACGTCCGATCGAAGCGCAGACCGCTCCAACCCTCGCCGCCGCCGATCGTTCGCTTGCGGGCGATCCAGAGATAGCTCGCACCGGTGGACGAACGCGCCCATCGCGCGAACCGGATCACGCGCGTGCCTTCCCGCGGCACCTCCTCCTCCCGGATCCGGTAGGGCACGCCGGGCGCGAGCGACGCCGGCCGCAGGATCTTGCCGACCGGCTGCGCCGCGATGAGTGGCGCGTCTGGCTCGCCGTCTGGTGCGAGAAGGGCCGCCATCTCGAGCGCTGTCTGCCCGCTGCTCGCGGGCGGGATCGCAGCGGCGTGGAACGGAATCCAGTGCGTCGGGACGTGTGTCTGTAGTTGATAGCGCAGCGGCGCGATTCCCGTCGCAGGCGGCGGCGGTGGCGCCGCGAGCCGGTCGTGACCAGGCCGCCCGCGCCCGATGGGGCTCTCGGTCTCGCGCTCGACGGCCCACGCAAGGTTCGCCGTCTCATCGCGCAGGAAGCGCACCTCCTCGATGGCGCGTCCGTCCTGAACCGTGCCGCCCGCACTCGCGGGAACCAGGAAGCCGTGTCCCAGTCCCCTCACGGAGAACAGCGACCACCGCTTGCCGTCGTCGAGCTCGGAGTCGACGTCTTCGGCACGCGGCACCTGCGTCGTGACGCCGAACACGTCGACGACGGTGAGCTCGCTGCGACACACCGTGCCGATCGGCTGCTCGAATGGGACGAGGAACCAGTCGTTACCGTGGACGAGCATGAAGTCGGCGAGCACCATGCCCATCAGATCCCGGCGGTCTAGGCGGAGCGCGCCGGGATCGACGCGACCGTCCTCGAAATCCCAGAATCGCTCGTTGGGCATGCCGCGGAACTTCACCGGCCCGGGAATCACGCTGCGCGTGATGTTCTCGCGCGTCGGCGCCGGCAGCTCGGGCGGTACGTTGCCGAAGGCCGCATCGAACGCGTACCAGGACAGGTCGCCACTCCGATCTGGATGCGCATCGAGCACGGCGGCAGCGACGGTGCCGCTCTCGCCAGGCACACCGGCGAACACGCGCAGCTCGTGATCGAGTCGATCGGGGCGCCACGCCGCCGGATCCCCGGCGGCGATCGCGCCGCCCGGGAAATTGGCCTCGACCCAGGTGCGGAAGTTCTGGATCGTCTGGCTCGCCGTCGCCCAGTGCGCTTGCGGGACGGACGCCGGGACGCCTGGCGGTGGTGCCGGCGGTGGCTCGGGCGTCGCCAGGCTCGCCTGGTACACCGCGAGACCATCGATCACACGCCCCCGCCAGAGGGCGCGCAACCTGGCCGAGCGCGGATCGTCAGGAGATCCGACCGGCGCCTCCCCGATGGGAAAGGCGCCGAGCCAGTGCGACCGGACGTCCGAGAGTCCCCAGAAGGCGAGGTAGAAATCGAAGAGATTTCCCATCTCGACCCACAGCGCGAGATCGTCCGGCGAGAACGGCTCCGCGAGTGTGGCGGGCTCGAGCGGCACGCCGCCGGCCATCAGCGTCGCACCACCGCTCTGGCCCTGCCAGCCGATCATCGGGCTCACCGCCGCCGAGATGCGCACGTAGGCGGGAGATCCCGCGTCCTCGCCCGCGAGCTCGCCGAACTGCCACTGACGCGCGAGGAACCATGCCGGGTCGCGGACGCGCGCCGCCAGCGCACCCGCGAGATCGTTCGAGCGCGCGCGAGGTTCGAGACGGTTCCAGTAGGTGATGGACGGCATGGATCACTCCGGCCCGAGGACCTGCGTCTCCTCGATGCGCATCTCGCCCAGCGGCGAGCGCGTGGTGTCGTCGGCGACGTTGGCGGCGAGGTAGATGCACGGCAGCAGGGTGGCGAAGGGGCCGAGCAAGTCGGAGTCGATCGCGCGCATGCGCGCGACGTCGAAGGCCTGCGCGATGCTCTCCTCGACGATCCAGAGCGCCCACGTCGTGATGTCCTCCGACGGCGGCGCCACCGCGAGCAGCACGCACTGCGGCGCTTCGGCGCCGGGCGCCTGGTGATGGACGGCGTAGGACGTCATCTGCGTCGTGGCCGGGACGGTCTCCGCCCACTGATCGACGAGGAGGCCCGCCCAGCTTCCGCTCGTATCGAAGCCCGCCGGACGGTGCACGGCGATCGACACCGTGCCCGCCTTCGGGTGCTGCGGTGCGCCGGCTTCGAAAGGTCCGCCGATCCACGGCGCGCCCTCTTCGAAGGGCAGCTGAGCGATGTCGAAGAAGAGACCATTTCCGGCCTGGATTCCGCCGACCATCACGTCGCTCGCCAGGTGCGCGAGTCGCAGCCGATCGAGGGGCTCGCGGACGCGCGCCATGCGCAGGAGCCAGTGCCGGATCACGACCGGATCTCCCGGCGGGCTCCCGAGCGCCGTGTCGATCTCGCTCCGGTTCGACGGTGTGAAGGGAACGAGAATCGGCAACTCTGCGCCGAACAACGCAGCAAGCTTGTCCGCCCCGGACCCGGCGACGTTCGCCGCGTCGTGGCGTCGCTCGAGCTCGGTCTGAACCGCAGCGCCTTGTTCCAGGAGCGCGGTCCGCACTGTGTCGTCATCGCCCGCCAGGTGCATCGGAACCGCATTGCGCACGCCGAAGTCGGCGGCGGCCCAGAGCGCTGCACGAAGATCGTCGAGACTGCCGGACGGCGAAGCGGCGGCCGTGATCGCGGCATCGAGATCACCCCGCACGTCGGCGAACCGCGACAGCGAGGCCGTGGCGCGGTTGTTCATCGTGGCCGTATCAGCGTCATGCGTCACGCCGGCCTCGTGAGGCGTACGGAGATCGTTGCCATCGAGTGGGCGGGCGCCGGCGATCAGCTCGCTGGCAAGGCGCGCGACCTCGAGCGCTTCCTCGACGCTGTAGACGCTCGGAGGCCAGAGGGGCTCGGCCGTCGGCCGACCGAGGTCGACCGTGATCGCGTCTGTGATGCCCGGATCGGCGCCGCGCACGAATCGCTCGACGCGCGCTGCCAGCTCACCGCCGTCAGGCCCGGTGCGCCGCGCCAGCACGACGAAGTCGACCGCGCCGAGGACGAGATCCTGCATGGTGACGGTCACGACCGTCGCTCCGTGCATCGCCCGGCACTGGATCGCGGCCGGATCCCCGAGCAGCGTGCCGATCCAGCCGTCGAGGCGTGGTTCTGCCGTGCGGCGCGGGCTCGCGATCGACCAGGTCGACGTCGCGGGCTCGGACCCGAGCAAGATGGCTACCCGGTGCGTGAAGGCGGTGCCCGAGGCCGGCGATTCGACGACGCGCGGTGCCGGCAGGTTGCCCGTCCCCGCGACGGTGGCGAGGTTGGCCTGCGCACGGTCGGCGTTGCCCTGCACGAGCGAATATACCGACTCGGCGGCCAGCAGGTCGGTCACGGCATCGACGTCGTCCTCGAGCTCGGCCAGACACTTGGCGACGCTTCCCCGATCGGCGGCAGAGATCTCGGGCAGCTTCTCGAGATCGTCCCAGGGAATCGACGCCAAGCCGAACAGGGCATCGCGCAGGGCGAGACCGTGAACGACGTTTCGCGCCGCGATCTGCTCGTTCGGCTGCTCGTCCGGGGCATCGGGCATCCGCTCGATCGGATACTTGCGACGGAAGGGAGCGATGTACCGATCGAGCTGGGCATCGTGCAGCGATCGCTCGAACCAGTAGCCCAGCACCGCGCCGGGCGACTGGCCCTGGCGAACGCCGTCGAGGAGCGCGAGCGCGCGCCGCACGCGGCGCGATGACAGATCGATCGCGACCTCCTCGGCGCGGCCACGGCTCAGATACGCGTTGCGCAGAATCGCCGCGGTGGCGGCATGGCCGGCAGTCGGCGCATGGATGAAGCCCCCGGCAGTGCCGGCGACGGGGTCAGGCTGACGCCGCAGGTTCTCGACAAATGCGAAGGCCCCCAGATAGAGGCCGGTGGGGTTGATCCCCCGCCGTTCGCTCAGCCGCAGAGCCGCCAACGAGGTGTTCCACGCGTCGAGCCGGTGCGAACAGACGTCGAGCGTCTCGGTCAGGAGCCGCTCGAGCTCCGCGGTGGGTACGCTCTCGAGCTTCTCGAGCGCCTCGAGATGAGCGCGCACCGGTTCCCGGCCGTTGTCGGGCGGTCCGGATGGGAGATCCAGAAGCCATTCGCCGAGCGGTGCTCCATTCGTGAGGTTCGGAACGGGAGCTGCGTAGCGCTGGCGCGGGCTGAGCCGATTCAACGTGCCGGGCGCGATGTGGAACAACTCGACCTCGCGACGGTCGACGTCGGTCGCTGCCGGGTCGAGCCCGACCGCGGTGCGTCCGTACTCGACCAACGCACCGTGCTTCAGAAGGTGGTAGAGAAGCGGACGCGCCAGGTCCGCGGCTCGATCTTGGGGCGTCGGCGCGGGCGGGTCGAGCGCATCGATGGTCGTGGCCGAGCGGATCATCGCGATGTAGTTGTCGACGAGCGCCTGCTCCTCCGACAGCGGGTCTTTGGTCACCATCGGACGATTGATACGGAGCGCGTTGTTTCCGAACGTCATCATCGTGACGCGCGGCGTTCCGCCGAGGTTCGCCATCGACAAGACATCGGCGACGAGCGACTGCCGCTCCGTCGTGCCGAGGTCCGGGCTCATGCCGAGGAGCTGGAGTGCCGCGCGCACGTACGCGGGCCCGATGACTTCGCGCAGGCGAGCCTCCCGGGTGCTGGCATCGACCGCCAGAATGCCGAGCAGGTCCGCGTCGGGGTCTTCGGGAGTCTTGCCGACGCGCGACACGCCGTCGACGAGTGAGAGCAGGTGCGGCTGCCACTGGCTGAGGCGCTGCGTCAGCGCACCGTCGAACGCATCATCTCCTCCAGCGAGCGGGGTCACCGGTAGGACGCCATACGGCACGCGACCCACGCGGAACGCCGGCAGCGGCCCGCGGCCGCGAACGTGGTCGATGAAATGGGCGCGGATGTTACCGATCATCTGGGCGGTGACGATCGGCGGCGCCGTGATGACCGACGGCGACATCATCTGCTCGAGGAAGTAGCCGAAGGTGCACGGCCAGAGCGCCTGGTTCATCGCGCGAGCCCGCTGCTGCTCCACGCGATCCGCACCTTCGACGTGAGCGAAGTCCTCGACGTCGATGCCAAGCGCGCGGGCGAGGATGCCGCCGTCCGTGGTCGCCGTCGCGAGCGAATCGCCACGTTCGATGGCGAAGCTGCGCTCCGCATCGTCGGGCGGTGGATAACCCGACGCCCCTTCCCCGGAGTTATTGGTCGGCGTTCCCTGACGTACCAGCGCGAGGCCGCGCGTCTGGCGGTGACGCTCGAGGAGCTCGCTCATGCGCTCGGCGCCGGCGGCGGCCGTCAGCGTGGTCTTTACCCCGTACACGACGAGCCGGTCGAAGCCGTTGTCGAAGCTCGCGTTGTCCAGCGGGATGCGCATCCCCATGCCGGCGGTGACCGCCGCATCGAAGTCGACGGTCCACAGGAGCGCGGGCTCGACCTCGAGCCCGTCGTGATCGAGTAGCCCTGGGACCTCGTCGCGGCGGAATGACAGCGCCAGCGGCTCGACGATCGCGCCGCCCGTGTAACGCAGCACCTCATCACCGCCGCGATAGCCGACGACGATCCAGCAATCCGGCAGCACGCGCGTCGTCGCGGTCTCGGGAGGCGGCGGCTCGGGTGGATTCTGCCACGTCGGCTCGGCAGGCCTCGGTTCCTCGGTCAGGTTACTCGGCTCCTCCTGCTCGATGAGCGCGGCCGCCACGTGCGGCGGATAGCGGAGCACCAAGCGCCGCCACGCGTCGAGCTCGTTCCCAGGCTCCCACGTCTCGCGCCAGAACTCGCGGGCCGCCAGCGCCGCGTCGGTGCTCATGAGGTGACCGAGCTCGGCGGCGATCTCGTCGGGATACACGCGAACCAGGAGCTCGGGCAGCGGATCGGCGACGAAGCGCGTCTCGACGCGCACCGGCAGGAGCGCGATCGGATACTGCGGCGAGAGTTGCAGGATGTCGACGGCGGGATCAGGCATGGCTCACGGCAAGAGCTCGGACCCGTGCATCGCGACACGCACCGGGCGCTGGTAGGTGATGAAGGCATGGTCAGCGCCGCGGGCGACGAACGCCCCGTTCTGGCGGTGCCATCCAGCGCCTTCCGCCTCGATGCCCGCGGTGAGCGGAGACTCCGCGTCGAGGTCGATGTAGTTGATGCCAGCGAGATCCTCGGCCGTCGCCGCGAGGTGCGTCCACGCGAGCTCGTTCCAGGTCGTCGGCGGATCGTCGGCGAACTCGTCCAGACCGAAGCGCGGCTCCCCCGGCTGCTCCTCGAAGACGAAGAACCAGCCCGGGTTGGTCTCGTCGCCCCGCACGTCCTCGACGGCGAGATCGAATCCGAAGAACGCGACATCGGGATCGAGGCGACCGCCGAACACGGGCCGCCGTTGCTCGTCGGCCAGCTCCCGCTGACCCTCGGGGCCCTGCGCACGCTGGGCATAGACCAGCGTGCCTGGATAGCGACGCAGCACCTCGCCGCGCACCAGCAGCACCAGGTGAGACGCGTCGGGCGGCGTCGGCCGCGGGCTGTGATCGCCGAGCGCCGAACCGCTGTCCCACTGCGCGAGCGGCGTGATGTCCTTGGCACTCTCGGGCACGGGCGTCGTCACGAGCCCCGCGGGATCCCAGAACTGCCGGAAGTAGCTGCCACGCTGGTCGGTCGGAAACTCGCGCCACAGGAGCTCGCGCGCCATCTCGTGGTTGAGCCCGACCATGTAGGACTCGATGAACGCCGGGTTCGTGACGGCCAGCGCGACGCTGTTGGCCGGCACGTCGGAGAGCCCGGGCAGGATCCAGTCGGGCGAGCGCTCGGCGAGCGGCTTGTACATCGGCTGCGCAAACTCCGGGTGCGCCATCACCGGCTCGATCGGGTCCGGTGGATTCCAGGCGAAGCCGGTCGCGAGCCGTAGCCGGTCGAGCAGCGCCGCAGGGATCGTGGTGGCAGGATCGACGGCCGCGACGGCGGCGCTGCGCACCGCTGACATGTCGAGCCGGTGAACGGCCGCGTCGACCGCGGCGGCAACGTTGCGGCCATGGAGGTCGATCGCCGCTTCACGAAAGCGCGCCATCGACGGACTGTCCTCGTTGGAGTTGCCAGGATCGTCGTCAGGCGCGCTGAGCTCGATTTCGTACTCGGTATCCCACACCGCGACGTCTACGCGCGCAGGCTGTGCCGTGACCACGCCCTCAGCGAGCGGCCCGTCCGTGAGCTCGATCGGCCCGCCCGCCTTGGTACGCAGCCAGTCCCAGGTCGGCAACATCCCCGACGTCGGCGGCGTCGCGACGAGCACGTCGTCGTAGTACCCGCTGTTGACGCGCGTGATGATCGGTGCCGTCGGCAAGACCGCGCGGCCCTGCCGCCGCCCCATCGGTCCGAGCGGGCGCCCGACCCGGCGGAACGCGCCGCCCACGAGTGCCATACGCGCCGGACTGTTCTTGACCAGCGCACGCAAGGTCTTCGTCGTCGGACGGATGTGGCCGAGCGCCGGCGCGGTGAAGGTGAGCACCTCGTCCGCGCTCGCCGGCACGACGAAGCGCACATGCAACCGCTGCCCGATCGCGCGAGCAAACTGAGCCTTGCGCAGCTGGTCGTTGATCTCGCGAAGGCCGGCGAGCTGGTCCCACGCCGACGCCATGAGATCTTCTTGCAGCTCCTGCACGACTTCGGTGCCGAGCGCGGCGGCGACGCGCTTGCGCGGATCGCGATTGAGGTCGTCGAACCAGATCGGCGGCGACCCCGACTGCAGGCGCCAGCTGCGCGCATGCCATGTCCCGTAAAGCGGCGGCGCGACGATCGGCGTGCCGCCGGTCTTGCGCACGACGTCGGGGTAGTCGAGCAGCGCGGCGAGTCGCTGGACGAAGATCGAGCGCTCGCCCTGATCCTCGGGCCACAGCCACGGATCGGCCTCCGGCGCGCGCAAGGCCCCGCCGATCGGCACTGGCTCGGTCGCGGCGAGCGGCAGCGTGCCGGGCTGGCTGACGTCGAGGGGCCTCGCCCCGACGGTGGCGAGCAGCGGCTTCGGCGCCAGCTCGCGAACGAGCGACTCGAAATCACCACCGCGCCCCGTTCCGAACCGCCAGCGATAGTAGACGGGCAGAACGAGACTTCCCTCCACCGTGTCACCGTCCCACGCGGGCGCGAGCTGCGTCGTGGTTGGTGCAAGCCCGAGACCCGCGCACCGGCCGACCTCGAACGTCGGGACGAGCATCGCCCAGTACGTCGTGTTCTTCTCCAGGCGGCGCGGACACAAGAGCCGCGCGACGGCGCGCGCCGGCTCCTCGGCGATGACCTCCGATGCGCTCATCGAATCGGTACCGCTGATCTGGACGTGCGCCCAGGCCCAGGACTGATCGATGATCGGCATCGGCGTACCGTCGGGCAGCGTGACCCTTCCGCAACCGCGGCCGCGCGTCGGCGGCTCGTAGCTGACGCCCTCCTCGCCGTCGCGAACGACGATCAAGCAGAGCCACGGTCGTACGCGATTGGCCGCGTCGGCAGCCCGCGGCGTGTAGCGCCACGGCAGGTCGACCTGATCGAGCTCGACGAGCGGAAAGTAGTTGGCCTCGGCGTCGCGAGTGTCGGGCGGAGGCCAGACGCGCACGATCGCGCGCGGATCGAGCGCCGTGACGTCACCGGGCCCGAGCAGCTCGAGCTCAGCGCCGGCGAGCATGTTGTTGTCGTGGTTGAACTGGAGCTCGACCGCCAGCTCGGCCCGAGCTGGCGCCGGCGCCCCCATGTCCGGCTCCTCTAGGAGCGCGGCCGCCCCGCGCCGCGCCCACGACAGGAAGCGCATCTCGGCGGGATGCTCACTCATGCCGACGCCTCGTTGCGGTTCACCCTTCGCATCTCCACATGCGAATGCGCCAGATGCCCCCGCATCGGCGCATTTCGCACGTCATCCGTACCATCCCGACTAATGCGGGTGCAACGATTATCGACGAATTCCGCGTCACGCGCGTCTAAGCTTCGACCGCGACATCGCTCCCGCTCATGACATCGCCTCGAAACGCGGCACGACCTGGAGCGTGCCGGCGGCAGCGGGATTGGCGACGATGTACGCGCGCAAGGCGAGCTCGGCGGCGCCGCGCGAGCCCGCCGCGACGAGATCGAGGCGCGGTGTCAGATCCTCCGTCGACGCGATCACGAACGCTTCTTCATCGAGCGTGACGAGCGGCGCCGGGCTGCGCGGCGGACGCAGCGGCGCATTCGCGTTCGCGGCCCTCGCGGTTCCGGCGATCTGCTGGTTGTAGTCCGGTCGATACGGCTCGGGGGCCGGCGTCGGTGACGGGAACGTGATGGTTTCGTACGCCACGGGCGTGATCAGCTCGTCGCCGGTCGTGATCCCGTCGCCGGCCAGCGTGCCCCCCGAGACCATCTTCTCGAAGCCCGGCCGCGACAGGCGCTCCTCGGTGCCCAGCGCCTCGAACTGCGCGGGCGCGAACCAGTCCTCGATCGGCGATGGCAGCGGAATCTCGGTCGTTCCGAGAACCACTCGCGTGATCTCGAAGCGCTCGGCATCGATCGGCCGCACGTGGGCGAACCGCTCGATGGTCCGGTTCAGCGGCACTACCTTCTGCCGCACCGCGAGCGCCGCGGACGGATCCAGGCGAGGAATTCCATCGCCGACCGATGCGCCGGTCACCACGGCCCGCGCGGCACCGGAGGGAAGCGGAGAGCTCCAGCTCCGCCGCTCCTCGAGCGCCGCCTTCAGGAGGGGCCAGACTTCACGCGCCGGCAGGTCGACCGCGCGTGACTGCCCGAAGGTCGCCTCGAACCCGACACACAGATCGCCGAACCACGTCGACAGGCACGCCTCGCCCGCGACGCGCCACGGAATCGGCCCGCGCAACGTTCCATCGACGTGCACGCCGGCCAGCACCCTCGTTCCGCGCCGCAACGCCACGCCGCCCCAGAGGTCGGCCTGGAACGCGAACGGCAGGAACTGAAGCAACGCCTCGA
>CAADGB010000078.1 GCA_900696455.1 uncultured delta proteobacterium
GCCCCGACGGAGAGGACGAGGGTGAGGGCGACGGCGACGACGGCGGCGTGGCCCAGGGCGACGGCGAGGCGAGCCGAGCGTGCGCGCATGCCACGTCGTACCGCGTCGGCGGCCACGGCGCGTGGCCGCTCACGCCTCGATCACGGCCGGGGTGGTGCCGGTCACCGTGGCCGGCACCCGGCGCGTGCGTCATGATCGAGCCATGACGCGCGTGGATCTCAAGGGCGAGCGGCCGGACGACGCCACCGAGACCCGCACCATGGCCGAGCAGGATCGCCACGTGGACCCGGTGGACCTGAGCACGCGCACGTTCGTGATCCTGCTCCTCGTCATCCTGGCCGGGTTCGGCGGGCTGGCGCTGTTCCTGCGCGGGTAGCCGCGCGCCGCGCCCCGCTCCGCCGCGACGCTGCGACAATCGCGTCGGTGCAGCCCGTCCCGACGATCCCACGCACGTCGACGAGGCGCCCGGGTGGGCGCTGCACGCAGTCGGGTAGGACCGTTCGTCTCGTGCTGGTGACCCCAAGGGGGGGTATGCTCCCAACTGCAACACGATCGTCCCTCTTGCTTCAGGCACTTGCAGGGGATTCCAGTCGAAGACGTTCCAGGTTCGGGCCCGTTCCAGGTCGTTGGCGCAGAACCGCCGTGGCGGGGGGACGGCGTGGGCGTCCATCGAGGCCGACTTTCTCGCTGGGCGATTGCTGGTGGACGCACAGCCGTGGTCACCAAGGTCGAGGGCGGCGCTGGTCGCGGAGAGGTGCACGGCCAGCGCATTGGACGGGGCAGTGCCGCAGACCGGCAGGGTGCGCGGTATGGAACGAGGCCGGAGCCGATGGCGTGAGGCGCTGCCACGCGTGGAACAGGGCGATGGGGGAGGGGCCCGGCCGAGGGGGGCGGCTGATCACAGGTACGGAGCGGGCGTGGCGTACGACTCGACGATCGCGGGCGGCACCGGGTCTCCCCACTCCTCCACCAGCGTCGCGCGACCATCCTCGGCAACCACGGTGCGCCAGAAATGCGCCTGCGCGCAGCCGACCGCGCAATCGCCCCAGCCCACGGTGAACACGACGCGGCCAACGCCCTCGTCGATCACGTCGCTTGGCTGCAGGAAGCCGCGGGTATCGACCAGCTCCACGCTGATGCCGTCGACGCTCTCGAGCGAACGCGCGACGTTTGGCGCCGACACCGCGTGGCTCGACACCAGGGTCGCCGACGGAAGCGCCAGGCTGCCGTCGTACGTGAACGTCGTGACGTTCATCTGCGCCACCACGTCGTCGATCGGCGCGACTCCGGTCTCGAGCTCGTGACGTCCCCACGCCTCCATCACCGCCGGAATAGCGACCCGTAGCGTGACCTCCGCGCGCGCCTGGTCCCACGACGCCGCGACCGGAATCCGCGCGAATCCGGGACGAAGCGCCTGGAACGCGCGCTCGATCAGCACCTCCGCCTCCTCGAGCTCCGTCTGGCTCGGCACGATCGCGTCCGTCGATCGCTTGGCCAGTTCGTGCGCGCCCAGACACAACGCCGACCTCTGATCCCGCACGACCTGATCGACGGCGCACCGAGGCTCCGCGTCGCCGCAAGCCGCGAGCGACATCGCGATGACCGCGGCTCCCGCGACCCAGTGCTTCATTGCGAGCTCCAGGCGAAGGCGACGGGCTCGCTGGTTTCGCTGCCACACAAAGGCAGCGAGCCGCCGTTCTTCATGCGCACCTTGGCACCGTACGTTCCCGAGTACGGCGACCCCGCCAGGCAAGTGTCGTAGATCATCTCAACGTTGTTGTTGAGTGACGTCGACTGTCGCACCCCGTTCAAACACCAGGCCGGCTGGATGAGGACCAGATCGAGATCGGTCGGAGAGGTGACGGAACCGGTTCTGGTCGCCGCGCACGCGTTCCATGCCAGGGCCGCCTTGACGTTCTTGCCCGGCAACCCGGTGAACGACGGCAGCGTGTACTCGCGACATCCGGCGCCGCAAGAAACGAACGACGCGTTGGTGAGCTCGACGTACGTGTACCGGTTGCTGTCGAGGGTCGACGTGACGAGGGCGAGATCGACCTGGCCGGCGCCGTCCTTGCCGTCGGGCGTTGCCGTCCACTCGGTGCCCGTCATCACCTGGCCGTCACCGTTGGCGTCGCGCGTCGCGGCCATGAGGATCGCCTTCTTGGCTATTGGGTAGTAGAGCGAGCTGAAGACTCCCTCGTATAGGTAGGCCTGGATCGCCGTTGATAGCACCGCAGGAGAAGCGAAGCTGGTGCCACGCAACGGCGCCGGATCCGACGCGCCATACACCGCGAATCCGCTCGCCATCCCGTTCGAGGTGCTGGCGATGTTGACGAAGTGGATGCCCCCCGACGACGCGGCCGCATTGGAGCGTGAACCCGGGCCCACGAGATGGGGCAGCTCCTGGCCTGGGTTTCCAATGGTATTGTTAACGGTCGAGCTGGCCATGTTCACGCGATGCGACGACATAACGTTCCATGTGTCGTAGTTGTACATGCCGACGATGAGGGCATTCCAGACCAGCGAGTTGGCTACGATGCCGCTGGGGCCGCTGTTGTAGTACCCGCGCGCCAGAGGTCTTACCGCAGCTCAGCAAGTGGTCGGAATTCCTCGGCGAGGAGGAGTTCACGGGGGTTGGGGTCGCGCGCCGGAGGGAGCGGCGAAGTGACCGGTTTGATCCGCCGCGGTCCCGGCGGACCGACGGGACTCGACCAACTGCCGTGGAAGCGCTGGTAACAACTCTGGCGCGCCGCGCCCCGCTCCGCCGCGACTCTGCGACAATCGCGTCGGTGCAGCCCGTCCCGACGATCCCATGCACGTCGACGAGGATCGCGGCGCTCGCCGCCGGCCTCGCGCTGGCGGCCGTGACCGCGGGCTGCGGGCCCCGGCGGGCGCAGACTCCGGACGAGCTCGCGGGCGCGTCCGGCCCGTGGCTCGATCCGCCCGCAGCCGACGGCGCGATCGGCGCCGACGCCTCGGTCTTCGTGCTCGACCTCGCCGCCGACGGCGGCTGGCTGCTGCTGTGCCAGAGCGTCGACACCGATCACGACGACCGTCGCCGCACCTCGTGGGTGATGCGCGAGACCGTCGGCGATCGCCTGTTCCCGACCCTGGTGCTCGGCTCGGGGCAGGGCGCCGTGGTGGAGGGCCTGCTGGCGACCTCGGCCGACGACCGCTGGCTGGCGGTGTGGCGCACCGGCGGCCTGCACCTCATCGACGTGCGGGCGCGGCAGGTGACCGAGCTCGCCCCGGTGCTGGTCGAGGCGCGTTCGGTGCCGCCCATCGCCGCCGCCTTCGCTGGCGACCGCTGGATGGCGTGGGCGCTGGGCGACCGGGTGACGGTGCGCGCGCTGGCCGGCGGCGACGAGCGGACGCTCGCGCTCGGCGGGCGGGTGTGGGCGCTGGCGCCCGAGCCGTCGGCGACCGGCGACTGGGTGCGCGCCGAGGTCATCCGTCGCGACCGCGACGGTGACGGGCGGATCGAGGCGCGGTGGAGCGTCGGCAGCTCGCACCCCGGCCCCTGCTCGCACCCGTGGGATGGCGACAGCCTCCGCCGCGGCGGCGACGAGCCGGACGTGGTGTGGATCGACCTGGCGACGGCGACCGCGCACGAGCAGGCGCCGCCGCCGCCGGCCGTGGTCCTGCCGCCACCGCCGCGCGCCCGGCCGATCCATCAGGTCGGCGTCGATCGAGTCGTCGCGACCGACGCGCGCGGCCGCCGGCTGCTTGCGACGTCGGCGCCCGGGCCGCGCGAGCTGCCGCTCGGTCCGTTGCGCTGGGAGCGCTGAGCTGGCGATCGAGCCGTGACGCGGCGCACGCGCGCCGGCGAACCGTCCGCGAGGGGGCGTGGTATGAGGCGTCATGGTCCGCGCCGGGAGGGTCGTCCGTCGTCGCGCCGCCTCGGTGGCCGCCGTCGCCGGGATCGCGGCCGTGCTCGCGTGCGGCGGCGGCGACCGGCGCGCCAGCTCGCCCGGGGCCGCGGCCCTGGATCCCCTGGACCGGTGCGACCCCGCGCCGGCCTCGGGGCGCGCGGGCGAGGCGGGCGGCGCGCGATCGACGGCGACGGCGACGCCGACGGCGACGGCGACGCCGCCGGTCGCGGTGCACGCTGGCGAGCCGGCCCCGGCGGGAGCGTCGTCGACGCGAGACCCGATCGCGCCGGCGATCGCCGCGCGCCGGGACGACCTGCTGCGCTGCTACGTGCGCGCCGAGCTGGAGGAGCCGGTCGGCACCCTGCGGATCACGGCCCGGTTCACCATCGGCGCCGACGGCGCGGTGACCGACGCGACCGCCTCGGGGCAGATCGCCGAGGACGCCGAGGTCGCGCGCTGCGTCGCCTGCGTCCTCGGGACCGTGCGCTTCCCGCCGCCCGCGGACGGCGCGACCGTGGTCACCTACCCGCTGCTGTTCTCGGGGCGATGACCGGCGCGCCGGGCGCCGCGCGACGTGACGGACCTTGGCGGCGGTCAGGGCGGCAAACGCGAGATCGAGCGCGTGGAGGACTTACGGCGCGACGACATCAATCAGCAGCGACGGATCGGGCTTCGTCATTCGACTTCCGCGGACCGCCGAAGGAGAGGTGGGGGCGCACCAGCACCTCGCCAGTATGGCCCGAAAATGACGAAGCGCCCGGGTGGGCGCTGCACGCAGTCGGGTAGGACCGTTCGTCTCGTGCTGGTGACCCCAAAGGGACTTGAACCCTTGTTTTCGGCGTGAGAGGCCGACGTCCTAACCGCTAGACTATGGGGCCGAGGTCGGTGGTTTGTGCCAGATGGAGGGCGGGCCGTCAAGCGCGCCCTTGGTTCGGGGACTAGGATTCGAACCTAGATAGTCAGATCCAGAGTCTGACGTCCTGCCATTAGACGATCCCCGATTGTCACGCCCGGCGCCCGTCGGCGACGGAGGGTGAATCTCTACTCGCTCGTCCGGGCGGCGTCAAGGCCGGGAGGCCGCGGGCGGGCCGGGCCGGGCCGCGGCTGCGGGACCGGGCCGGAGCCGGGGCCGACGCGACGGGCCGGGCGGGAGCCGGGCGCGGGGGCCGGTCGTCAGGGCGAGGCGCCCGCGCCCGGGGCGGAGGTCGGGGCCGGCGGCGCCGGGCGGGGGACGATGGTGATCCAGGTGACCCCGCCGGTGCGCCAGACGTGGATCGCGAGCCAGGTGCCGGCGGGATCGTCCCGGACGAAGCGCATGACATCGACGCCGCGGACCCGGTACGGGCCGGTGGCGGTGACCGGGACGCCGCGGGCGCGGAGGACCTTCGCGACGTGATCGACCGTGGCCCGGAAGCCCAGGCCCGAGACGTGGCGGCCCTCGGCGGCGCGGCTGCCGCGGGGCAGGGGCAGGCCGTGGGGCTCGGTCGCGCCCGGGGCGGCTCGGGGCGCCGACCGCCCGGGCTGGACGAGCGGCGCCGCCATGGTGGCCCCGGCCAGCGCCGCCGCCAGCGCGAGGATCGGCGCCCGGGGCCGCGTGCGTCGCACGGCGGCAGGCTACCATGCGGGCGGGAGGCTTCATGACCAGGCTCACGCTCGTGCTCGTCGCGGCGACGCTCTCGCTCGCCGCCTGCAAGAAGAAGGAATCGGCCGGGGGCGGCGCCGCCAGCGGCTCGGCGGCCGCCAGCGGCTCGGCGGCGGCCAGCGGCGCGGCGGCGGCCAGCGGCGCGGCGGCGGCCAGCGGCGCGGGCGCGGCGGGCGCGACCGATCCCTCGATGGCAAACCGCGCCGGCAACTGCCCGAGCGTGGTGGCCGGCGCCACGACCGCGCTGGTCGACGACGCCGACCAGGCGGGCAAGGTCGTGCTCACGATCACCGCCGGCAACGCGGCGGCGACCGACACGATCCGCAAGCGGGTGGCGCACCTGGTGTCGGTCCAGGGCGCCCCCGACACCGACGTCAAGCACACCGGCGAGGGCACCGGCGGCGCCGGCATGGGCATGTGCCCGGTGGGCACGGCGAAGGACGTGAAGGGGAGCGCCAGCGACGTCGAGGGCGGCAGCAAGGTCGTGCTCGAGCCGAGCGGCGGCGTCACGATCGACGCGCTCCGCAAGGACGTCGCCGGCCGCATCGAGCGGACCCAGGCGTGGGCGGCGTCGAACATCAAGTCGACCGACACCTCGGGCGGCGGCGGCGGCACCGGCGGCGGCAAGGGCGACCATGGCGGCAACCACTCCGGCAAGGGTGACGGGACCGGCAAGCAGGAGGGCGCGGGCAGCGGGTCGGCGGCGACGCCGCCGCCGGCGGGGGCGGTGAAGGGCGCGACCGGGCAGGCCGGCGGCAACCAGATGTAGCGGCTCCGCGGGCCGAGCCCGAGGCCGAGCCCTCGGCCGACGCCGAGGCCGCCCCCGGGACCGGGGCCGGTCAGGCGTGGATGATCGTGCCGGCGTCCTCGCCGCGCAGCGCGGCCAGGACCTGGCCGGGCCGGGTGCCGTTGACGATCTGGAGCTCCTTGCAGGCGCGGGCGCGCGGCAGGTACTCGACCACGACCCGCTCGACGACGAGGTCGGGGAGGTCGCGGGCGGTGAGCTCGGCCACCGAGATGCGCGGGATGTGGGTGGCCGCCGGGTTCTTCTTGGGATCGTCGGTGTAGAGGCCTTCCTCGTCCTTGATGAAGATGGCGCGGCGCGCCCCCAGGAACTCGGCGGAGAGGAAGACGCCGGCGTCGGTGCGGTGGGGCGGGATGCGGCTGCCCTCCTCGCGCTTCTCCCAGTAGCCGAACGGCGGCATGCCGCTCATCACCGGCAGGCAGCCGAGCTGGAGGTAGAGCGGCAGCTTCTCGAAGTCGTCGGGCAGGATGTAGAGGCCGCCGTGCTTGGCCAGGAGCATCTGCACCATGCGCGCGTTCTGCATGGGGATGTACTTGCCGAGGGTGGCCATCACGCCCACCGGCATCTCCAGCTCGCTGGCGATGCTGTAGATGTGGCGGGCGCGGGTGCCGCCGCCGACCAGCACCACCACCTGGATGCCCTCGCGGCGCGCCGCCACGATCTCGTCGAGGATGGGGAACAGCGCCGCCCGCCCGCGGTCCATGACGCTCTGCCCGCCGATCTTGACCACCCGCACGTCGGGCATGATCGCGATGGGCTGGTAGTCGATGCCGCCGGCGTCGTGGCCGGTGAGGGTGGCGCCGGACAGCGCCGAGGCGATGACCTTGCGCTCGCTCACGGGGTCTCCTTCGAGATGACGGTGCCCACCGGCTCGCCGCGCAGCGCGGCGCTCAGCATGCCGGGCTTGAGGCCGTTGACGATCTGGACCTTGCGCACGTTCCGGGCGCTCGCCCACGCCCGGAACAGCTCCTCGTCGAGGATGTTGGTGGGCGGCGGCGCGGCCAGCAGCTCCTCCAGCGTGAGGTGCGGGATGTGGCGGGCGTCGGCGTGGTGGGCCGGGTCCTTGTCGTAGAGGCCGTCCTGGTCCTTGACGAAGATGAGCTGGCCCATCGACAGCACCTCGGCGAGCTGGAACAGGCCGAAGTCGGAGCCGTGCATCGGCAGCACGCCCTCGTCGGGCGGCGGCTCCCACAGGTGGTAGGGCGGGATCGAGATCGCGATGGGCAGGATCCCCGACGCGAAGTACAGCGGCAGGTCCCAGAAGTGATCGCGCTGCATCGGCATCGAGCCGTGGCGGGCGAGCAGCGTGTTGAGGAGGCTCGCGTTGAGCTCCTCCATCGCGCCGATGAGCTGGGCGATGCCGCCCACCGGCAGGCCGAGGTCGAGGGCGATCGACACGGTGTGGCGGACCCGGGTGCCGCCGCCGACGCCGATCACCATGTGCTTGCCGCCGGCCTTGACCGCGGCGATCTCGTCGACCAGGGGCAGGATCGCGTCCTTGCCGCGATCGAAGATGCTCTGGCCGCCGATGCCGACCAGCGCGGCGTCGGGGAAGATGTGGACGTCGCGATCGCTGTCGGTCCCGGCGGTGACCTTGCGATCCTGGAGCGACTCGCGCATCAGCGTCGAGGTGATGTGGGTGCGGCCATCGCCGCCGACGAGCTTGGTCATGAGGACTCCTGGGTGCGCCGGTCGCGATCGAACGCGGCGAGCAGCGGGGCGGTGACGATGCCCGACAGGACGCCGAAGATACCGTGAACGAGCAGCCCCGGAAGTAACACGGCGAAGACAAGCGCCGGCGGCTGCACCGCCAGCGCCACCACCGTGATCGTGGCGAAGCGGCCGATCGCGGCCAGGAAGCCGAGCGCGCTCCACGCCACGATCCGGCGCAGGCGGCCGGTGCCGGGGGCGGCGACCCGGACCACCAGCGGGTAGAGCAGGTCGACCACCAGCCCAGGGGCGACGTGCTTGGCGATCTCGAACACGCCGTAGCGGCCGTCGCCGAGGAGGAACGCGACCGTGCCCATGGTCAGGCCCGTCAGCGTGGCGCCGAGGCGGGTGCGGGTGAGCCGCGCCGCCACCAGGTAGAGCGGGATGAGGAGCACGCCCTTGTATCCGGGCAGGAACGGGATGCCGGGCAGGACCTTGAGGGCCTTGATGCCCAGCATGGTCAGGGACACGGCGGCGATGGCGGCCGCGTCGCGCGCGCCGCCGGGCGGCAGGTCGGGGTCGGCGTCCGCGAGGTGGCGCTCGACCCGGTGCAGGTGGCGGTCGAAGGCGTCGGTCAGCCCGCCGACGTCGCCGCGGGCCATCCGCCGGAGCGTCGCCAGGAAGCCGCCCTGGCCGTGCCCGTCGCCGCCGCCGCCGCCGCCGCCGCCGCCGCCCCCACCCCCCCCCCCCCCCCCCCCCCCCCGCCCCCCCCCCCCCCCCCCCCCCCCCCCCCCCCCCCCCCCCCCCCCCCCCCCCCCCCCCCCCCCCCCCCCCCCCCCCCCCCCCCCCCCCCCCCCCCCCCCCC
>CAADGB010000079.1 GCA_900696455.1 uncultured delta proteobacterium
CGGCGAGCTGCATCTCTCCGGTCGGCCTGAGCCGGCCGAGCGTGAGCGAGGGCGTGTCGAAGGCCGACAAGCCGCGGCCATCGCGCGAGTGATGTCGGGCGCTTGCCGGCGCCGTTCGTTAGGAGCCCCGCTGACGCCGGGGCCGGGTGGGATAAACGTCCCTCGCACCCACCCCCCCGCGATGTCAGCTCATGGCAGGTCCCCCCCACGCCCATGGCAGCGGCTCGCCGGCGAGGGGCGAGGTGCGTCCGCGAGTTCGCGAGGCGGTTCGCCCCGCCCGGCGCGCCGGGCTGTCCCGATCCGCGCCGGCCGGCCGGCCGCACCGGACGGCGGCCGCGGTCAGGTTCGGCGCGCACGCTCGTCGGTGCCGGCGCGCGCTGGCCGCCCTGCCGCGGCCGCTGGCACGGAACGTGATGAACGGCACGGCGCGGAGGTGAACATGCGTGCGTGCAAGCTGGTCCCGATCCTCGCGTCGATCTCCCTGGCCCTCCTCGCGACCGCGGCGCCGGCCCGGGGCGAGGCGCCGGCGTCGCAGCCGGCGCCCGCCGACGCGCCGCGCGCCCCCGGGTTCGTCGGCGATCCGGCGCCGACCGACGGCGTCCCGCGCGGCAGCTATGTCGTCGTCGACGATCCGGCGCTGCCGCCGCCGGCGTGGCCCGACACCGTGGTCCACCACGCGCCCATCATCTTCTACCTGAACAAGAGCGGCGGCACCTACGTGCCGGGCAACAACGACGCCCGCACCAACCGCTCCACGATCGTGAGCCAGACCCGCACCATCCCGCCGTGGAACGTCTCGGCCAGCGGCTGGTCGCAGGTCATGTCGTGCATGACGACGATGTTCCAGCGCTGGAACGTGACGATCACCGACGTCGATCCCGGCAACGTGCCGCACTACGAGATCGTGGTGGCGGGGCGGCCCCAGGACCTGGGCATGCAGGCGGGGGTGGGCGGGGTGTCGCCGTTCTCGTGCGGCGTCATCAACAACTCGATCGTCTTCACCTTCGCCGAGGTCTACGGCACCAACTACCGCTCGGTGTGCGAGACCAACGCCCAGGAGATCGCGCACTCGTTCGGCCTCGACCACGAGCGCCTGTGCCAGGACCCGATGACGTACCTGACCGGCTGCGGCGCCAAGAGCTTCCAGAACGTGGCGGCGCCGTGCGGCGAGTACTCCAACCGGCAGTGTCAGTGCGGCGGATCGACGCAGAACTCGGTGGCGCTCCTCGACCAGCGCCTCGGCCTGCGCGAGACCACGTCGCCCGACGCCGGGCCGACGCCGATGGTCGACGCCGGGCCGTCGCCGATGACCGACGCCGGCCTGCCGCCCCCCCCCGACGCCGGGCCGGTGGCGCCCGACGCCGGGGATCCGGCCGGGGCCGACGCCGGCGACAACCCGGCCGACCCCGACGCCGGGGCCGACGCCGGCGAGATCACCGCGGGCTGCGGCTGCGCGAGCGGTGGCAGCGGGGCGACCCCCCGCGCCCTGCTGCTGGCGATGGTGGTGCTGGCCGTGCTCGGCCGGCGCCGCCGGCGCCCGCTCGCGCAGCCGCGGCTGCGCACCTGACCGTGGGCGTCGTCGATCCGGCGCGACCGCGGGCGCCGGGCGGGGCCGAGGGGGCCGTCGCCGTGCTACAAGGCGGCCCTTACCGGAAGAAGGAACCGCGATGGCCAAGATCAAGGTGAAGAACCCCGTCGTCGAGATGGACGGCGACGAGATGACCCGCATCATCTGGGCGAAGATCAAGGAGCGCCTGATCCTGCCCTACCTCGAGATCGACCTCCGCTACTTCGATCTCGGCATCGAGCACCGCGACGCGACCAGCGATCAGGTCACGATCGACGCCGCCAACGCGACCAAGGAGCACGGCGTCGCCGTCAAGTGCGCGACGATCACTCCCGACGAGGCCCGGGTGGCCGAGTTCGGGCTCAAGGAGATGTGGAGGTCGCCGAACGGCACGATCCGCAACATCATCGGCGGGACGATCTTCCGCGAGCCCATCGTGTGCAAGAACGTGCCGCGGCTGGTGCCGGGCTGGACCCGCCCCATCGTCGTCGGCCGCCACGCCTTCGGCGACCAGTACCGCGCCACCGACTTCCTGATCCCGGGCGCCGGCACGCTGACCATGACCTTCACGCCCCGCGGCGGCGGCAAGCCCATCGAGCACAAGGTGTTCGAGTTCGCCGACGCCGGCGTCGCCCTCGGCATGTACAACCTCGACGAGTCGATCATCGGCTTCGCCCGGAGCTGCTTCAACTACGGCCTCAACCGCGGCTGGCCGGTCTACCTGTCGACCAAGAACACGATCCTCAAGCGCTACGACGGCCGCTTCAAGGACCTGTTCCAGCAGGTCTTCGACGCCGAGTTCGCGGCGGCCTTCGCGGCCAAGGGCATCACCTACGAGCACCGCCTCATCGACGACATGGTGGCGTGCGCGCTCAAGTGGGACGGCGGCTTCGTCTGGGCCTGCAAGAACTACGACGGCGACGTCCAGTCCGACACCGTGGCCCAGGGCTTCGGTTCGCTCGGCCTCATGACCTCGGTGCTGCTCACCCCCGACGGCAAGACCGTCGAGGCCGAGGCCGCCCACGGCACGGTCACCCGCCACTACCGCGAGCACCAGAAGGGCAAGCCGACGTCGACCAACCCGATCGCGTCGATCTTCGCCTGGACCCAGGGCCTCAAGTACCGCGGACAGTTCGACGGCACGCCCGAGGTGGTGGCGTTCGCCGACGCGCTGGAGCGGGTCTGCGTCGACACCGTCGAGGCCGGCCAGATGACCAAGGATCTGGCCGTGCTCGTCGGCAAGGACCAGCCCTGGCTGACCACCGACGCCTTCCTGGCCGCGCTCGACGAGAACCTGGCGGCGCGGTTGCGCTGATGCGTGCCGCGCGCCGGCGGCGTCAGCCGGCGGCGCAGGTCCGGACGGTGGCGGCGAAGCGCTCGAGCAGGAGCTCGAGGTCGGGGAGCGGGATGGTGAGCGGCGGGCACAGGTAGGCGGTGTCGCCGAGCGGCCGCAGGTAGAGGCCGTGGGCCCGCGCGGCCGCGGTCAGCCGCGGCCCGGCGGCGCCGCCGTAGCCGCCGTCGCCGAGGTCGACCGCGCCGACCAGGCCGAGCTGGCGGGTGCGGCGCACGCCGGGGACGCCGGCGAGCTCGGTCAGGGTGGCGGCCAGGCGCGCGGCGCGCGGCGCCACGCCGGCGACCACGGCCTCGTCGCGGTAGATCGCGAGCACCTCGCGGGCGATGGCGGCGCCCAGCGGGTGGCCGCTGAAGCTGTGGCCGTGCATGAGGGCGCGGCTCTCGCCGTCGGCGCCGGCGCGGAAGCCGTCGTAGATGCGGGCGGTGGCCAGGGTCGCCGCCATCGGCAGCATGCCGGCGGTGAAGCCCTTGGCCGTGCACAGCAGATCGGGCGCGACCCCGGCCAGGTCGCAGGCCCACATCGCGCCGGTGCGGCCGTAGCCGGTGAAGACCTCGTCGGCGATGAGGAAGGTGTCGGCGCGGGTGGTGGCGGCGCGCAGGCGGCGCAGGACCTCGGCCGGGTAGGTGCGCATGCCGCCGGCGCCCTGCAGCAGCGGCTCGACGACGACGCCGGCGATCGTGTCGCCGTCGCGGGCCAGCCGATCCTCGAGCGCGGCGGCGACCCGGTCCCAGGCGGCGGCGTCCTCGCCGCCCGGGCCCGGGGCCGGACCCGGCGCGGGCGCGTGAGCGACCTCGAACAGCAGCGGCGCGAACACCGTGAAGAAGCCGCCGGGGGCGGCGCCGGCCAGGCTGACCGCGCCCAGGGTGTCGCCGTGGTAGGCGCTCGACAGGGCGAGGAAGCGGCGCCGCGCCGGCCGCCCGTTCTGTTGCCAGTACTGGAACGCCATCTTGATCGCGACCTCGACCGCGGTCGAGCCGTCGTCGGAGAAGTGGGCGCGCTCGAGCCCGGGCGGCGCCACCGCGCACAGCGCGGCGGCGAGCTGGGCGACCGCCGGGTGGATCGCGCCGCCGGCGCTGACGTGATCGAGGCGAGCGACGGCGGCGGCGAGCGCCGCCACCAGGCGCGGGTGGCGGTGGCCGAGCGTGCACGTCCACCACGACGAGATCGCGTCGAGGTAGCGCCGCCCGTCGGCGTCGGTGAGCCACGCCCCCTCGGCCTCGACGATCACCAGCGGATCCTGCGCGGCGTGGCGCTCGGCCGACGTGTAGGGCGGCCACAGGTGGGCGCGGGCGAGGTCGACCAGCGCGGCGCGGTCGGCGGACGAGGGCGGGGCGGTCACACCGCCATGATGCCCCGGGCCGAGCCGCCGGTCCGTCCGCGGGAACCGAAACCGAAACCGAAACCGAAACCGAAACCGAAACCGAAACCGAAACCGAATCCGAATCCGAATCCGAATCCGAAACCGAAACCGAAACCGAAACCGAATCCGAAACCGAAACCGAAACCGAATCCGAAACCGAAACCGAAACCGAATCCGAATCCGAAACCGAAACCGAAACCGAATCCGAAACCGAATCCGAAACCGAATCCGAATCCGAAACCGAATCCGAAACCGAATCCGAATCCGAGACCGAAACCGAAACCGAGACCGAAACCGAGACCGAGACCGAGGCCGAGGCCGAGCGCGATACCGAGGCCTGTCCGGTCCCCGGACTTTTTCCGGTCGTCCTGAGCCGGGCGAGCGCGAGCGAGCCCGTGTCGAAGGACGCGCGACGCGCTACCGGCGCAGCGCGCCAGGGCCGGGCCCTACCCGAGCCGCCGGATCAGCCCGTGCACCACGCCGCCGAGCCGGTCGGCGAGCGCGGCCGCCGGCGCCAGCGTCGCGTCGTCGAGGTAGCCCCAGGCGCCGGCGACCGCGAGCGCGGTCCGCACCTCGCGCGCCTCGCCGGCGGCGATGCGCAGCACCCGCACGCGGTCGCGCCCGGCGCGGCCGCCGGCCTCGGCGAGGTTGAGCGCGACGCTCGTCGCCGCGCGCTCGAGCTGGTCGGCGAGGCCGGCGCGCCGCTGCCGCAGCGCCGCGACCACGGGCCGCAGGAGGTGGATGAGGTCGATCGACAGGGTCTCCGTGAGCGTCATGCGTGCAGCTCCTTCGTCGGGGGTCTCGCCCCGACGCGGCCACGCGCGCACGGGCCGTGACGAGCGCCTCCTCCGGGGTATGGGGTCGCCCGGGACCTCCGTCGCTGCGGCGGCGCCCGCGCGCTGGCACCGCCCCCACGGGCGCTCGGCGTGGCCCGGTGCGCGCAAGGCCGCGAGGGCGACCCCCGACGAAGGAGCTGCCGCCGTGCGCGACGGCGCGGCGCGGCGACGCTCACCGCTGCGCACGGCGCCGGCCTGCGCGTCGCGTCTGCGCTGCGCCGTCGAGCCGCGCGCGCCGGCACCGGCGGCGGCACGCCG